>NZ_RSDT01000013.1:0-105756 GCF_004522605.1 Comamonas sp. A23
TGCTGATGCAGGGCTCCTACGGCACCGCTTTCCTGAGCAAGTTCGGCTCCGGTGCTCTGGACGATGACGGGCAAGACATCGGCATGCTGGCTGCGCTCAAGGTCTGGGGTGCTGCGCTGCGCAAATACGCGCCGGAGGTGATCGAAGCTGCAGCCGACCGCATTGCCGACTATCACTCTGAGTTTCCGCCCAGCCTGCCGCAGTTTGAGGCCCTGTGCAAAGCGGCGACGCCCCGCAAGACCTATGCCGAAGAGGCCGGCTTGCTGGCGCTGCCAGCGCCCAAGTTCCAGCGCCTCGATGTGTCCATCGTGGCCCATGGTGATGGCAAGGACTGGGCTCGGAAGATTCTGGCCCGCGCGGATGCCGGCGACAAAACCGTGAGCTATCGCGCCCTGAAGGATGCCAAAGAAGCCTTGGGTCTGAACAAGCGTAGGCAGCAGGAGGGTGTGCATTGATGTTCGCAAAGCGTTCTGGCCACAAGTACGGCAATAGGAAGGTTGTCACTGGAGACGGCACCAAGTTCGACAGCTTGGCTGAGTTGAACCGCTGGGGTCACTTGAAAATGCTGCAGCGTGGCGGCCATATCAGCGATCTGCGCCGGCAGGTGGTGTTCGAGATGGTCCCATCGGTGAAGTTTGCTGGCGCTGCGCGCGCCCGGCCCGCCATTCGCTACATCGCTGACTTCGTGTACATGGAAAAGGGCATCGAGGTGATTGAGGATGTGAAGGGCGTGGAGACCTCTGAATTCAAGCTCAAGCGGCACCTGATGAAGGCGCTGCTGGGCCTGGAAGTGAAGGTGGTCAAAAAATGACCCAGGCATTGAACCCAGCATTCTTTGGCAAGGTCGTGCCGCTGGCTGGCCAGCGCAAGCCGCCGAGCACATCGCGCATCACGCGGCTGGTGTGGCCGACCTATGAGCGCCTGAGCGACGGCCACTACCTGATCGAGCACTGGATGGAGAACCGCTGCTGCAACCGGGTGCAGGTGGGAAGCAGCATGGTTTGCGTGGTCGACGACTACGGAAGTCTGGTGGCAGTAGAGGACCGGGGGCGGGCATGGTGGTGAAAAGCGCTCTGGACACTCAGGCGGGAGGGAGCCATTACAAGGACTGCAAGATCCAGCCGATTGAGTTCATCGATGCCAATGGTCTGGACTTCTTTCAGGGAAACATCGTCAAGTACGCAACCCGGCACAAGGCCAAGAACGGTGCCGAGGATTTGCGCAAGGTGATCCATTACGCACAGCTGGCGCTGGAACTCCAGTACGGCGAGAAGCCGGAAGAAGGATCCACATGCTGATGCGTCGTACCCCACTCAAGCCCGGTAAGGGCTTCAAGTCTCGCGGCTCATGGGCTGGCGCTGGGCTCCGCGATGAGCAGGACGAGGGTCATCACTGTGAGCCCGGCCAGGCTGGCAGTCGTGAGCAACGGCTGCAGGAGCGCGCCCAGCGCCAGCTAGATAGTGCCCGTGCAACGGCTGAGATGGTGCCTGTCAATGTGGTGATGGTCCCTGGCGCCGGATCCACTGGGATTGCAGTGCGCAAGGAGAAGGCGATCGAGAGCGAGCCCTACCGCCGGCTGGTCGCTCAGCTGCCTTGCATGTGGTGTGGCACTGAGGGTTACAGCCAGCATGCCCACCTCAATTACGGCAAGGGCCTTGGCATGAAGACGGACGACCGCACGGGCTTCCCGCTCTGTTGCAGCCGGCCTGGCGTTGAAGGCTGCCATGTGGCCTATGACAACTATCGACTGCTGGAGAGCGGAGGGCGCGAGGCCCACCGTGAGTACGGCCTGGAGGCCGGGCGCTTTACGCGCGAGCTGGTTCTGAAGGCGGGCCTGTGGCCGGCTTCATTGCCGAGGTGGTTTGAAGACCAGCCACAGGCGGAAGATCAAAACAATCAGGAGCGAGCATTGAGCAGCACAGCAACACAGCAGATTGACATTGGTCAAGCCAGTAGCGTAGTGAATGAGATCCTGCAAGAGTGGCACCAGTGGTGCTCGAACACCAAAGTGGGGTCTGGCTACGGGAATAGGTCGGTGTCCTGCAGCCTTGGCCCAGGAGGTGGCGGCGCGTGGGAGGTTGCGGACCTGGAAGCTGTGGACGCTGTGATCGACGAAATCCCGCAGCCACACCGTACAGCCATCTCTTTCATTGCGCGCAACCTGGCTTGCCGCGCCCAGGTCTGGAGCAGCCCGCGTCTGCCCACTCAACGTGACGAGCTACAGGTGCTGCTGCTGGAGGCACGCAATATTCTGACGCGCGGCCTCATCACAAAAGGCGTGCTCTGATGCTTGACGCTTCACATTTTTTTGGCAGAATACGAAGCGGACCGGGGTAACTGCGTCCAAAATTTACAAAGCCTCAGCCTAATCGCTGGGGCTTTTTGCAATCGGCATTGGTCAATTGATCAGCGCATGACATTCCTTGGCACAAGCGTGGCAATCAATTGCGCACCTCCTGGTATGTTCGCGAAGGTGCTGCTCACATTCGTTGGCACATGCTAGGCAGATCTCGCCGCACAGCTTGCAAAAGTGCTTGGCCATCTCACTGTTGCGAGCCATAGCGCCTGAAGCCAGTGCGCATACGGCCGCGCAATCCATGTTCATTGCAATGCAACCAGCCATGGGACTCACGTCCTGCTCTTTAAGGCACTCGGCAATACAAGCATTACATGCAGTGATGCAGGCGTTACAAGCATCGATGCACCCTAAGTATTGATAGGTTGAGTTCATTGACTTCTCCTGAATGGGTGTGAAGGCTCACTATCAATTGGGTGCTTGCTAGCAGTGTGTTGGTGTAGGTGGATGTGCCAACATTCCGTCCAAGACGATTTGTGTTCCCTATCGCTGTGCCGCGGGCACTTGTTTGATCGCCTCGGCGGCTTTTTATTCACGGTTCGCTACCACCTAGCACGCCCGACGATCACGCACATTGCAGTAGGGGCGGATCACTCGGTGGCGGCACCTATGTCTGTGACAAAAACAGAAAGGGCCTACTAGGTAGGCCCTTGACTCACTGAAACTTGCCGATAGACGAGGGTGTAAATGAACTTCAGTTGTGATCTCTCTCTGGATGGAGTCTCTGGTGAGTGATTCCATTCTGATCTTCTGGTGCAGGAGGTTGCTAGGTGTTATCCCTTGGGTATTTTGCGGGGATGTGCATCGAAAAGGCGGTGCAGCATCAGGGACGGGTTGGTAATGCCTCAGCGCCCTAACAAGCCTTGTCGCCATCGAGGCTGCAATACCCTGTCGCGCTCGTCCTCGGGTTTTTGCGATGAGCACCAGTCCGAAGCCAGTGGCTGGAATCATCCGGGGCGAGGCTCGGCCAAGTCGCGTGGCTATGACTATGCGTGGCAGAAGATTCGAGAGTGGGTCATGCAACGCGATGCGTGCTTGTGCCAGCCATGCCTCAAGCTCGGTGCGGTGTCGGGCGCGCAAGAGGTCGATCACATTGTCTCGAAGGCCCAGGCAAAGCGGTTGGGCTGGACCCGAGAGCAAATGGACGCAAGAGAAAACCTGCAGGCGATCTGCAGGGCTTGCCACGCCGTTAAAACGGCGCGGGAGTCGCAGGGCTTGTTCACCTCAATTCTGACCTGATCGCTTCGCATGCGGGCTGCATCGCGCTGCTTGGGTGGTTCTGGGTGGGGAGGGGGAGGGTCGAAACCAGGGCACCACCGCCCTCTAGACCGACCGGTTCGTCGAATTTTTACGCCCGCGAAATATGAAATTTAACTGGAGGCCCGATGGCAGGTGCTGCTGGGCGCTCTGGCCGTCGCCCCAAACCTACGGCAAAGAAGCTGCTAGCTGGTAATCCAGGCAAGCGTGCTCTCAATCAAGCTGAACCGGACTTCGAGCTGGTTCTGAATATCGATTGCCCCGACTGGATGGGAGACAACGGCCGGATGCTCTGGGAAGCCGTGGCGCCTCAGTTGTGCAAAGAGCGCATTTTGGCGGCGACAGATATTCAGAACCTTGAGGTGTACTGCTCCGCTTATGACCAGTTTCGGATGGCCCAGGCGGATATCGCCCAGAACGGAGTGACGGTCTCTGGAGCCATGGGTGGCGTGATCAAGAACCCCGCAGCGACAGCCCTCAAAGAGGCGACGGCCATGATGGCCAGCTATGGCGGAATGCTGGGGCTGGACCCGTCCAGTCGACAGCGAATGATGGGGACAGGCAAGAAGAAGCAGAGCGACAACCCGTTTGCAGGGGTCATCAATGGCTAAATATCCGGCGGTGGATGCAGTCAACAAGTTCGCCAAGGCCGTAATTGCAGGAAAGGTTCCTGCATGTCGATATGTCCGGCAGGCCTGCCAGCGTCATCTGGATGATCTGCTGGCCAGCAAAAGCAAGACCTACCCCTACGAGTTTGATGCGAAGGAGGCGCAGAAGAAGATTGCTCTGATCGAGCTGCTGCCACACACCAAGGGCGAATGGGGCTTCAAGCGCCAGTTGATCACCCTTGAGCCGTGGCAGAAGTTCGGTTTGGCTTGCACCTTTGGATGGAAGCGCAAGAAGGATGGTCTTCGCCGCTTTCGTGAAAGCTACTGGGAGGTCAATCGCAAGAACGGCAAGAGCGTCATTGCCGCCGGCGTGGGTCTGGCCATGTTTGCGGCCGACAACGAGTTTGGCGCCGAGGTTTACTCCGGGGCCACCACAGAAAAGCAGGCATGGGAGGTGTTTCGGCCGGCGCGACTGATGGCAATGCGATCACCCATGTTGCTGGAGGCTGCGGGCATCGAGGTCAATGCCTCCAATCTGAACAAGCCAGGCGATGGCAGCCGCTTTGAGCCCATCATTGGCAACCCCGGTGACGGTGCCAGTCCATCATGCTCCATCGTGGACGAGTACCACGAGCACGATAGTGATGCGCTCTACACCACCATGCTCACGGGCATGGGCGCGCGCAAACAGCCTCTGATGTTCATCATCACCACGGCCGGCTACAACATCGAAGGCCCGTGCTATGACAAGCGTCGCGAAGTGGTGGAGATGCTCGACGGCACCGTTCCCAACGACGAGTTGTTTGGCTGGATCTGGACCGTTGATCCAGAGGATGACTGGAAAGATCCAAAGGTGCTGGCCAAGGCCAACCCCAATATCGGCGTGTCGGTCTATCAGGAGTACTTGGAAAGCCAGCAGCGAAGGGCCATCCAGCAGGCGCGCTTCACCAACACCTTCAAAACCAAGCACCTGGGTCTCTGGGTAACGGCTAAAGCCGGTTACTTCAACATGACCCAGTGGGAGGCGTGTGAGGATGAAACGCTGAATCTGGCTGATTTCGAAGGCCAGTCGGTGGTGTTGTCGTTCGACTTGGCTCGCAAGTTGGACATGAACAGCATGGCCCGCCTGTTCTGGCGCGACATTGACGGAAGACGGCACTACTACAGCATCGCTCCACGGTTCTGGGTGCCAGAGGACACGGTCAACAACAGCGACAACCGGCGGATGGCCGAGCGCTTGCAGAAGTGGGTCAATACAGGCCATCTGCTGACCACCGATGGTGCCGAGATTGACTACCGCGAGATTCTGGAAGAGGCCAAGGATGCTGCAAGGCTCAATCCTGTCGAAGCTTCGCCCATGGATCCGCACGGCGCCACCAACTTGGCACATCAGCTTGATGACGAAGGCTTGCTTCCGATCACCATCATCCAAAACTACACCAACATGAGCGACCCGATGAAGGAATTGGAGGCGGCCATCATGTCCGGGCGCTTTCATCACGATGGCAACCCGCTCATGACCTGGTGCATGGGCAATGTGATCGGAAAGCACCTGGTCGGCAACGACGATATCGTGCGCCCCATCAAGCAAGGTAACGACAACAAGATTGACGGAGCCGTAGCACTGATCATGGCGATTGGCCGCGCAATGCCTGGCAAGCAGGCAGAGCAGGAGGCCAGCATCTATGACAGTGGAGTCGGCATCTAGCCATCCAGACAGCTTGATCGGCTGGCCCTATCTATTACGAGAGCTGCTCAGCAGTCAATCAGCAGACCGCCCTTGAGGCGGTTTCTCGTTTGCGCACCGCGAAAGGACAACTGTGAATCCATTAACCATATCCAGAATCGTCGTCCGTCAAGATGCCAGCGGCCGATATTGTCTTAACGATCTGCACCGTGCCGCGGTGGCTCGAGGAAAGGCAACTAGAAGCCAGCGGCCAGGTTCGTTTATGAAGCGACCCGAGACTGTGGCTTTGATCGCTGCGATGAAAAAGCGATGCACTGTCCAGTGCATCGAACCTGTATTGACTGTTAGAGGCGGCTCGCAAGCGGAACAGGGGACATTTGTATCCAAGACGCTGGTCATCGCATATGCCATGTGGATTGACGCTGATTTCCATCTCGACGTTATCGAGGCATTCGACTCCATGCAGACCGCCAGCCTTGGCTTGTGGCAGCAACTGCAAACCGCAATTGCTCAGGAGGTCGAGTCCAAGGTGCGTGCGTCATTCGGTTCGCACTTGATGAATGAGCGCAAAAAGGAAAAGCAGCCACTGCTGAACCGCATCTTCCAGCTGGAGTCTGAGATTCAGCCTTCACTGCCGCTTCACTGATTTACCACTGTCCTTTCGTGGTTGCCACCCTCGGGTGGCTTTTTTTTGTTCCCGTCGCCTGGGATTGGCCCCTGGTGGCCTCTCCTTCACGCCCATGAAAAACCTCCTCAACCTCATTACCCGCGAGCTCGTGGGCCTGGCATTCATGGTGGTGGGCTTTGTCTGTTTGCTGGCCGGCATTGCCGCGCACTTCTCTCTGGCGGTCGCGGCCATGGTGGGCGGTTGCCTGCTGCTGGTTGCAGGCGTTGCCATTGATCGGATGAGCTGATGCTGTTCAACAAAAGAGAAACCGCCGAGCAGGCGGGCGCCCGTGTTGGCTGGCTGTCATCCATACTTGGTGGCTCCAAGCAATCGGCTGCCGGCCAGCTGGTTACGCCGCAGACGGCCTTGGCTTTGCCTGTGCTGCAGAACTGTGTGTCGCTGTTGGCCGAGTCTGTGGCTCAACTGCCGCTCGAAGTGTTCGAGCGCCTGGAGGACGGCTCCCGCAAGTCTGCAGATGCCCATCCGGCCTATGCGCTGCTCAAGTTCGCTCCCAATGATTGGCAGACGCCATTCGAGTCGCGTGAGTACGCGCAAACGGCTTTGGGGCTGCGCGGCAACGCCTACAGCTTCATTGAGCGCGACGGCCGCGGCAACCCCACGGCGCTGATCCCGCTCAACCCGGGCGATGTTCAGGTGTTCAAGGGCCCGGACCTCAAGCCGTATTACTCGATTGATGGCAAGGAGCCGGTGCCTGCGCGCTTTGTTCACCACGTGCGCTGGGTATCGCTGGACAAGTACACCGGCCTTTCGCCCATCGCCCTGCACGCCAACAGCATTGGCTATGCGCTGGCGCTGGAGGAGTACGGCGGCAAGTCCTTCCTACATGGCACCGCGCTGTCCGGCGTGCTGGAGCGCCCTAAGGAAGCCGCGGCCATCAAGGAACAAAGCGCCATTGATGCGCTGACCAACAACTGGCAGGCCAAGTTCGGGGGGGCGCCCAATGCAGGCAAGGTGGCGCTGCTGCAAGAGGGCATGACCTTCAAAGCCCTGTCCATGAACAACGTGGACGCGGAGCTGATCGGCGCGTTGAAGCTGGCCGCGGTGGACATCACTCGCATCTACAAGATGCCGCCACCCATGGTCGGGATGATGGAGGCCGCCACGTACAACAACGTGGAAAACCTCCAGATCCAGTTCGTGATCTACACCCTGATGCCATGGCTTCGCCGTCATGAGCAGGCGCTGCAGCGCGATCTGCTGCTGCCCTCTGAGCGAAGCCGCTACTACATCGAGTTCAACATCGGCGGCCTGCTGCGCGGTAACCAGGAGGCGCGCTTCAAGGCTTACGCCGTGGCGCGCCAATGGGGCTGGCTGTCGGTCAACGACATTCGTCGCCTGGAAAACCTGCCACCAGTCACCGGCGGCGATGTGTACCTGCAGCCCCTGAATATGGTCGGGGCCGACACGCAGATGCCCGAAAAACTCACTGATGCATCGGACGAGCAAGTCCGCGATATCCAGAAGGCCCTGACATGAAAAACTTTCCTCGCATCGCCAGCATGATCTTCAACACTCCGCAGATGGTGCGTGAAGACTGGCTGGACATGGCTGTGAACTGGGCCAACCAGGCGATGAACCTGAACATCGTCAACCTCAACCCTGGCGGTCAGGTCATGGCCATGGAGGATGACGAGCCAGTCAACGCCATCTCTCCGGCAGAGCGCCGCCTCAACGCCGCCCGTGAAAGCGGTGTCTATGTCCTGCCCATTCATGGCGCCCTGGTCTCGCGCTCCGCGCACATGGACATGTGCACCACCATGACTAGCTACGAAGGCATTCGCACCCAGCTGCAGGCCGCGCTGGCTGATGATGCTGTGGAGCATGTCGCGCTGGATGTGGACAGCCCTGGCGGCTCAGCCACCGGCATGACCGACCTGGCAGAAGAGATCTTTGCGGCCCGCTCCATCAAGCCCATCACGGCTATCGTGAACTTCTCCTGCTACTCAGCAGCCTACGGTCTGGCCAGCGCGGCCAACGAGATCGTGCTCAGCAAATCCTCGGGTGTGGGTTCCATCGGCGTCATCGCGCGACACGTGGACATGAGCAAGCGCTATGAAGAGCAGGGCATTAAAGTCACCACCATCTTTGCCGGCGCCCGCAAGGCGGACCTGGCCAGTGATGCTCCGCTGAGTACAGAAGCCGCGCAGTGGCTGAACGAGCTGGTACAGCAAAACTATGCGGAGTTCACGGAGCTGGTGGCCCGCAATCGTGGCCTGACAGTGGCCGCGGTGCGCGGTACCGAAGCGGGGGTGTACTTTGGTGGCAAGGGCATTGAGCTGGGCCTAGCGGACCGCATTGAACCGCCACAAGCGGCCATCAATCGCATCGCAGCCAGTGTTTCGGCTGGGCGAAAACCTCAGCCAGTGCGCAGTTTTAGTGCGCGTGCTGCGGCAATGGGCTGCCAGAGTCGATCCTAATCATCATCCGCGATCTGTTAGTCGATCGTCAGGGGCATGATCGATGCATTCGGATGAGCTCTAGGAGTGTCTTGAAATTCTCATCTGTATCGGCACTCTTCCAGCGATTCGCAAATCTGGCAACAATCTGGACATTGTCTGGGTGATAGTGTTCAGTCGAATCAATTCGATCCAATGAAGGCGTGAGATCGCCTTCGGTAACATTGGGGTCTAAGGGAATTCCTGTAAGCGCACATCGAAGCTCGGTGGCATGAAGGAGTTTTTGCAGGACTTGTCTAAAGTGATCTTCAGAGGCAAATTGCCAAAGCTTGTCTTTGGCAGCACTGCGAGATATTTGTCCGCTTTGCGCGCAGGTTTGCTGAACTGTTTTGAGCATTCTTTCGATCGTTTGTTCAACCGCGGAAGGTTTTTGAATCGGCAACGAAGGCACTGACCAACGGCGATTCTCTTGAGGTATGGAGAGCTGCTGTTGCAGAAGTTGAAGAAATTCCAGTGCTCCGGTGAGTTTGACTCCGATTCGGAAGTGTTCCTTCTGACTAGGAGCGTGATTCCCTGATGGCAGATGCTGCAAGTGCCTTTGGGATTCAAGCCAATTCCAAATATCTAGGTGCCGCCTTGGATCGTCATTTGGCCAAGCTAGAGGAGGTGGGTCTACTGCAATCTCAAGATCGTTTCCGGGTGTAATTACATTTCTATAGATCGAAACAGCCCATTTTTCGTGATGTCTGACACTTCGAGCTATGGGATGAATCAGGTACCTCCCATCGATGAGTTGAGAATCTGCTCCGCGCCTGAGAACTCGGGTTCTAGTGAAAATTTCGACCAGCTGATCGAGTTCTGCATCTGTGACTTTGCGTGGCATATCTAATCCTTTTGAGATAGAGAATATTGGAAGTGGTGCGAGAGAAGCCTTTCAGTAGACTGAAAACCATTTGTTACCATCGATCTAGAAAAAATATTGGGGAGCGGAATGGCAAGATGGATCGTGGTTGCTTTTATGCTGTTTCTTGCGGGGTGTGCATCGCAGCAAAGTGCTGAATATTCCGGCCTGCCGGACATAGCTTGTACGCCGTTCGAGGCGCATGTCACAAGCGATGATGAAAGTGTCCCTGCGACGTTTATTTGTCCAACTGGCGGTGCCCGCGCAAACTACGCAGCTAATTCGTGTGCATGGGTCGATGGGTACTACAGAAAGGATGGGGCATATGTCCCAGGTCATACCCGGTGTCGATACAACAATCCTGCACCGATCACCTACACGCCTGGTGCTGGCTCTGGTGCGGCTCCCTGCGTAACTGGCTATTGCGGTTCTGTGAATGTGCGAGGTTATTACCGCAAGGACGGAACTTATGTGCGTCCACACACCCGCAGTCGTGGACGCCGCTAGTGGCATTTGGATCAAACTCAACTGGTAGGTAGTTAAGAATGCTTGATCGAGTTCCTGTTCCAACGGACAACATCTATAAATTCATCGCGCTGTTTTCGCTGGTGGCCGCGATATTCGCAGTATGGGCAGCCCTTACTTTGCACAATGCGGCAAATGAGGTTGTTTACACAAACCTACCCGAAGTTGAATCCCTCAAGAAGCTGGATAGCAGGAGCCATGAGCAAGAGCTCATGCTTTCGTTGAAGCAGAGGCGGATCGAAATTGCAAAGGCTGACAAGAAGACTCTGACCAATGTTCTCAGCGGCCTACTTGGCTTCGCGGTCGTTGGAATAGGTTATGGCTTCTGGAAATGGCACAAAGAAATTCAGCCACTCACTGATGCACAAAACAAGGCGCAGCTAGAGATCTTGCAACTACAGATTGAGAAGCTCAGGCTCGAGAATCAGAAGTTGGCCGAGTCACTAAAGGGCGATGAGCCGCCGCTTGTTGCTCCCAGTCCACCGCAGCCAAGTGTGCTAGCTCAGGTGGTTGCCGCGCTATTGACCAGACGCTGATAGAGCAAAGCCCCTCGTGAGGGGCTCGATTGGATCAGTCTGTGGGGCTTATCCATCAAGCATTAGTCGCTGCCTACCTGTGCTGTTTTCTGTTCACGAGACGTGGAAGCCCGGTTGGCGTGTTGGAGGTCACGGCCCCATCAAAACCTTGCCGATAACCTCGATGGCTGCCGGAGCCTTCTCGAGCCCTAGGTCCACAAGCTTTAGCACGAGGTGTTTTGTAGCTTCGCCGGGCAGCTCGCGAAGTTGATCAAGAAATCGCTTCTTTTCGGGTTCCGGAAGGTCCGACTCAAGAATTTTGCTTTCAATCAGAGATTTGATGGTGTCGTCGTGGAGTTTGATCGTCACGACCCCCAGGATTGCTGACAAACCGCCATCGTCTGCCAGAAAGTCCATGCCCTTTGCGGTAGCCCTAGCTGAAAACGCCCGCGGAGCTTTGTCAGAAAGTGCTTGCGAGAACTTTGCTTCGCATAAGCCGTGCTCGTGCAAATAGGCTAGGTTCACTGCGCTCCCCGATAACTCGGCCTCCCAGCCTTGAACACTAACAGTGGCGGGGTACTGATCAGCAAGTTTCTGCAAAAGAGTGCGTTGCAACTTTCGGTCAAGGCTCATGTTGTTCCTCTGATTTTTTGTTCAGCCCAGCAACGGGCTTTTGCTGCAAAAGTCAGTTCTTACTATTGCATGGGCATGAATTAATGATCGGCGAGTTTTTTTGAGGATGGACGCTTCGAGCGGAAGCGACGTGGCTCATCAGGGAGAGATGTGGCTTTTAACTTCACCAATCGATCAATAGCAGCATTTGCCTGCTCTGTGAGCGCATCGAGTTGCCTTTTGTCCACAGAGTCCATTCGCTCAGAGGACATCTCAAACACATCTTCTAATTCGGCAATGTCGTCTTCTGGAAACGTGTGCGGAATTTTATGCTTATTGATTAGCTTGATGGCTTCAAGTGCGATGCCTGATGCAATACAGCTGTCAATAGCTAGCGTTTCCGCCTCCATCCGACTGTCCGCCAACTCAAGCTCCAGCGTGGCTATGCGTAAGGCCAATGCGTGCAAGTTTGGATCACTCGATGCCCCAGATACGAAGCTTCCCTCCAGCCGGGCCACGATCTCGGCGTTGAGGGTGCGGTTGTTGGACTTCGCTTCTGCTTTTAGTTTGTCACGCATGCCATCTGGCAGTCGCAGCATGAACTTGTCTGAGTCGCGGCCAGTGGTGGGTGTGTCTGTTGCCATAGCAAAAGTATAGCTAGTGTCACTGTGACTTAAAAATCCATTGACAAAGGAGTCACGGTGACATAAATTTCAATAAATAAGTCACCGTGACTTGTTTTGAAAGGACTCTATGAATGAACTTCCCAATACCAGCCCCAGCCTGACGGCAGACAAGTTCTTGATGCGTTTCTATCAGGACGGGCTCCGCAAGCAACTGAAAGTGCGCGCCGCTCAAAACGAACGAACCCTCAACGCGGAAATTCTCTACCTCATCAAGCGAGGCCTGGAAGCAGAGGGCGCGCTGCTTGTATCACAGGGTTCCTGAAATGCAAGGGGGTTGCATTTCCAGATTGCGTGGGATTCTTAAATCACAGCAACTGAACGGAGAAGAAGCGATGAAATCGAAGCCCACAAAGAAAAACGCCTTGGAGCTACTACCTTCCAAGGCGTCGAGTGTCAAAAACCAAGTTCTCACACAAGGATTCGACATGTCAGATTCTAACGTACAGGTACAAAAAAGTATCACCAGTTCCGAACAGGGCTCAGATGCTCTGTCTTTTAACAACATCACGTTCAACGTGGTGGAGCGCACAGGCAAGGCTTGGCTGAAGGCTGTTGAAATCGGCCGGGCTCTTGGCTATGTCGATGACAAGGCGGTCCAGCGGATCTACGCGCGCCACGCCGACGAGTTCACCAGCGAAATGACAGGGGTGGTCAACTTGACCACCCCTTCCGGAAAGCAAGATGCGCGAGTCTTCTCTCTGCGTGGCGCTCACCTGCTGGCTATGTTTGCGCGCACCAAGGTTGCCAAGGACTTTCGCAAGTGGGTGCTGGATGTGCTGGACCGTGAAGTGCAGCGACAAGCGCAGATGCAGGGGGCGGATACAGCACTGACGCTGGCGCGCGACGGTGCATTCGCCGGACTGGTGATTGCCGCGCGCCGCAAGCTGGTCACAGCCCTCGCGGACTTCGAGCGCCAGATGGCTGTTTGGGAAATCGTTGACGAGGAGGCCGATAGGTCGATGCCGGTCCCACAGATGCAGGAGATCAGCACGCGCCTTGAGCGGCTGGGCAAGCTCTTTCACCCATTCAGCGACCAGTTTGTGGATGTGCTGGGCATCAGTCGTGCGCTGCGAGGCCTGGACCCTCGTATGGGAGCCAGCAAGGCTGGCTGGGTTGAAGTTCTGCCCAAGATCACTGCATAACAGGGAGTCACTTATGAGCAATATCACACCATTTGTCTTCGATGGTCACAACGTCACCGTGATTGCGGATGATGACGGAAGCCTGCGCTTTGTAGCGATGGAGGTGGCTGACATTCTTGGCTACTCCGACGCATATGAGATGACGAAGCGCCTGGATGACGACGAAAAGCAAAACCGGCATATCGCCGGTTTTGGGCCCCGGGGTGTAACGATCATCACAGAGTCTGGACTTTATGACGCAATCCTGGGTAGCTCTAAGCCTGAGGCTAAGCCGTTCCAAAAGTGGGTGCGCGCCGAAGTGCTGCCGAGCATCCGAAAGACTGGCAGCTATACAACCAAGGTTGCCACGACGCCACTCAAGGCAACTGCTGACGCTGCCCGGGCATTTGCGCCGCTGGTTCGCGTTGCCCGTCTGCTGGGATGCGACAAGAATGCGGCCGCAATCAGTGCGAATCAGGCCATCTATCAGATGACCAGCATCAATCTGATGCAGCAATTGGGGCACACGCACCTGGAGGCGGAGAGCCAGGAGGGCCAGTGGTACACGCCGACAGAGCTGGGCAAAGTCATTGGTGCCAGCGCGCGTGGCACCAATCTGCTGCTGGCTGAGGCCGGGCTGCAGATGAAGCTGGGCGAAAAATGGGAGGCTACCGATGCTGGCAAGGACTTCTGCCGCCTGTTTGACACAGGCAAGAAGCACGGTAGCGGTGTCTCGGTGACCCAGATGAAGTGGTCACGCACCGTGATACCGCTGCTTGGCGAGCGCAAGGAAGTCGCCTGACCGGATAGCGCTCCATATCAATGCAAAACCCGCCACGGCGGGTTTTTTACTTTCTGCCGCTTGGGTTTGGGCCCGGGTGGTTTGTTCGCGCCCGCCATGGGCATCACTGAACCCGCCTTGAGCGGGTTTTTTTATTGAAAGAGACGTTATGTCCAGAATCCATGAAATCCGTAGCGAGCGCGCCAAGATCAACGACCGCGTGCAAGCCTTGGCCAAGCTCGAGGCCGAAAACGGCTCTCTGACTGCCGAGCAGCAGGCCGAGTTTGGTGAGTTGCAGGCGCAGTTCGAGGCCATGTCCGGCCAGATCGCACGCCTGGAGTCTGCCGAGCGCATGAACGCTGCGGCCGCAGTGCCTGTCTCTGCCGCCGCGGATGTGACTGCAACCAAGACCGTGCCTGCCCAGCCCAAGCAGCCCGAAGCACCTGGCGCCGGCATGGCGAAAATGGTGGTGGCTCTGGCCGCTGCCCAAGGCAATCGCCAGGCTGCGGCGCAGCTTGCCATTGAGCGCGGCTACGGCGAGCACATTGCAGCTTCGCTGAATACGCTGACCTCGGCTGCCGGCGGCGTGTTGGTGCCTACCAATCTGTCCAGCGAGGTGATCGAGCTGCTGCGCCCCAAGTCCACGGTGCGCAAGCTGGGCGCGCGTCCCTTGCCTCTGAATAACGGCAATATGACCATCCCGCGCCTCAAAGGTGGTGCTGTGGTTGGCTATATCGGCTCTGATTCCGATGTGCCGGCAACCCAGGGCGAGTTCGACGATCTGAAGCTGTCGGGCAAGAAGCTGGCGGCCCTGGTGCCTATCAGCAATGACCTGTTGGCCAACTCTTCGGCCAACCCGAATGTGGACGCCATCGTGGTGGGTGACCTGACCAGTGCGCTGGCGGCTCGCGAAGATAAGGCCTTCCTGCGCGACGACGGCACCTCCAACACGCCCAAGGGCCTGCGCCATTGGGCCTTGGCTGCCAATGTGTTCGCACCGACCTCGGCCACGCCCACATTGGCACAGGTGGATGCGGACCTGAACAAGATGCTGTTCCGCCTGGAGAACGCCAACGCCAACATGACTAGCGTCGGTTGGGTCATGAACCCACGCACCTTCCGCTTCCTGGCTTCTATTCGTGATGGCAACGGTAACAAGGCCTACCCGGAGCTTGATAACGGCTTCCTCAAGGGCTATGCGGTGGCATTCACCACGCAGATCCCCGCCAACCTGACCGTCGGGGCGGATTCCAACGGTTCGGAGCTGTACCTGGCTGACTTCGGCGATTGCTTCATCGGTGAAGACGAAGGTCTGGTGATCGATTACTCCAAGGAGGCCACCTACAAGGACGGCCAGGGCAATGTGATTTCCGCCTTCCAGCGCGATCAGACGCTGATCCGCGTGATCGCCAAGCACGACTTTGGGCCCCGCCACGTCGAATCCATCGTGGTGCTCAAGGATGTGCAGTGGGGCTCCAGCTTCGGCTAAGCCCGCCTCGTGTTGACCTGCTCTGGCCGCTGGCCGGAGCGTTCAAGGAGTGAGTAATGGAAAAAGTAGTCGTGCTGTTCATCAAACCCTTCGGGGCTTACGCCAAAGGCGATCGTGCGGGCTTTGATGCGGACGCCGCCCAGCACCTGAAGGATCTGGGTGTGGCCAGGCCTGATGCCGAACCCGATGCAGACCAAGTTGAGCAAGAGCTGGATGGTCTCCAGCCTGCCCACGTTGACGCTGCTGCTGAGCAGCAATTGCAGGAGCCGGCGCCCGAGCAGGCCCCTGCGGCGGAAGCGCAGCAAGCGCCCCAGGCTTCCGAGCCACAGTCCAAGCCAGCAGGCAAAGCACCCAAGAGCGCCAAGGCATGATTGCCCAGTACCTTGGCGATGAGCCTTTGACACTTGCCGAGGTGAAGCTGCAATGCCGAGTGGATGGTGACGATGAGGATGGCTACTTTGAAGGCATCCTTATCCCGGCCGCACGCGCGTTGGCTGAGGAGGTCAGTGGCGCGGCCATCCGCAAGGGGCGCTATATCGAGCAGGTCAGTGAGGCAAGCAATTCTGTGCTCGCCCGCGGCTGCGTGATTGAGGTGGAGGCTGTCACTGTCAATGGCGACGCTGTGCCTTTTGTCGTTGCGCAGACTGGCCGGCTCACCTTGGTTCAAGCATCTGGGTGTGCAGGTATGGCAGCGCAAATCACATACACAGCGGGTATCGACATCGCGGTGCACGCCGGCGTGCGCGCCTGGATGCTGCTGGTTGTCGCCTGGCTCTATGCCAATCGTGAGCTGATGGGGCGGCGCGAAGGGGCGAAGGCTCCTCCTCACATCAGCGCCGCTCTCTTGTCCAGCATCAACGTGCAACCGGGGTTTTGACCATGGACGCAGGAAGTCTTCGAGACCGTATCCACATCCAGCGCCGCTTGCCTGGCGGCGGGCTTGGCCAGCTATCGAACAACTGGGAAGAGGTTGCAAAGGTCTGGGCAAACATTCGCTTTGCATCGGGCAGCGAAACCGTGCGTGCAGGGCAGGTGGCCAGCAAAGCTCAAGCCAGTATCCGAATTCGATGGCGCACTGACATCAAGGCTGATATGCGTGTGGTCTGTGCAGGCGTGGAATACAGCATCAAGGCCGTTTTGCCAGAGCGGCAGCGCCGCGAGTATGTGGATCTGGTGTGTGAGGTGACCAATGGCTAGGGGGAGCAATTCACTTATTGCCTCTATCGATCTTTCAGGCCTCGAATCGCTCTTTGATGATCTGGGAGATGCAGCCGAAGAGGCGGTGCGGCCTGCGGCACAGGCTGCCGCCCAGGTGTTCTACGACACAGCCAAGATCAACGTCGCCAGAATCAAGAAGCTCTCGGGGAACCTGGGCAAGGCTATTTATCAGGCCTTCTCACCTGAGAACAGCGGTCAGGGCGTTGCTGAATATCACATCAGCTGGAATGCCAAGACCGCGCCGCACGGCCATCTGCTGGAGAACGGCTTTTGGCAGCGCTACCAGGTGGTGATGACCCGAAAGGGCTGGGTGACGCTGGCGCGGCCGGAGAGTGCCGGCAAGAAGAAGCCGCGGCGCAGAGCCAGTCAGGCCGAGAAGGATGCGTACTATTTGCCCCGCCCGGGTGGGCCGGTCTACATCCCGGGCAAGGCATTCATGCGCGGCTCGCTGCGCGCGGAGCCGGCTGCTGTGCTGGCCTCGGCTGATGTGCTTTGGCAAGCCTTGGAAAGGGTGAAGTGATGGACGAAGCTCTACACGCAGCCATTGCGGCCGTAATCCCGAGCTGCTACGGCACAGTGGCCCCGGCCAACGCGCAAACGCCTTATGTGATCTGGCAGCGCTTTGGTGGCGATACCAGCGAATACCTGGACAACGAGGATTCTCAGGTAGACGCCGCCGATGTGCAGATTCGGATTTTTAGTGCAGATATTCTGGAACCAAAGCGGCTGATGCCCCAACTGGTGAGCGCGCTACGTCAGCACCCAGAACTGACCATTCGGCCAGTCGGAAACCTCCGCGATGACTTCGACCACGATATGAATCTATTTTCGGCAGACCAGGATCTGCTCGTGCATTACTGAAGCTTTGGTAGCATTTCCACAAATTGAGTTTGGAGGGAATGTGAGAAATATTCTGAAAGTGACCGGGCTGTCTTTTTTGATATTGGCGGTGGGCTTCTATCTGTACACAAGCTACCTGGTACACCAGCATCGTCAGCTCGTGGCCTCTGGTATGAAAGACCCTGATTCGGTTAAGTTCAGAAATGAAAAGCTGACGGGCGGTTGGACCCTCGCAACTAGCAAGCTGTGCGGAGAGGTGAATAGCAAGAATAGCTATGGCGCTTACTCTGGATTCGTTATGTTCGCTTCCGATTCTGGAGGGCGGCCATATTTGGCTACGGAGCCGGGCCCTGATGCATTTATCGAGGGCTATTGCGAATAGTTCAAATTTAATTGATTGACCGCTCGCTGAGTGGTTTCGTTTGCCCGAGAGGGCTGCACAACCCGCCATGGGAAACCTGGCGGGTTTTTCTTTGCCTGAAAGGGGCACAACCATGCGCAAAGTTCCTCTGCCCGATGGGGCAAAACTCTATCTGTACACCGCCGCTCTTACCGCCTTGGCTCCTGGTGCAATGTCCAATGCCGCGCACGCAGTGGTGACGGTGGCGAACACTCTGGCTGTCAAGGCTGTGGTGGTCATCACCAGCGAGGACTACCCTGAACTGGAGGGCCGCGTTGCCCGCGTCAAGGCCGTGACGGCCGACAGCGTGACTCTGGATGGTGTTGATACCAGCGATCTCACAAAATTTCCGATGGGTGGAGAGGTATCGCTGATCCCTCTGGTTGCCAACGAATGGCAGCGCCTGCCCTATATCCCCAGCTTCGCGCTGAGCGGTGGTGAGCTCAAGACTGGCAGCAGCAGCTATCTGGACGTTGAAGACGAGCAGGAATTCAGCCAGGGCCGCTCGGCGCGACGCCTGGAATACACCATCAGCTGGAAGCAGGATGGAGTGGCTCGCGCCGCTCTGCAGGCATGTAACGGCTTGGATTCAGTGCACCGTCTGCAGTTCAAGGACGGCTCCGCCAGTTACTACGTGGGCGAGTTGGCCTACGACGATGTGCCCAGCACAGAAAAGGGCAACGAGCAGACCACCAAGTCCACGGTGCTGCTGCGTGGCGCTCCGACCAACCTGCCTAAGGCTGCTTGAGCATGAGCGAACAGATTGCACGCCAGATCGTGCTGGGCCAGCGGCCCAAGGGCATCGTTCACTCGCTCAAGATCGCCATGCTGGATGGGACGGAGGGTCTGCTGCCCGTGACCTTCCGCTACCGTGATCGTGTGGAATTCGGCGCGTTCCTGGACGGTATTTTCGCGGCTGAGGCTCCCGCCTTTGATGCCACTGCAGGCCAGCCCTCCACTCAGCAGCAGCGCGGAGTGGTGCAACTCAATGGGCAGTACATCCATGGGTGTCTACAGGATTGGGGGCTGGATGTGCCCTTCACCTTGGACAACTGCATCCAGTTGGCAACTGAGTTGCCAGCCGCAGTCCAGGCCGTGATGAACACCTACAAGCAGCTGTGCATGGAGGGCCGCTTGGGAAACTGATTGCGGCAGCGCGTGCGCGATACATGCAGCTCCCGGATGCCCAGTACCTCAAGGAATGGGGGCTGCCGGTGAGCCAGTACGCCGACATGTTCAGTGTCCAGGTCTGGCCCGAAAACTGGACTGCCTGGTGCCTGTTCGATGCCCTGCAGACGCAGTGGCGCGTCGGCGCCGGCGGCGTGGTGGGGCTGGACTACGGCGTGCTGGCCGATGAACTTCGCGCCCGCGAAATCCCCCATGAAGACCACGACCGGCTGCGCGCCGAGGTTCGCGTCATGGAGGCTGCCGCACTTCAAGAAATCTATGCTGAGGCTGAAAAATGAGCGATACCGACCGCCGTAAAGTCCAGATTGAGGCCTCGCTGGACGCCACGGGTGTGCGCGAGGGTGCCGTTGACGCTGTGGCGGCAGCCAAGGGCATGGCCGCAGGCGTGGAGGCTGCAGGCCAAAAGGCTGCACAGGGTCTCAAGCCCCTGGAGACACAGCCGCAGCAGGCTGCAGTCGCCATGTCTCGGGCCGAGAAGAACATGGTCGGCAGCATCCAGCGCGCCACGGTGGCCATGCAGTCGGGTGGCAAGGCCGGCTCGGAGTACTACGAGATTCTGGCCAAGCAGCGCGGTATCTCGGGTGATGTGCTCAAGCCTTATATCGACCAACTGCGCCAGGCCGAGGCAGCGCAAAAGCGCCTGAGCCAGCCCGGCCAATATGTCATGAGTGACCGCGCTCACTCTGCTGCGATGCGTGGTGTTCCTGCGCAGTTCCAAGACATCATCGTGTCGCTGCAGGGCGGGCAGAACGCCATGACGGTATTCCTGCAGCAGGGCTCTCAGCTGATGTCCATGTTTGGTGGGGCGGGTGAGGCCGCCAAGGCACTGGGCGGTTATGTGCTGGGGATGGTGAACCCGTTCACGCTTGCGGCCGCAGCAGCTGGCGTACTGGCGTACGGCCTGTACTCAGGCGCCAAAGAAGCCCATGCATTCCTGGTCGTGCTGCAAAAGACTGGCAACCAGGCCGGTACCAGCGTCCAGCAACTGGTAGACATGTCGGCCGCCATGGATAACGTGGCAGGTATTACCCAGGCCAAAGCGGCCGAGGCCCTGGTCACATTTGCAGCGAATGCTGGCGTTGGTGCTGAACGCCTGCAGCGCTACACCACGACAGCGATTGAGTGGGAGCGTGCCACCGGGCAATCCGTGGAGGAGGTGGCCAAGGACTTCAAGAAGTTGGGCGAAGACCCCGTCAAGGCGGTGCTTGAGCTGAACAAGCAAATGGACTTCCTGACGTCGGCAACCTTTGAGCAGATCAAGTCGTTGCAGGAAGTGGGGCGTGAGACGGATGCAGCCCGCGTGGCCCAGGACGCCTACGATTCGGCCATTGCCGGCGCTACCAGCACGATCACCGCCAATTTGGGCCTGGTGGAGAAGGGATGGATTGCCATTCGGAATGTGGGCGCCGAAGTGATCGACATGATCAAGTCGCTCGGCCGCCAGGAGGGCATGCATGCTGTGGTGGAGCGGCTGCAGAAGGAGGTCAATGACTACCAGGAGCGAGGCCCGACCAACTCTGTGACCGAGAGCACAGGCAGCTATGCCAAGGGCCTCAAGACCCGTCAGAAAAGGCTCGACAAGGCGCGCGAGATGTTGGGTCTCTCCGAGTCGGCCAACACTTATGTGCAAGGTTCTCGTGAACGTGAGCAGGCACTTATCAATCTGAGCGCAGAAGCCAGCAAGCACTATGACAAGCAGACGCAGAAGCGCCTTGAGTTGGCTGCCGCTGAGAAGAAATACGGAGAGGCAGTAAAGACCAGCGCAGAGGCTCAGAAGCAGTATGACTTGCTCGTTGCCGGCATCAATAAGAAGTATGAGGAGAAGGAGAAGAAGGGTGGCAGCACAGCGCCTGCTTCCCGTCGCCTTGACCTTTCAGAGATCCAGCAGCAAATGCGTGATGAGCTGGCGACCATTGACCAGCAGCAGCGCGCTGTGGAGTTACGCCGGCAGGCCGGATTGATTAGCGAGCAGGATTTCTACAGCCGCAAGCGCGAGCTGATTGTTCAAGCCAATGGGACAGAGCAAAAGGCCCTGCAGGCTCAGATTGATCGGTTGGAGCAGGAGAAAGTAAAGGGGAAGGAGGCCTTAGAGGTCCGCAAGCAATTGGTTGATGTGAGGGGGCGCCTCAGCGTCAAGGTGATGGAGGGCGAAAACAAGTTGGCCGCAGTCGATCAGGATGCTTCCATGGCGATGGAGCGCCAGAAGGCCGCGCTTGAATCGCTGACAAAGACCCATCAGCGCTACATCGAGCAACTCGATAAGGAGCAAGAGCGCACCATCGCTGGAGCCTGGATGGGGGATAAAGAGCGCGGGCGCGCACAGGGTAAATGGCAGATCGAGGACCAGTATCTGGCAGAACAGCGCCGACTCGAAGATCGGCAAATGTTTACCCCTGGTCTAAGTGTTGAGCAGCGACAACAGATTGAGCGCCGACTACAGGAACTCCAGGTCGAGAAGGAGCGGGAGATCCAGGTGTATGACCAAACCTATCAGCAGTTGGACCTGCTGCAGGAGCGGTGGCAACTGGGTGCGAGTGTCGCCTGGCAAAACTTCGCGGACATCGCTGCGAATACAGCGCGCCAAACCGCAGATGTATGGACTACTGCGCTGAACGGTGTTGCCGAAAACTTGGCGAACCTGGTGGTGAATGGGAAGGCGTCACTTGGCGACCTGCTCCGGACGCTGGCAATGATGGAGGCACGCACCGCCTTCAGCAAGGGCATCGTGTCGTTGGGTGGGGCGGTGCGCAGCGTGCTTGGCTTCGATGACGGTGGCTATACCGGCGATGGTGGAAAGCTGGAGCCGGCGGGCATCGTCCACAAGGGCGAGTTCGTGATCAATGCCGAGAACACCAAGCGCCTCGGCCTAAGCATGCTCAACCGCCTCAATGGAAAACCCCAGGGCTATTCAGACGGAGGCCTGGTGGGAGGGCAAGCCTTTGGTGCTGGCGCAGGTCTGGTGGGTTCCTCTGCGGGGACTGTGATCATCGACGTGGATGTCAATGTCCAGTCTTCTGGACAGGCCCAGGTGTCGGCCACAGCTGCAGGTAATTCGGAATCCTCCATGGCGCAGCTGGGCAAGATCGTCGGCAATGCCGTGCGCGAGCGCATTGCTCAGGAAATGCGACCAGGGGGCCTGCTTTGGTCGCAGCGAAATGGGAGGGCCTAAATGCCTGAGATCTTTGGATGGCGGCCGTTGTCTGAGCCGAAAGGGACGGTATCGCATCGGACTTTGCGAGCGCAATTTGGTGATGGATACGCTCAGGTAGCGGGGGATGGCATCAACCCCCGTAAACAGTCGTGGCCGTTGGAGTTTCGCGGTCGTGCTGGGCAGATCAAGCCGATCAGAGATTTTCTCGATCGACATGCGGGTGCGCGGTCTTTTACCTGGACACCTCCCCTTGGAGATCCTGGTCACTACCTGGCTGGCGACTATCAGATAACCCCTCATGGGGGTAGAGGGCCACTCAAGAGCTACACGCTGTCGGTGACTTTTACCGAGTTCAACCAGCCATAGCGGCAATTGTTATCCGCCACCAGCCCGCCTTGTGCGGGCTTTGTCGTTTCTGGACTTCACATGATTACAGCTGACATTCAAGGCCTTACCCCAGGCGACCGGGTCTACCTGTTCGAGCTGGACGCCACACAGATTGGCGGCGAGCATCTGCGCTTCCATGGCTACCCCCAGGCCGGCCCCATCTGGTGGCAGGGCAACGAGTACGGCCCCTGGGCCATCGAGGCCGAAGGCTTTGCGCGTACTGGGGTTGGTACCCAACCGGCACCGACCTTGCGCGTTGGCAACATTGGCCAGGACGAGCAGGGCAACCCGCTGCCGGGCGTCATCTCGGCGCTGTGCCTGGCGCTGGGCGACCTGGTGGGCGCGCGCGTCATCCGGCGCAGCACCCTGAGTAAGTACCTGGACGCAGCCAACTTTCCAGGCGGCAACCCGACAGCCGACCCGCTCGAGGAGCTGCCTCCGGAGATCTGGCTGATTGAAGCCAAAACGGCAGAGGACAAGGAAACCGTCGAATTCGAGTTGCGCTCGGCTCTCGACTTTGACGGCGAGCAACTGCCAGCACGCCAGATCCAGGCCAGCATCTGCGGCTGGCTTTCCATTGGTGGCTACCGAGGCCCGTACTGCGCTTACACCGGCTCGGCCATGTTTGACCGTGACGGCAATCCTGTCGCAGATCCCACGCAGGACAAATGCGGTGGCCGTGTGAGCGACTGCAAAAGGCGCTTTGGCGAGTGGCAGCCCATCAATTTCGGCGCCTTTCCTGGCGCCGATGCACTGCGGGGGTATTGACCATGCTGCACAAGAAAACCATGTCGGCCATCCAGGCCCATGCCCTGGCCGAGTACCCGCGCGAGTGCTGCGGTCTGATCGTGGCCATTGGCCGGCACGAGGAGTACCGGCCATGCACGAACCTCGAAGCCAGTACAGGGCAGTTCCGCATGAGCGCCGAGGCCTGGGCCGAAGCCGAGGATGCCGGTCAGGTGCTGGCCGTGGTGCATAGCCACCCCGACGCCCCGGCAACGCCCAGCGAGGCCGACATGGCCGCATGCGAGGCCTCGGGCGTGCCCTGGCTGATCGTGAGCGTGCGCGAGGGCGCGGTGGACGATGTGTATCAGTTCGCTCCGTGCGGCTGGCGTGCGCCGCTTCTGGGCCGCCAGTTTTTCCATGGCGTCCTGGACTGCTACACGCTGATCCGTGATTGGTACGGCAGGGAGGCTGGCATTGAGTTGCCTGACTTCGAGCGCGCTGACGACTGGTGGAACAACGGCCAGGACTTGTACATGCAGCAATTCGGCCTGGCCGGCTTCGAGCGTATTCCCGAGGGTGACGCCATCCAGGCCGGTGATGTGGTGCTGATGGCGGTGAGCTCGCCGGTGGCCAACCATGCCGGCATCTATCTGGACCAGCGCCATCTAGTCGAGGCGCCCGACCTGCACCCGGTACCGAACGCCATGCTGCATCACCTCTATGGGCGCTTGTCTGAGCGTGTGGTGTACGGCGGTTACTGGCAAGAGATCACGCGCGCCGTGATTCGACACAAGGACTTCAAGGCATGACCTACACCGACGACCAACCGCTGCGCACAGTGCGGCTCTATGGCCGCCTGGGCGCTCAGTACGGGCGCATGCACCGCTTGGCCGTGGCCAGCTGCGCCGAGGCCGTGCAGGCCCTGGCCGTGCTGCTGCCTGGCTTCGAGCGCGAAATGATGACCAGCCAGAGCCGTGGCGTGGGCTATGCCTGCTTTCTGGGAAAGCGCAATCTGTCCGAAGACCGGCTGTGCGATCCCGCCGGCGGCGATGACATTCGCATCGCTCCTGTGGTGCAGGGTGCAAAGCGCGGCGGTCTGTTTCAGGTGGTGCTAGGCGCAGCCCTGTTTTTCGCAGCGCCGTACATCGCGCCCGTGGTGGGCAATATGGCCGGCGCTTTGGGCTTTGATGCCATCAATGCACTGGTGGCCACCAGCAGCGCGCTGTCGGGTATGGGCGCTGCAATGATGCTGGGCGGCGTGGCCCAGCTGCTGAGCCCGCAACAACGTGGCCTGAGTGCCAAGGACGGTCCGGAAAACGGCGCTTCCTACAACTTCAATGGGCCGGTGAACACCACCGCCCAGGGCAACCCCGTGCCGCTGCTGTACGGCGAATTGATTATTGGCTCCGCGACTGTCAGCGCGGGCATTTACTCCCAAGACCAACAATGAACGCTTTTGAAGTAGTGCAGCCTCGCCCTGTGCGCGGCGGCTGGTCCCTGCGCGGCTACAAGGGCAAGGGCGGTGGCGGTGGTGCGCGTCAGCCTGTGGAGGCAGCTGACAGCCTGCACAGCACCAGCTACGCCCGCGTGCTTGATCTGCTGAGCGAAGGCGAGATTGCCGGCCTGGTCAATGGCCTGCAGTCCATCTATCTGAACAACACCCCACTGCAGAACGTAGACGGTAGTTTCAACTTTGCGGGCGTGACAGCAGACTTTCGTGCTGGCTTTCAGACGCAAGACCCCATCCCAGGCTTCCCCTCAGCGGAATCTCCTGTGGCCGTGGGCGTGGAGCTCAAGGCGGCTACGCCTTGGGTGCGCTCCATTCTCAATCGCAACCTATCGGCCGTGCGTGTCACGCTGGGCGTGGATGGCCTGTCCAAGGCCAACACCGAAAACGGCGACATCAGCGGCTATACAGTCAACTACGCGATTGACCTGCAGACCGATGGCGGCGCCTGGGTGCAGGTGCTGGCTGCAGCCTTCACCGGTAAGACCACGCAGCAATATCGCCGCACGCATCGTATTGACCTGCCCACGGCCGTGACCAACTGGACGCTGCGCGTTCGCCGCGTCACGCCCAATGCGAACAGCAACACGGTGGCAGATACCACGGTGATCGAGAGCATCACTGAGGTGATCGACGCCAAACTGCGCTACCCCATGTCGGCCCTGGTCGGCCTGCAGGTGGATGCCAGTCAGTTTCGCGACAGCGTGCCCACACGCGCCTATCACTGCCGTGGCCGGATCATCCGCGTGCCGAGCAACTATGACCCGGTGATGCGCACCTATGCGGGGATCTGGGACGGCACATTCAAGAGCGCCTACAGCAACAACCCGGCATGGGTGTTCTACGACCTGGCCACCAATGACCGCTATGGCCTGGGTAAGCGCATTCCGGCTGGCTGGATCAACAAATGGTCCCTGTACCAGATTGGCGTCTATTGCGACGGCATGGTCTCCAATGGCCGTGGCGGGGTGGAGCCACGTTTTACCTGCAATGCCTATCTGCAGAGCCGAGGTGATGCCACACGCGTGCTGCAGGATCTGTGCAGCATTTTCCGGGGCATGGTGTATTGGGCTGCTGGCGCTGCTGTGCCCGTGGCGGACATGCCGCGCGATCCTGCTGTCACCTACAACCAGGGTGATGTAATCGATGGCCGCTTCTCGTACAGTGGTAGCCGCTTGAAGGACCGCCACACGGTGGCCCTGGTGTCGTACAACGATATGACGGACTTTGGCCGTCAGAAGGTCGTCTACTACCAGGACGATGCAGCCGTGGCCCGCTACGGCATCCGCAAGGTGGAGATCTCCGCCTTTGGCTGCACCAGCGAAGCTCAGGCATTGCGTGTGGGCCAGTGGGCGGTGCTGACCGCCCAGCGCGAGACCCGCTCGGTGTCATTCTCGCTGGGGCTCAAGGGAAATCTGTGCTCGCCTGGCCAGGTCATCGAGATTGCCGATAGTGCATTTGCTGGCCGCCGCATGGGCGGTTTGGTCAAGAGTGCGACGGCTGCCAAGGTAGCGCTGGACGCCCCTGTGACGGCCCAGGCGGGTGACTCCATCACTGTGATGCTGCCCTCGGGGGTGGCTCAGTCTCGCCGCATCGCCTTTCTGGAAATGATTGGCGGCACCCAGCATGTGAGCGTCAATCCCGCGTTTGATGCAGCGCCTGTGGCAGAGAGCAGCTGGGCCATCAGCACTGCCGATGTGGCCACGCAGCTTTTTACCGTGCTGTCGGTCACAGAGGGTACTGGCCCGGGCCTGACGTTCGATGTGTCGGCCATTCAGCACGAGCCCGGCAAGTTTGCCTCCATCGACCAGGGCGCGTTGCTGCCCGAGCGCCCTGTGTCCGTAGTACCTGCCCAGGTGCTGCCAACGCCCATCGGCGTGACCGTGGGAGCGCACAGTGTCACAGCGGCGGATGGCACGGTCAGCACTACTGTCACGGCCTCATGGAGGGCTGTTGCTGGCGCTGCTTTCTATGATGTGGAGTGGTCCCGCTCGCAGTCAGACTGGGTGCGCATGCCGCGCACGGCGCTGACCGCGGTTGACGTCCCGAACGCATATACCGGTGACTACCTGGTGCGCGTGCGTGCGATTTCCGCCATCGACACCGTGAGCGCTTGGGGCTACAGCGCCGCCACGCCCGTGGCCGCGAAGGCCTCGCCGCCTCGCAACTACGACACCTTCATGGTGTCTGAGGCGGACAGCGGAATGCGACAGTACAGCTTCGCTTACACCACGCAAAGACCGCCTGCCGATCTTGCTGGCGCCGAGATCCGCTACATCCTCGGCTCGCCCGTCAACATTGACTGGCAGCAGATGCGCCCGCTGGACGATGGCGGCTACTACACCAATAGTTTCGAGAGCACCAAGCCCGAAGCCGGCCTGTGGACATTTGCGCTGCGTGCCCGCAGCCGCTCCGGGGTGCTTTCTGAGGGCATGCTCATCTGGCGTGGCCAACTGTTGCACAACGTGGCCGATGTAGCTCCCGACCTGACGCCACCGCCCACGCCCACCGGCTTTGCTGCAATGGCTGCCTTGACCACAGCCACTCTGCAGACAGATCTGCCCAGCTATGAAATGGGCCACGGGCACGCCACCACGAATTTCTATGTGGCGGAAGTCACAACGGCCACGCCCAACCCCGCATTTGGCGCTGCCCGCCTGGCGGTGGCCAGCCCTGAGCATGTGGCAACGGCCGCAGTCGAGCTGGGCAAGACCTATCGCTTTTGGGCGAAGTGGAAAACCCTGGACGGCGTGGAGTCCGAGCAGCCTTCTGCGCCGGTCACTCTGACTGTTGGTAAGGTGGGCAATAGCGACCTGGGCGATTTGATTGTCGAGGCTGGCAATCTGGCGGATGGAGCAGTCAACGCTTCCAAGCTGGCCGAGAAGGCTGTGGACGCTACCAAGTTCGCCAGTGGCATCGAGCCGGTGGGCATTGTGTCGGGTGGTTCGCTGCCCACGGTCAAGACCACCAGCACCGTGGTGTTTGGCGGCAAGCTCTATCGCTGGAACGGTACCGCATACACAGCGGCCGTGCCGACCGCAGACCTCACCGGGCAGATCAGCTCGGCTCAGCTGGCCGACAACGCGGTGACCGTCTCCAAGATCGCGGCCGGCGCCGTGGACGCGGGCAAGATTGCGGCCGGTGCCGTGGGCGAGACGCATCTCGCAAACCTAGCCGTGACGGCTGCCAAGGTGGCCGACAACGCCGTTACCGTCTCCAAGATTGCCGATTGCGCAGTGCAGGCGGGCAAGATCGCCGCGGGTGCCGTGGGCGAGACGCATCTCGCCAACTTGGCCGTCACGGCCGCCAAGGTGGCCGACAACGCCGTCACTGTCTCCAAGATTGCCGATGGCGCGGTGCAGGCCGGCAAGATTGCGGCCGGGGCCGTGCGCGAGACGCATCTCGCCAACCTGGCCGTGACGGCTGCCAAGGTGGCCGACAACGCCGTCACCGTCTCCAAGATTGCTGATGGGGCAGTGCAGGCGGGCAAGCTGGCCAGCAATGCCGTGACGGCTGACAAGATTGCTGCATCTGCGGTGGATGCTACCAAGTTCGCCAGTGGCATCGAGCCGGTGGGCATCGTGTCGGGTGCAACCTTGCCCACGGTCAAGACCACTAGCGCCATTGTGTTCGGTGGCAAGCTCTATCGCTGGAACGGTACCGTCTACACGGTAGCTACTGCCGCTGGCGATGTGACCGGGCAACTGACCGATGCGCAACTGGCGGCCATCAGTGCGTCCAAGCTCACGGGCCAGATCACGGGCACGCAGATCACGGACGGGGCCATCAGCACGCCCAAAATCGCTGCGGGTGCCGTATCGGCCAGCCAGATCGCTGCAGGGGCTGTGACGGCGGGCAAGATCGCCGCCAATGCGGTGACCGCCACGGAAATCGCCGCCGGCGCGATTACTGCAGGAAAGATCGCGGCCAATGCAGTTACTGCTAATGAGATCGCGACGAACGCTGTGACTACGGCCAAGATCGCTGCTGGAGCGGTGACGACGGGAGAGCTTGCTGCAGGCGCTGTGACTGCTAACAAGTTGGTCGTGACGTCTACGGATACGGTCAACGTTGACCCGTTCTTCCAAGACGCGGATCTTTGGAGCTATGCCAACTTCACGCGTAAAAACGTAGCCGGTTCTCCGGGGCCGTTCGTTCTGTCCGCTACCGTTAACGCCAATCTGTTGTCGTTCGGAACCCGCACACCGATTGACACCAGCAAGACGTACCTGTTTGAGACTTGGTATCTCGCACTTGCGGCTACGCCAAACCGTGGCTTCGCGACAATCCGGTTCTACGACATAAATGGCAATGAGCTGAAGAGTGCAGACGCTCCCGCGCTGAACTGGCCTGGGTACAACTCTTCATCTGGCAACTACTACTTCCCTGCCGTTACGGGAGCCGGTACAGCTACGAGTTGGACACGTCATACAGTGACCGTCGGCCCAGAAGGCTCGGCAGGCTTCCCACCAAAGGCTGCGTATTTCGCTGTTGGTACGTTCCTGAACTACAGCGGAGCGGCTCCGGTTGTTGAAATGCTGTGGGGCGGCGTGCGAGTCGTGGAGATGTCTCGAGGTGAGCTGATCGTAGACGGCGCAATCACCGCTGCGAAGATCGCTGCCAAAACCATTACTGCTGCTGAAATCGCAGCCGGTTCGATCACCTCCACCGAACTCGGCGCGAACTCCGTGACGGCAGGCAAGATCGCCGCAAACGCGGTCACGGCCACGCAAATCGCGGCTGGCACAATCACGGCGGCAGAGATTGCCTCTGGTGCTATCACCGCGGTCAAGATCGCAGCCAAGGCCATCACAGCAGCCCAGATTGCAGCCAACGCGATCACTGCCACCGAGCTGGCGGCCAATTCCGTGACCACGGCAAAGATCGCCGCAAACGCGGTCACGGCCACGCAGATCGCGGCTGGAACGATCACGGCGGCAGAGATCGCCTCTGGCACCATCACTGCGGACAAGATCGCAGCCAAGGCCATCACTGCGGCCCAGATCTCTGCAGGCGCGATCACTGCCACCGAGCTGGCGGCCAATTCCGTGACCACGGCAAAGATCGCGGCCAATGCAGTCACGGCGACGCAGATCGCGGCTGGCACGATCACGGCGGCAGAGATTGCCTCTGGTGCCATCACCACGGCCAAGATCGCGGCCAATGCCATCACGGCGGCTCAGATCGCTGCAGGCACTATCACTGCGGCAGAGCTGGGGGCCGGATCTGTGACCACAGCCAAGGTGGCGGCTGGAGCCATCACGGCGACGGAGATTGCTACCAACGCGATCACGGCCGTCAAGATCGCGGCCAGCGCCGTGACCACGGACAAGATCGCCACGAATGCGGTGACGGCCAATGAAATCGCGGCCAACGCCATCACCACGGCCAAGATTGCTGCAGGCGCGGTCAATGCGGCGCAGATCGCAGCTGGGGCCATCACGGCCACAAAGATGACTCTGACGGATACGTCAAACATCTTTCCAGACCCTGACCTGGCCGATCCTGACTTTTACTCGGGCGACGGCCCGTACACCATCCCTACCGCATCTGGTGCTGGTTACGGGTTCCGCTACCTGAATTTGACGGGCACGGCCTCATCTTCGACCAACACCGAAGTCGTGAGCGGCTGGTTCCAGATGGAGACAGCGCGCGAGTTCTCTGTCGCCCTGGTGGCTAATGTCAGTGTCGCCAATGCTGGCATCGCATGCTCTGTCTATCTGGAGCTGGGCTCTGTGAGCACCGCCGGCGTGGTGACGGCTACCCGCCGCCTTGCAATCCGCGAGGACTACACAGGCACTTCCTCTGCAGCGCTCACCGTCACGCTCGGCCCCACGACCACCGCTGAAAAACGTGCGCGCCTAGTGTTTGTCCGCAAGGTCACAACACCGGCCACTGCGACAGCTCGCTTCTCGGCGGTGGTTATCCGCCGTGCGGTATCGGCTGAATTGATCGTGGACGGCGCCATCGTTGCCGCCAAGCTGTCTGCCAACGCCATTGCTGTTGGTACCGCCGCCATTCAGAACGGTGCCATCGTCAACGCGATGATTGGCAACCTGGCGGCTGACAAGATCACTGCCGGCACGTTGGCCGCGGCACGAATCGCAGCTGGCTCCATCGATGCGACCAAGCTGGCGGCTCTGGCTGTGACGGCAGGCAAGATCGCGGCCAATGCCGTGACCGCCACGGAAATCGCTGCCGGCGCGATCACCGCTGCCAAGCTGAGCGCTGGTGCTGTGACGGCCGACAAGATCAGCGTGGCCACATTGAGTGCCGTAGCGGCCAATATGGGCACTTTGACCGCTGGCCGTATCCAGAACGCAGCCAATACTACGTTTATTGATTTAAATGCAACGGGCTCAACGCAGGCAATTAAGTTCGGCAATGATCTGAGTTATTCGGAATCCGGCGGTCTTGTGATTAATCGCCTGTCTGTGATTGGCACCAATCAGCTCGCTCCTAATTCTGTTTCAGAACAGAATTACGTTGCGATGCCGAGCGAAGTTGAGTTATTTCAAAATGATAACTTTACGCAATATTGGCAAGTGAGTTTGCCGCCGGGGCAGACTTCTTTGGTCGTTAACAGCGGAAGCTATCAGTTGAATAGCTGGGGGCCAAATCTTGAAGGCTACAAGCTAGAGATTCTGGTGCGCGCGTGGGGTGCTGGATCGAACTACAAAGACCTTGGTTATTTGGTTCTAGATGAACGTCCAGCCAACGGATCCAATGCTCCACCGCCAAGCTGGTTCACATTCCCTCTGGGAATGGTGAACTCTGACGTTTATCCCAATGTGATTTTCTACTACCGATCAATTGGGAAGAACCTTGTCACTAGCATGACCAGAAAAATTAATTTCATGAATATGGAAATTCTCTCCATCAAACGTTAATCAGGAGGTTATATGACGATTCTTAAAACTCTTTCTACTGGTAATGGTCTTGTTAATGCACACCGCATTGCCAAGGCGGAAATCGTGGGTCTGTCGCTGCATCTGCAGGTCCATATGTACCCATCCCCGGAGGATGCGGCCAACGACCTCAACCTGCGCTGGCAGGAATACCCGGTGCTGCCGCTGGCCGTGCTGGATGTGGCTGACCCCTGGGGTTCCATGGAGCGCGGCCTAGTGGCCCAGGCAGATGGGCTGCTGTCTGGCGGGACCTATGTGCTCGATCCAGTCGCGGGCGACCTGGAAACGGCCAAGGATTTGAAGTGGTCCGAGATCAAGGCGGAGCGCGATCAACTGGAATGCGGCGGCTTTGACCTTGCAGGCGTGGGCCGCTTCGACAGTGACGAAGAAAGCCGCAACAAGATCATTGGCGCGAGCCTGGCCGCCAAGATCGCCCGCGATGCCGGCCAGCCCTATGCGATTGCCTGGACGCTGGCAGACAACACCGTCGCGCAACTGGACGCAGACGCAATCATCGGCGTGGGCTTTGCGATGCTGGCCCACCTCAATGAGATCCACCAGCGCAGCCGTGCGCTGTATGCGCAGATCCAGTCTGCCGAGACTGCCGAGGCCGTGGCCGCCATCACCTGGATCGAACCCGAACCCGAGCAGCCCGCTGAAGTGCCTGCCGAGGCCTGAACCCATCACCATCAAACAAGGAGAACTCTATGACCGAAATCAATCCACGCCTCAACGAAATCATGCAGAGCAACGTCGGCAACAAGCTCACGCCCGAACTGTCCGCAGGCATCGTGGGCACGCTGCAGCAGCTCATGAACAGCATCGCCCAAGAAGCCTTTTTGGCTGGTCAAGCTGCCGAGCGAGAAAACCACGAGGCACAAGACGCCGCTGTGGTGACCGATGTGGATGTGAAGGTGGCCTGATGGGCTTGAGAGCAGCGCCAGCAACTACCTGCCAGATCTTCTACCTGACCGCCCTTGAGGCGGTTTTTTAATTCCTGAATGGGAGGGACTTATGGAACCAACAACAAGCACTGGTGCGGCTGGCATGGCCGGCTGGAAATTGATCGGCGGGCTGGCTGGGCTGGGTGCCATTGGCGCAGGCCTGGCCGCCGTTGTCGTGATGTGCATCACCACTCCGCGCGACCCCAAGGAATGGGCCGTGGGGCTCATCAGTACGGTGATGGCCAGCGTTGCAGGAGGCTCTGCCGTTGTGCAGTACATGGGCATCCAGCATTGGGCAAACAGCCACTTTGGGTTGATTGCATTGCTGGGGCTGTGCTTTACCTGCGGCCTGCCTGGCTGGGCAGTTGTGCGCTGGACTTTCAATGCAATCCGCAAGCGCGACGGGAAGGGGATTGATGAAATTGCACAGGAGGTGCGCGATGGACTTCGATAAAGCATTCGACCGGCTGATCGGTCATGAGGGCAAATTCACTGCAGATCCGCGAGACGATGGCAACTGGACTGGAGGCAAGCAGGGGCGCGGCGAGCTCAAGGGCACAAAGTTCGGCGTCGCTGCCAATACCTATCCGCATCTCGACATCAAGGGGCTGACCGTTGAACAGGCCAAGGCCATCTACCGTGAGGACTTCTGGGACGTGATCGGCAAAGCACACCCTGCCATCAAGTTTCAGATGTTCGATGCAGCCGTCAACCATGGGCGCGGAAACGCTATCCGCATCCTGCAGCGTGCAGTTCTGGTGGCCGACGATGGCGCATGGGGGCCGCGCTCGCAGGCGGCGCTGAACAGCATGCAGGATCTGCGCGGGCACAACGATGTGCTGCTGCGATTTCTGGGCTATCGATTCAAGTTCTGGGCCAGCTTGGCCAAGTTCGACACATTCGGGCGTGGCTGGACGAATCGCGGCGCTGAGAACCTGATTTTTGCAGCAGAGGACAACTGATGATGGCCGACAAACTGCTGCCAGCTCTCGCGCTGGCGCTGCTGGCCAGCCTCTCAGGCAATGCTGTGCTGGGGTGGGCCTACCTCGGCCAGCGCGACCGAGCCACCAGTGCCCGGGCGAATACTGGGCATGCGATTCAGGAGCGTGATGGGGCGCGCGGTACCGCTCAGGCCTGCAGCGATGGTGTGGGCGCTGTGGCAGCTGCTGCAGCGACCCAGCAGGCTCAAGCCGCGCCAGCACTGGCAGAAGCAGCGGCACAAGCCCAGACGCTCAACAAGCGAGCAGACAGCACATTGGCGACCGCGCCGGGACCAGATGCCTGCGCCAGCATGCAGAACCTTGGCGATGAATGGTTGAAGGGGAGAGCGCAATGATGATGCGTGCTATCTATTTGTTCGCTGTTTGCGCAATGACAGCGGGGTGTACGACCACAAAAGAGGCCACTCCTGTTGAGCTTCAAAAAATCAACATCGCTGTGCCCGTGCCGTGCCAAGTGGCTGAGCCAGTGCGCCCAGTGATGCCCACTGAGGCTCTGGCACCCGGAGTGCCGCCTTTCGTGCTGCTGCGCGCTTCCCTGGCAGAGATCGACCGCCGCGAGGCATACGAGGTAAAGCTGGTCGCCGCCCTGGCTAGTTGCAGGGAGCATCTGAAATGACGAAACCCCTGTGCCGTATGGTGCACCGTGCTACAGAGTGCTAAGCCCGCTCGGTTTTTTGCGCCAACGACTTAACAGGCAGTGCGCAATCTGCACACCTAGAGCACACAGGCCGTATGCTGCGGCAAGCCAGAACTGACGGGTCCACAGTAAAGTCAGTAGGATCAATAAATCACCGAAACCACTAGCCAGCCGGTATGTAGTTGGTGGCAACGGTGATGGAAGGTGGCGAATCGATGAACCAAATACCTTGTGAACTCGCCAAGTAAGCCAGGCCCATCTAAGCCCAGCAACCCAAGCATTGATAGTGACGAAAGTTACCAATATGGAGCCTAGTGGAAATGGCGTGGAGCGTGGATGTAGATGTTCGTACCAGAGTGTGGCCAATAGAAGCCCGTCAACTCCAATCGGCCACAGCCAGCGAGCCGAAGAGATGTGCGCAGGCGAATCTGTGAGGTGTCGACCCATTTTGCTACTTCACTCGCCGGACATTCAGTTCTAGCTCATACCCCATGGCAGCCAGTGCGGCCGCAACGGTGTCTATTTTGGTGGGGTGGTGCAGGTCAAAGACGCGCGTCATTTCCTGCGCTTTGCACCCCATAGAACGCGCCACATCAGCCGGGCGAGCGCCCGTGGCCAAGCGAGCATTCAGCAAGGCAACCTTGGCGGCAACGCTCGGTGGCAATTCGACGATGTGTTCACCCTTGAGAGCTTTGCTGGGCGCGGGCACTTCTCGACCGGCCTCGAAATAGAACTCCATGGCTGAGACCAGTGCGTCCCGCGCCATAGCTTCTGCCTCTGCCAGGTCATCGCCCTGGGTGATCGCTTCAGGAATATCCCGAAACGTGACGGTGTAGCCCCCTTCGTCGGCGGGATCGAAGCGGGCAGGGTACTTTTGCATGTTGTGTCCCATCTAGTGGTCGTGAAGCTCAGGAATTCAGGCTAGGCCCCTTCGGACCTGCCTCCTTAGTTGATTCCAAGTTGCTTCAGGATTGCGCGTCTTGTGCCTTCCTTCAGCTCTTTACTTGGGTGTCTTGGCAGGGTGCTTACTTTGCCGTTGTGGTACAGCCTCCAGTGATTCGTACCGTTCTCGACTCTGACCCCCTGCGCTTCAAGCCACCGCTTGAATTCGCTGATTTTCACGACCACCTTTCTTTTGTTGCGATGGTGCAAGTGTGAACAAAAATGCTTAGATAATGCAAGCATTTTTGTTTGTTTGTTTTTTTGAGGCCGGCGTGTTGATGCCCAGAGTGGACTAGTAGCCTTCAACTAAAGGCATTTCCGTCCCATCGACCGCAATCATCACGCCCGTGGTGTTGGGGTCGATTTCTATTGGGACTCCCCACAGCTCATTGGGCTTGCCGAAGGAATTGACGATGTTGAACTGCCGCAACTCTTCCGGCGTCATCTTGATCAGCTTGGGATAGGCGTTGTTGTGGGCCTTCCAGTGCCTCAGAAACGTATGGCAGACGCGCTTGTGGACAGTGTGGATCGGGGATTCATCGGTCATGGCCGGATTGTCTCAGCGCAGGTAACCACTCTGGGACAACCGACCGGAAACGGTCAACGGCAGATGATCGATCAGCGAGAGTAGTAGCCAGCAGATGGGTAGAGCAACAAGCAAATTAAAAATAATAAAAGTTGTATTTTTTATATAAAAGTATTATGATGAGTTCCAGTTGCGAACAATTAGAGTTGTCTTGCAGCGTCTTCCGGAAGGCAAGAACGTCGTCCGGCAAGGATTTTTTTGCGAGGCATCTCGCACCGTTGGCTGTAGAGCAGCAGCCAATCGAGTTATCGAACGCTCATGCGGGCCGCTTGGCCTGCTCTTATTGAACTAGATTCCACTGACTCCTATCGCCATGGGCAAGTACTTCGTTACGCCCACATCACACAAGACCAATTGCGGTCGCTTTCAAGCTTCCTTCGCACTTCAGCGCACCAGGCACAACAGCAGTTACTGCCGTGTTTTTCGCTTTGACAGAACATTCGCCTCGACCGAAGCAGCAAAGATCTTTGCTGTAACGCAAGGCTGGTTGCATACCTCCATGCAGCCATCGATGTGCTGAGCCGCTAACGAGCTCCCAACTTCATCCTCCGGTTGCTGTGGACTCCCATTCCCACTGCCACATTCAAACGATGCGTCAATCGTTGACGCGTCACCATTAGAAAAGGCTCCTATGAGCACCAAAATTTACGTTGGCAACCTGCCTTACTCCGTGACCGACTCCAACCTGCGAAGCAACTTTGCTGAGTTCGGAACTGTTACCTCTGCCAAAGTCATGATGGATCGTGAGACCGGACGCTCCAAAGGCTTTGCGTTCGTGGAGATGACGTCTGCGGACGAATGTCAGGCAGCTATTTCTGCTTTGCATGGCATGTCCGTTGATGGACGTTCGATCGTTGTCAATCTTGCGAAACCTCGTGAAGAAGGCCGTGGATTCGGTGGCAACCGCGAATTCCGCGCCAGCTCTCGTCCAAATGTTGGCTATGGCAACGATGGCTATGGCGGCGGCTACTGATCTAGTTGCAAACTCAAGAAAAACGCCCTCAGTTCGAGGGCGTTTTTGTTCCAGTGAGTGGGCCGATTGCTACGGCTTGCAGGCCGCTGGCTGGCCTTCTATGAGACGCGGGTTTTGAGGAGTGCAGCCTGAGAACTAGCGTGTGGTTGCGCTGGCTGATGGCAAGCTCGCAACGTCCATGCTTGTGACGCTCATCCTTGGCATCGGCATGCATGTCGTCAAGCTGAGCAGGAAGCAAAACAAAAAACAGTTCCGGGCGAATTAAGGCCTCCCGGGACGGTTCATAGGGTATGGTGGGTAACTTAAACCACTAAGGAAACGCCTGATGCCAAAACCCAACTACCAATTCGAAAAAAGGCAGCGGGAGCTCGAGAAGAAGAAAAAGAAGGCTGAGAAGGCTCAGCGCAAAGCTACAGGGTCCGAAACAGTTGCGCCAGTCCTGAACTCTGAGGCACTGGTTGAGAACAAATAGGTAAGGGATAAGCTTTGTGTCGGTGCGACTTTTGAGAGTCTCAAAAGAGCCGCGCCGGCACGCCTTGCGGCGGGGGACTTTGAGTCCCCTTGATTGGGCGTTCGATTAGCTGAACTGGGGGGCGGCTAAAAACGTCTGGTGGAGATCTGGCCAGGCCGGCCCGGTCGGGGCTGATGCGGGAGCAACCCCCCACAGAGCACACCTGTCGCTTGTAGCGGTCTGTCTTGGTGCAGCGCAGCTCAACCTTTTTCTGAAATGTCAGCTCGGCCGGTGCTTGCCGGACGCCCCCCGAAGGGCTGCTTGCGCTCAAGGGCGTCGATGCCCTGCAGTCTCACCTTGACTTGTTCGTCTTGCCCTGGCTTGCCACATCGAGCAGTCAGGGCGTCGTCATCTGAGACCCCGACAACAAGGCGGATGAGGGCTGAGGCGAGCATAGGGCAAAGTCAGAGAGGGCTGCTATCCAGTGCATAATAACGACCGGTCATATCAAACGAGAAATGACCGATGCGGAGCGCTCCGCAAATCTAGGTTGAGGCTAGACCCAAAAAACCTAGTGAAATCAAGTATCTGCCCGTAGCTCAGTTGGATAGAGCAACAGCCTTCTAAGCTGTGGGTCACAGGTTCGATCCCTGTCGGGCAGGCCAAGCGAAGAAAAAGCCCATTCATGCAATTGCATGAATGGGCTTTTTGTTTCTGCATCAGCAGTGTGCGCAGAGTGCATTTAAGACTCTGCGATCTTGCCTCTATATTTTCATTCCATCTCTTCTTCAAAAACGACCGATGGTGCAGCGACGACGCGTGCAATGTCCGTGGGGGCAGTAATCAGGCTTTTGCTTACATAGCTGAAGGATGTGTCAGGCTCGAGGGATGCAGTCGCCAAATGCGCTTTTGCCTGGTTGAGGGTGATGTAGTAGCTGCCCATTGGCGCTTCAATGGCACCACGCGTCAGCACGGGGGTGTTGCTGCCGGTACGGGATGGGGTGTAGTTTTCTGCCAGCATCTGACCAGATTCTGCAATCTGCATGACTTGCACTCCCTGTAGGCGCAAACGGTCGACGGCTCGCCCTGAGTCAGCCGACAGCCAGTAACCGCATGGGCGGGGACGGCTTTGTTCGGGCTTTATGTTCAGCGATGAATTCCAGTCCACACGGGCTTCGATTTCCTGGCCGGATTCGGCCTGCAGCATGCGGATGGTGCGCTGCTCAGGTGTTTGTTTGGCCTGGATGGTTAGGGTGTTGCGGCAAGCGAGAGCGGAAATATCGCGGGACACAAAGGATTCGACCTGCTTCAGGTTTTTTGATTTCTCGGCCGTGGCTCGCAGTGCTGCAGTTGCCGCAGTGACCAGGCTGTGCACGCGGCGCTGAATGTGCAGGCGTCCCAGATCGGAGCCGCGGCTGGCTATCAGCAGAGCGACAGAGTTTTTGAGGCTGCTGGTGTTGGCAAGAGTGTCGGCAGTCAAACCGGCCATGGACATTGATTTGTCCTCAGGCTGAGCACTGGGCTGAAAAAACCATTCATTGCTGAGCTCTGCCTGCTTGAGAGCGTTGCGTATGGGTTGGCTGAACCACTCTCGTGCTGCCTTGTTGACAAATTCGTGTGCATTGGCCGTGGCAGCGGGTTGCAGTAGTACGTCGTAGCGCTGCACGGCCTGAAATTTCTGCAGCAACGTGCCAGCTGCTGCAAATTCACGTAGATCAATCACAGCTGCAGGCCGGTAGTTACGGGTCAGGCGGGCGAGGGCCTGTGCTTCCGGAGTGCTTAGCAGCAGATGATCGTGAACGAGGTCTGTGCCGTCTGCTGTGACGTGGCTGGCTGTGCCTGCCGCATCAGGATTGGCCCGGGGTACGATGATGATGTTGGTCTGCTGCAGCAAGGGCGCCAGCAGGCCGCCCTGGCTCAGTTCACGTGCGACGACCAACAGGGCCTCAGTGCTGGCAGGTTCGTCGCCACGTTGGCCGCCGACCAAGAGCACAGTGGGTTTGCCGCTGCTGTTGATGGTTGTTGCCTGGGTGCTTTGGCCTTGAGTCGCAATAAGCGCTTGAATCGGCAGTCCTCTTTGAGAGGTGCCGATAGTGACGGTGGACAGTTGCGAGCCGTTACCAGCCTTGCTGCTCACTGATTGCAACCATGCAGAAATTTCTGTCTGCGTGCTGAACTGCTGTCGCCCGCTACCCAGACCCGGAGTGTCATAAAGAGTGGTGGGGTCAGTAAAGCGAGACTCGATGGCCGGGTTATAGGGCAGGGCAGTCAGCTGTGGCGTAGGGGCAACCGCCTGGCTGATCACCGTAGGGGCGGTAGGAGAACTTGCTGCGGAAGGGGTTGGGGCCGGTGCCGGGCCTGACATGCCAGCCCAGGGCGGCAGCTGCACATTGGCACAGGCCGTCAATAGCACTGCCGAGCCCACTGTCGTCAGCTTGAGCATGCTTTGGGTCCAGACGGACTGCGTGCGCTTGGCATGAGAGAAAACAGGCTTGGTAAGAAATGTCATAAGTTCAACGCAGATAAAAAGAACATGCCAAGAGCGAAAGCTCAAGCTTCGCACATCTGGAGCCCATATTAGGTCGGCTGGCTTGCTGTCGGCTGTCAGCGCGCAGCGATGCTGCAGCTGGAAAAAACAGAAGGGCTGCAATATTGGAGATTGCAGCCCTTCAGGAGGTTGGGTTGAAGGTAGTTTCACACCTTCAGCCATAGACGCCGTGGATTAACGGCCGTAACCGCCGCCAAAGCCTCCACGGTTGCCACCGCGATTGCCTCCGCCGAAGCCACCGCGGCCGCCGCCAAAGCCGCCACGGCGACCACGGTCAGCCATGCTGTCCACGCTGGTGCGCATTGGATCTGGCTGGCCACCGGCATTGCTGCCGCGCGCGCCGTTGTGGCGGGCATGTCCTTGCTGCGTGCCCAGGTGCGCATCGGCGCGGGGGGGCTGGTCGTCGTAGCGGTTGCCGCGTTCGCGATCACCGAACTGGCGGGCGCCGCCGCGCTTGGGAGCGCGCTGCTGATCGTTGTTGCCCTGGGGGCGTGGAGCACGGTCGCTCGGGCCGAAGGAGTTGCTGCGTTCGCCGTTGCGCTCTGTGCCGCGATCGGAGTTGCGTTCGCCGCGTTCGACAGCTTGCAGGCCCTGGCTGCGCTGGCTGTTGACGCGGTTGTTGCTGCGGGGCTTGTGCTGGCGTGCGGGGCGTTGCTGTGCTTCACCTTCTGCTTCGCCTTGCTGGGCATCTGCGGCAGCAGGGCGGCGGCCACCGCGGCTGCCATTGGGAGTCTTGTTGGAGCGGATGCGCTCCATCATTTCCTGGCGGGCTGCCTTGGCAGCTGCCTGCATCACATCGCGGCTGGGAGGCTTGCCAGCGCCACCCCACAGGGTTTGTCGGCCCATGGCAATGGGCTCGGCGATTTCGCCTTCTTCAGGACCAAAACCTTCGATGGGCTGCACCGGAATCTCCTGCTTGGTAAAGCGCTCGATATCCATCATGAAGCCTTCTTCGTCCATGCAGACCAGGCTGACTGCGTTGCCTTCGCGGCCGGCACGGCCGGTACGGCCGATACGGTGTACATAGTCTTCCGAGATATTGGGGATCTCGTAGTTCACCACATTGGGCAGTTCATCAATGTCGATGCCGCGTGCCGCGATATCTGTTGCCACCAGCGCGCGCAGTTCGCCTGTCTTGAAGCCTTCCAAGGCCTGGGTACGGGCGCTCTGGCTCTTGTTGCCGTGCAAAGCCATGGCGGAAACGCCGTTCTTGGTCAGGTACTCGGCCACGTTGTTGGCGCCAAACTTGGTGCGGGTGAAGACCAGCACCTGACTCCAGTTGTTTTCCTGGATGATGTGCAGCAGCACCTGCTTTTTCTTGCCGCGTCCCACGGGGTGGATCACCTGCTTGATGCGCTGCACGGTGGTGTTGCGCGGCGTGACCTGGATGGATTGGGGGTTGCGCAGCAGACCATTGGCCAGCTCGCGAATTTCATCGCTGAAGGTGGCAGAGAACAGCAGGCTTTGTTTGTCCTTGGGCACCAGAGCCAGGACCTTCTTGACGTCATGGATAAAGCCCATGTCCAGCATGCGGTCGGCTTCGTCCAGGATCAGCATCTCGACGGTGGACAGGTCCATGAAGCCCTGACCAGCCAGGTCCAGCAGACGGCCTGGCGTGGCAACCAGAACGTCCACGCCTTTTTCGATGCGGGCGATCTGCGGTTTCATGCCGACACCGCCAAAAATCACGGTCGAGGTGATGTCTAGATACTTGGCATAGCCGCGCAGGTTTTCTTCCACCTGGGCCGCCAGTTCGCGGGTAGGAGTCAGCACCAGAGTGCGGATGCCCTTGCCGCCAAACTTGTTCTTGGGCGCTGCGCCGCTTGCCAGGCGCTGCAACATGGGCAGCGTGAAGGCGGCAGTCTTGCCGGTACCTGTCTGGGCGCCGGCCAGCAGATCGTGCCCGGCGAGAACCAGAGGAATGGCCTGTGCCTGAATGGGAGTCGGGTTTTCATAACCCTGTTCTTGTACGGCCTTCAGAATGGCTGGTGCCAGATTCAGTTCTTCAAATGTCATTGTGATCAATTGCGCCAATCCTGGGCGCGGGGTATCAGCCTGTCATGGCACCCGTGGGGTGCCTGGCCAGTTGTAGGCAGATATAGTTTGCGTGTTGGGAGCTTGGAAACGCTTCCTTTGTCCCCAGCTGAAGTGCTGCTGCAGCAGGCAACTGGACGCCTGTTGCGAGGGGTATTGTCGCATGCACCGATAATCATGGTTTGATTGCCGTGTAAAGCGGCACACTTTTTTGCATAAATCCAAGTAACTCAAAGCAATTCGGACATGGCTCAATACGTTTTTTCGATGAATCAGCTGACCAAGACGGTGCCGCCCAAGCGCCAGATCTTGAAAGGCATTTCCCTGAGTTTCTTCCCCGGCGCCAAGATCGGCGTGCTGGGTTTGAACGGCTCGGGCAAGTCTTCGCTGTTGAAGATCATGGCCGGTGTGGACAAGGAGTATGAAGGCGAAGCCATCCCCATGCAGGGCCTGTCCATCGGCTACCTGCCCCAGGAGCCTCAGCTCAATCCTGAGCACACCGTGCGCCAGGCCGTGGAAGAAGCCATGGCCGAGGTGAACAATGCCAAGGCCCGTCTGGAAGAGGTGTACGCAGCTTACGCAGAAGAAGATGCGGACTTTGACGCCCTGGCTGCCGAGCAAGGTGAGCTGGAAGCCATCATCGCTGCTGCGGGAACGGACTCTGAACATCAGCTGGAAATCGCTGCGGATGCACTGCGCCTGCCGGCATGGGACGCTATCGTGGGTCAGCTCTCCGGTGGCGAAAAGCGCCGCGTTGCCCTGTGCAAGCTGCTGCTGTCCAAGCCTGACATGCTGCTGCTGGACGAGCCGACCAACCACTTGGACGCCGAGTCCGTGGACTGGCTGGAGCAGTTCCTGCACCGCTTCAGCGGTACCGTGGTGGCCATTACCCACGACCGCTACTTCCTCGACAACGCGGCCGAATGGATTCTGGAACTGGACCGTGGTCATGGCATTCCCTACAAGGGCAACTACTCCGACTGGCTGATCCAGAAGGGTAACCGCTTGGAAGCCGAGCAAAAGGGCGAAGAAGCACGTGCCAAGGCCTTGAAGAAGGAACTGGAGTGGGTGCGCCAGAATGCCAAGGGTCGTCAGGCCAAGTCCAAGGCCCGTATTGCGCGCTTTGAAGAGCTGAGCGATTACGAATACCAGCAGCGCAATGAAACACAGGAAATTTTCATTCCTGTGGCCGAGCGTCTGGGCTCCAAGGTCATTGAGTTCACCAATGTCTCCAAGTCCTTTGGCGACCGCATGCTGATCGACAACCTTTCGATGAACATTCCCGCTGGTGCCATCGTCGGCATCATCGGACCGAATGGTGCCGGTAAGTCGACTCTGTTCAAGCTGATCGCGGGTAAGGAGCAGCCTGATTCAGGTACGGTGGATATCGGCCAGACCGTGAAGATGGCCTTTGTGGACCAGCACCGTGATGAACTGGCCAACGAAAAGACCGTGTGGGAAGACATCTCCGGCGGTTTGGACATGATCACCGTGGGCAAGTTCACCATGGCGTCGCGCGCTTACGCGGGCCGCTTCAACTTCAACGGCCAAGACCAGCAAAAGAAGGTCGGCAACCTCTCCGGTGGCGAGCGCGGTCGCTTGCACCTGGCCAAGACGCTGATTCAAGGCGGCAACGTGCTGCTGTTGGACGAGCCCTCCAATGACTTGGACGTGGAAACCCTGCGTGCGCTGGAAGACGCGCTGCTGGAATATGCCGGTACCGTGATGGTCATCTCGCATGACCGCTGGTTCCTGGACCGTATTGCCACGCATATCCTGGCCGCCGAAGGCGATTCCCAGTGGGTATTCTTTGACGGCAACTACCAGGAGTACGAAGCCGATAAGAAGAAACGACTGGGTGAGGAAGGTGCTGCGCCCAAGCGCATGCGTTACAAGGCGTTGAAGTAAGCATCAAAATGTCTCCAGCATCGGCTGGAGCGGGTATTCTTAGGGGCTATGAGCCTCGCACATGCATCCGTTTCCGTGCTGCGCACCTGCCTTGTCCAGGTGGTGCGTGGCGCTGATGCATTCGCGCTGCGATTGTTGCAGCGCACCGAATATGCGTTGGAGCAATCGCTTTCGACGGGTTTCCACTCTGTAAGGCGCGATGTGCTCGGCGCTGCGCTGCATAACCTGCAGCAGCACCGGGCCTCGGTGATCAGCAGCTTCCCGCAGAATTTGCTGGAGGCGCTGGTACTGTCAGCGCGCCAACCTTTTTCCTTTTCTGCACAGACGCTGGATACTGTCACTGGCCGGCTTTTGCCATTGGCGGCCATGGCCGAGTCGGCCAGCCGTCAGCTCAAGGCCGAGCACAAGCTGGTGCAGGTGGTCGAGCCCCAGGTCGAGCTGGCGCTGGCCGATCTGGATGCGTTGATGAGCGGCGCTCAGGGGCTTGAATCCGCTCGGCCAGAGTGCAATCCGCTGCGGCTGGAGAACTATGTACGCGCTTTGAGCCAGTCGTTGACGGCTGTTCAGCCCGTCACGGAAGTGGCCGATTGCTGGCATGAATTCATGTCGCAGCAGCTGGGCTCGATTCTGGCTTCTGAATATTCCCGTGCTGCCAATTTGCTGCGCCAGCATGGCGTGCAGCCTGCCCGCTATGGCGCGGACGGCGACACCCGGCCTCAATGCCTGCTGACCTTGCGGCTATTGCAGGAGTTGGCCTCAGATCTGCGCTGGATTGATGATTCGCGTTGCACCGTACCCCAGTCGCTGACGGACTCCATGCTGGCGGGTTGGCCGGCGACCGAGCCGGCCTCTATCGCGCCTGTGCAAGATTCGGGGCTGGAGCCAGGCTGGACTTCGTATTCGGCCAATGCGCTGCAGACTTCGCAACAACCCTGGGTACCCAGTGCTCTGAGGGGATTGCGCGCACCACAGCCCAGTCAGGCGCCCAGTGCTCTGATTCAGATACGCACGCTGCAGCGAATGATGAGCCATATGACCAGCGACGGCCGCCTGCTGCCGCCGGTGCAGCGGGTCTTGTTGCGGCTTGAACCCATGTTGAGCCAGTTGGTGGCGCAAGACGGTGTTTTCTTTGAAGATCGCTTGCACCCGGCACGGCAGTTGCTGGACGAGCTGACGGCTCGCAGCCTCTGGTTTGCCAGCGAATCTGCTCTGGGATTTGCCCACTTCATCACCGTGGCAGAGGCTGCGGCGAACCAGTTGGCTAGTGCAGGGCAGGCAAATGCCAATGTATTTGCCCGAGTGCTGCAATTTGTGCGCGAGCAGTGGCCGCCGGAAGGTCGTATGAGCCGCGTTGCGGCGCTGAGCCAGCATACCGAAGTCGAGCATTCCACGCGGCAAGGGCTGATGAGCTCGGCGCTGGGGCTGGTCGATCGCCAAGTTGTGAGCGCCATCGAGCAGATCAAGCCCGATGCCCTGCAACTGGCGCAGATGATTCGAAGCCTGCCCAGTGCCAAGGGTGTGCCTGAAGATATTCTGGATTTTGTGACCGGCCCGTGGGCCGGTGTGATTGCCCAGGCACAGCAGCGGGCCGAACCAGGGCAGGAGCGCGACCCGGGGGGCTATCTGGCGCTGGTGCCCAGCCTGCTGTGGAGCGTGTCGCCGCAGGCTGCTCAGGATGTGACGCGGCTGGTGGCCGTGGCGCCCAAGTTGCAGCGCCGCCTGGCGCGAGGCTTGCGCAGCGTGGGCCGCACGGATGTCGAAATCGCCGCACTGGCGGCCCGGCTGGGAAGCCTTCAGCAGCGGGTATTGGATGCGGCCGAGGCCGCGGGCCAGTCCGGCTCCGACGAATTTGCCAGGGTGGATGTACTCGGTGAACTGCCCAGCGTGCTGGCGGGTCTGGATGGTGCCTCAGAAACCGTGCGCGCAGGACTGGATATCACCTTGCCGGTACTGACCGACAGAGTCGAGGATCCGCCATCAGTGGCCGTGATGCGAGAGGCGCAGGTTCAGGCCGCAACCCATTCCTCAGGGCCTGTCTTCAAGACCACAGCGCTGCAAAAGATAGTCAGTGCTCCATTGGACGCGACTGAAGCAGTTGTTTCTGCTCCCATGCCGGCGCATGCATCCATGGGGCAGAGAAAGCCTGCTGATGTTGCCGAATGGCCTTTGGGCACCTGGGTGGAGCTGTGCAACGAGCGCCAGCAGCTGCGCACCAAGCTCACCTGGGTCAGCCCGCAGCAAAGCCTGTTTCTGTTTACCGCCGAAGACGGAAGCACCCAGTCCATGACGCGCCGCATGCGCGATAAATTGCTGACGCAGGGACAGTTGCGGCGACTTGAGGCGATGGCCTAGCTGCTTGCGCTTAAATCCTGATGGCTGGGTAGTGTCGTCTGGCCTTCGATGCGTACCGATTGAGCCAGCAAGACGGCGCGTGCGGTGGCTATGGCCACGGCTTCGGCCGCCAAAGTGCTCAGCGTCATCATTCCCGGCGATTTGCCGCTGCGACCCGTGCCCAGGGCAAACAGGCTGTCGCCATCGCTCATGGTGTGCACGGGGTTGATGGCACGTGCCAGGCCATCATGGGCCACCACGGCCAGACGGTGGGCCTGGGCCTTGGTGATAGCGGCGTCGGTCGCTACGACGCCTATTGTGGTGTTGCTGCCGGCCAGAACCGGCCTGGGCTCTTCGCCCGCCAGCAAGGCATCGCGGGTGCCGCGCAATTGCAGGCCGTCTGTCGTGCGTGCCCCGGCCAGCAACTCGCCGTTGAAGGGGTTGAATACATCGCCCAGCGCATTGCAGGCAATGATGGCTCCTACGGTGACGCCATCGACGGTAAAGCTGGCCGTGCCTATGCCGCCCTTCATGGCGCGCTCGTGGCCGAAGACCTTGCCCACCACGGCGCCAGCGCCAGCGCCTACGCTGCCCTCGGCGGGTCGCCCGGTGCCAGAGTCCGGCCGCGCATTCCGGCAGGCGGCATAGCCGGCCGCAGCATCGGGGCGTATGCGCATATCGCCCATCATCACGTCGAAGAGCACGGCCGCCGGCATCAGCGGAATGCGGCCCACGCCGATACTCAGGCCGGCACCTTGCTCTTCCAGCCAGCGCACGGCCCCTGTGGCAGCGTCCAGCCCCCAGGCGCTGCCGCCGGCCAGCATGATGCCGTGGACCTCCTGCACCAGATTGCTGGGGTGAAGCAAATCGGTCTCGCGCGTGCCAGGGGCTGCGCCGCGCACATCCACACCGCCCACGGCACCTTGAGGGCAAAGCACGGCGGTGCAGCCCGTGGGGCGACGCGGGTCGCTGAAATGGCCGACGGAGATGCCCTGCACACGGCCGATATGGCCTTCGTGTGCGAGCAGATCTTGAATCGTTGAAAAAGCGCTCATGCCAGTACTCCTTGTATTTCTTATATGTTTTTATGGATAAATAGATGGTTTTTTATTCTTTAGGGTTTGCCCGTGTAGGGGTCATACTTGCTCACATTGTTGCAGCTCGGTAAACAAATGAGAGCCGTACTGCCCACGCGCATCCAATTCAAGGAGTGATCCATGCCCGCCCATTTTTCTTTTGCCGCCAGCCGCCGTGCCGTTCTGGCCACTGCCGCAGTAGCATTGCTGGCGACTGCCGGTGTACCTGTTCTGGCGCAGGACCAGGCCAAGAAGAACCTGCTGATTGGCGCCACCGCCGGCTCCAACTATGACTTGCTGCAAAAAGGCATAGTGCCTCAGCTGCAGAAAAAGGGCTATCAGATCAAGCTGATCGAGTTCAATGACTATGTTCAGCCCAATCTGGCGCTGTCCGACGGTTCGCTGGATGCCAATTTCTTCCAGCACCGTGCCTATTTCGATCAGTTCACCACGGATCGCAAGCTGGCGCTGACTGCGATTGCTCAGGGCCCGGTGGCACCCATGGGCGTGTACAGCAAAAAGCACAAGTCTCTGGCCGATATCAAGAGCGGCGCCAAGGTGGCTCTGCCCAATGACCCCAGCAACCTGGCTCGTGCATTGCTGGTGTTGCAGCAGGCAGGCCTCGTCAAGGTCAAGGAAGGGGTGAACCCGGCCCGTATCTCCGAGCTGGATCTGGCCGCCAATCCCCACAAGCTCAAGTTTGTGGCGCTGGAGGCAGCCCAGTTGCCGCGTGTGCTCGAAGATGCTGACTATGTGGTGGTCAATGGCAACTTTGCCGTTTCCTCGGGTCTGAAGCTGAGCGAGGCCGTGGTGCTGGAAAAGACTCCCGATCTGTACCTGAACGTGGTGGCCGTGAAGACCGGCAACGAAAACAGCCAGTGGGCCAAGGATCTGTCTGCTGCCTACCGCTCGCCAGAGTTCAAGGCCGTGGTGGACAGCCAGTTCCCCGGCTACTCCAAGCCTGCTTTCCTGAAGTGATGGGGTTGGACTGAAGACGCCAAGGGCCGCGATGCGGCCCTTTTTTCATGCTCGTGGATTTGCCGGTTTTAGATGAAAAGCAAATAAGAGCATGGGTTTTTATTGGTTGGAATTTGCTCTCCCTGTCTGGATACTGCAAAGGCCTCTGCATGGATGCAGAGTCAGACCTTTGATATCAAAACACAGTACATCAACGAGGAGCAAAGCATGACCACTCTTTTTTCCGTAGCGCACCGCCGCCGCAGTCTTCTGGCCACCGCCCTGCTGGCGGGAGCCGCTCTGGCTATGGGTGCCCTGCAGGCCGCAGCCCAGGACGCCGGCAAAAAGCAACTGGTCATCGGTGGCACGGCCGGCTCCAACATCGACCAGCTTCAATACGGCATAGTTCCCATTCTGCAGAAGAAGGGCTACAAGGTTCGCCTGGTGGAGTTCAACGACTATGTCCAGCCCAACCTGGCTTTGGCCGACGGTTCGCTGGATGCCAATTTCTTCCAGCACGAGGTGTATTTCAACCAGTTCAAGGGTGACCGCAAGCTGGATCTGACGGCCCTGGTACAGGGGCCGATTGCGCCCATGGGCGTCTACAGCAAGCAGCGCAAAAGTCTGGCCGAGCTGAAGGAGGGCGATCGCATTGCCCTGCCCAACGACGCCAGCAATCTGGCTCGGGGCATTCTGCTGCTGCAGCAGGCGGGTCTGGTCAGGCTCAAGGAAGGCGTGAACCCGCTGCGCGTGTCTGAGCTGGATCTGGCCTCCAATCCCAAGAAGATCAAGCTCGTGCCCCTGGATGCGGCTCATCTGCCGCGCGCGCTCGATGATGCACAGTACGCCATCATCAACGGCAACTTTGCGATCTCCTCGGGCCTGAAGCTTTCAGATTCGGTGCTGCTGGAAAAAACGCCCGAGCATTATCTGAACATCGTGGCCGTCAAGACCAAGGACAAGGATGCGCAATGGGCCAAGGATCTGGCTGCAGCCTACAAGTCCGCCGAGTTCAAGGGCGTGGTGGACAGTAAGTTTGCGGGTTATGCCAAGCCCGCATTCTTGCAGTAAGACTCAGCCGACAAGAGCCTGAACCTCATCCTCCAGATAGCGCAGCGCACGCAGCTCAATCTGCTGCAGCTGCGCTTTCTGCGTTTCGGGCAGGCCCTGCAAAAGCGCAGCGGCCCCAAAGTCGCTGAGCACGGCCTGCCCGGTCTGCAGGTTGCACAGGATATTGTGGGCGTACAGATCTCCATGCAGCAGACCACGGCCGTGTAGATGGGTGATGGCAGAGCGTATGCCTTGCAGCAGCTGCTGGGCTACGCCGGTTTGCAGACGTAGTTCGGGGTCATAGACATCACGTGTGCAGCTGTCGAAGCTGGGCGGACCGGCTAGCGGCTGCATGGCTGAATCCAACAGGGGCAGGGCCGTGGCCATTTGCCCGTCAGGAGCGCCCAGAACCTGCGCCAGTGGCGTCAGCAGATGAGGATGCTGTCCTGCGGCAATGCCTGCTGCCAGTTCGGATTGCGGCGTGCCGTCGCTGGTCTGGGCGGCCTTGAAAACCTTGAGTGCCAGCTCCTGTCCGTTGAGGCTGGCGCGGTAGATATGGCCGCTGGCGCCTTCGCCCAGCTTGCCGGTGATCTGCAGATTTTGATAGAAAATTGGCTCAATCCCATGCCCTGAAAGCGTATCCAGCTCCTGTTTTTGAGTCATTGGATTGCCTGCAAGCGCCAGCCATGCTAGGTGTGGCAGCCGGAAGATGACTTCAGGAGCATCTTCGAAACGATTGCTTGCCATGCGCAGCAACTCCAGCGCTTGGCAATGCTCCAGGCTCCGGGGCAACTGCCTCAGCTGGTTGCATGACAGCATGAGCTTTTGCAGACGCGTGCATTGGCCCATGGATTCGGGCAGCCGCTGAACGCGGTTGTCCGTGAGAATCAGCCAGCGCAGACGCGCCGGCAGGCTGTCCTCGGGTACATGCGCAATGCGGCAGGCCTTGAAGCCCACCATTTCGAGTTGCGGCATGCGGCCCAGCACGCGGGGCAGTTCGCTGAACGGATTGTTCGAGGCAAACAGAATGCGCAGCCGCGCAAAACGCGTCAGATCATCGGGTAGGGTGCTGAGCCGGTTGCCCGACAGATCGAGGATCTCCAGCGTATCGGCCAGCTGATAAAGCGCGGCGGGGAACTCGGTCAGCCCATCGCAGAGCCTGATATGGTGTGCGCGGGCCAGTGAACCATTGGCCAGCCCGGAGTGAAACTGCTCTAGCGTCAACATAGGACGCGCAGTCTAAGCCCTGAGCACCCATGCACCTAAAAAACACAGTCAGCATGAAAATCTTCAAAGACCTGCCTACGCTGGTACAGGCATTGCCCGAACTGGCGCTGGGCGACTGGGTGGATCTGCCCGCCGATGCCGCTGCCCAGCTCGATGCGCCACATCAGTCCCCGTCAGCAGATCTGCTAACACAGCCTGCTTTGCGCTTTGTGGCGCGCGATGCGAATGAGGTGCCGCGCATGGGCTATGTGCCGTGGATGCCGGTGGCGGTGCTCGCTCAGATGCACTGGCCTTCACCATCGGACGCGGTGGCATGGTCTTGTTTTCTGCAGGCCGAGTTCGGGCGCAGCCAGCGCTTTGTAGAAAACCATGATGTGTGGGATGAGGCCGACCTGCCCGAGCCGCATTGGCTGCCCGCCGATGCTTCGCTCGATCAGCGGCTGGCCCATTGGTATCAAGGCCTGCAGGCCCATGCCTGGATGGACGAAGAGCCGGCTCAAGTCAAGCCCTTCAGCCGGGCCGAGCTGCGCCTGTGCGAATGGCGCCTGGGTTGCGCTCTTCCCCAGTCCTTGCGTGACTATCTGTTGCAGCTCGGTGTGCTGGACTGGGCCGAGCGCTTGCTGAGTCCGCGCTTTGATCTGATGGCGCCGGATGCAGACATGGATGCCATCGGTTCGGTGCAAGTCGTGTTCCCGGGCATCGCCGATATTGTGGAGATGAGTGCGTCGCAACAGGCGCTGGCCTTGGAGGCGCAGTTGAGCGAGCTGGTGGTGTTCGGGGACTACCTGGGCAATGGCAATCTCTGGTGCTTTGACCGCTGCGATGGCTCTGTCTGGTATCTGGACCATGACAGCAGCCCCTTGCTGACCCGTATGTTCGACGATGTGGGCGACTATCTGGACGCGCTAGCCTTGATGTCGCTATGCCGCAGTCACGCCGTGGCCCAGGGGCGGGATGATGGCGATGAGCAGGCCGAAGTGCTGCTGGAAAAGCGCTTTGGGCGGGCGCTGATCAGGAAATGGATGTACTGAAATGAGTATGAAACTGCTCAAGGCCGCTGAAAAAGGCGATATTGCTGCGCTGGAGTTGCGCCTGAGGGACGGTGACGATATCGCCTATGTGCAAAAGAGCACAGGTCTCAATGCGCTGATCACTGCCCTCAATTGTGGCAACGATGCCGCGGCCCAATGGCTGGTGGAGCAAGGCAGTCCGCTGGATCAGGTGAGTCTGGCAACGGGCATGACCGCCACCGCCTGGGCGGCCTTCAACGGGCGCACAGAGATGCTGCAAGTGCTGCGGCAGGCGGGGGCCAACCTTGACAAGACCGGGGATGACAAGGGCCGCACCCCATATCTGTTGGCTGTGGACCATGGCGCGTGGGAGGCTGTGCGCTGGTTCTGGTCGGCCGGGATCGATCTTCGGCGCAGAGATGCTCAGGGTCGCAATGCCTGTGATCTGCTGGTGCACAGCGGTCGTGATGTGCCCGGGGATGTACTGGAGCGCGTGGCAGGGCATGCCGCTGCACCGCCCACGGGGCGCTGACGTGACGACGATGCCATGCTTGCATGGCATCGTCATCGTCTCAACGGCGAGACTGCATCAGGACGCTGGCTGGATGCGGGTGATGATCAGCGAGCCATCCTTGTCCTCGGCGCGGAACAGCACTTTGTCACCGGCTTTGAAGTCGTTGGACTGGCTGGCGTCCGCCAGCGCAAACACCATGGTCATGGGAGGCATGTCCAGGTTCTTGATTTCTTCGTGGCGAATCGTCAGCTTGCCTGTGCGCTTGTCCACGCGGGTGATTTCACCGGCGGTCAATGCGTCGGCCTGAGCTGCAGGTGCGGTTGCAGAAGTGCCGGCTGCTGCGCCGTGACCGGCGTGTGCCGAGTGATCCTGCGCCAACGCGGGAGTGGTCAGCGCAAAGCCCAGGCTCAGGGCTGCCAAAGTGGTGTGAAAGAGGTTTCTCATCATGTTCTCCTGAATTGAGGGGGTCAGCCGCGATAGCTGGTGAAGACCGAGGTGCTGACATCGCTGCGCATCAGGCTTTGGGTGACCAGCAGCACGTCGTAGGGGTCTTTGCGGCCACCGTACTCGGGGCCGTCCATGCCGGGACTGCCAATGGGCATGCCCGGTACGGCGATGCCCAGCGCCTTGGGTTTTTGCTTCAGCAGCTTGTGCACATCGGCGGCAGGCACATGGCCTTCGATCAGATACCCGCCCACCAGGGCTGTATGACAGGAACCCAGGCGGGTAGGCAGGCCCAGTTTGGCGCGTACGGCGCTGTTGCCCACGTCGTACACCTTGACGGCGAAGCCAGCCTGCTCCATCAGGGCAATCCAGTCCTTGCAGCAGCCGCAGTTCGGGTCTTTCCAGACTTCCATGGGGATCTTGGCGGGCGCTGTAGCCTTGCTGGCCAGTGCGGGCAGGGTGGCCATTGCTGCGGCGGCTGCCAGCAGATGCAGGGCGTGGCGGCGGTTGCTGTTGTTCATGGGTAGTCCTTTCTTGCGTTATTCGGTGACGGTGATGCGCCCCGTCATGCCAGCCTGGTAGTGGCCGGCGATCAGGCAGGCGAAGTCGAAATCGCCTGCGCGGTTGAAGCTCCAGACCATGTCTTCGGTCTGGCCTGCGGCGACATGGGCCATATAGGGTTCGGCATGCTCCATGCCGGGGTACTTGAGCATCATCTGCGCGTGCTCATCGAGCGATGCCCGGGTGCCCAGCACCATCTCGTGCATGAGAAGGCCTTTGTTGACCACGCGCAGGCGCAGGGTTTCGCCCTTTTTCACGCTGAGATGACTGGGGCTGAAGCGCATGTCGTCCGTCATCTCGATGGTGATGGTGCGCCGGGCCTCTCTTGCCTCGGCTGCAATGCCCCAGGGCTTTTGCTCCTTGATCACGGGACCGCTGGCATGGGCGTTGTTTTCATGCGCAAAACTAGCGCCAGCGCTTGCTGCCAAAGTGCAGGCAGCTATGAAATAAATAGTCTTCATGGGAGTCTCCTGGCGTCAGTGCTGGGTGTGTGCACCCGTGGCGGGGCCGGTTTCGGGTTTGCGTACGGTGGCGGCACCGGGGGCGGTGCCGGGCGTGCTTTGGCGGGGGGCCTTGGCATCGAAAGGTGCGCCCTGCCATTCATAGGCACGGGTCCCTTTGGGCTGCTGGTACCAGCCGGGGTCCTTGTAGTCGTTGGCACCCAGGTTTTTGCGTACCTTGAAGCTGGTGAACATCCCGCCCATTTCGATGGGGCCGTAAGGGCCCTGGCCGGTCATCATGGGGAAGGTGTTGTCGGGCAAAGGCATTTCCATGGCGCCCATATCGCCCATGCCGCGCTCGCCCATCAGCATGTAGTCGGGCACGATCTTCTGGATCTTGCCCACCAGGCCGCGGTGGTCCACGCCGATCATGGTGGGCACGTCGTGACCCATGGCGCCCATGGTGTGGTGGCTCTTGTGGCAGTGGAAAGCCCAGTCGCCGGGTTCGTCGGCAATGAATTCCACCTGGCGCATCTGGCCCACGGCCACATCCGTTGTCACCTCGGGCCAGCGGGCGGACTTTGGAACGGGGCCGCCATCGGTGCCCGTGACCTCGAACTCATGGCCGTGGATATGGATGGGGTGGTTGGTCATGGTCAGATTGCCCACGCGGATGCGCACCTTGTCGCCCTGACGAGCCACCAGTGGGCTGATGGCGGGGAAGGCGCGGCTGTTGAAAGTCCAGATATTGAAATCCGTCATCTCGTTGATGCGCGGTGTCATGGTGCCGGGCTCGACCGCATAGGCGCTGAGCAGGAAGGCATAGTCGCGCTGCACCTTGTCGATCAGCGGGTGGGCTGTCTTGGGGTGGGTGATCCACAAGCCCATCATGCCCATGGCCATCTGCACCATCTCATCCGAATGCGGGTGGTACATGAAGGTGCCGGGGCGGCGCGCCTCGAACTCATAGACGAAGGTCTTGCCCGGCGGGATGTGGGGCTGGTTCAGCCCGCCCACACCGTCCATGCCATTGGGCAGACGCTGGCCATGCCAGTGGATGGTGGTGCTCTCGGGCAGGCGGTTGGTGACGAAGATGCGCACCTTGTCGCCTTCCACCACTTCGATCGTGGGGCCCGGCGACTGGCCGTTGTAGCCCCACATATTGACGAAAAATCCGGGCGCCACCTCGCGCACCACGGGCTCGGCCACGAGGTGGAACTCCTTGACGCCCGCATTCATGCGCCAGGGCGTGGTCCAGCCGTTGAGCGTGACCACGGGTTGGTAGGGGCGACCGTTGGGCGGCGTCAAAGGCGCAGCCGTGTCGGCGCTGCCTTGCATGACGGGCTCGGGCAGGGCCGCCATGGCAACCCGGCTGACGGCCATTGAAGTCGTGGCGGCTGCCACTGCAGTGGCAGCGCCAGTGAAAAAGGATCGGCGTTGCATATCAGTGACCTGCTTCGGCTTGTGCAGCGGGCGCTGCGCTGGTGTTGACGGTGGGGGTGGTTCCTGGCGATGTGCCTGTCAGGGCCAGGCGCAGATCGGTCTCGGCCAGCCAGAAGTCGCGCTGTGACTCGGTGGCGGTCACCACCGCTTGCGTGGTGCTGCGGGCCTGGGCCAACAACTGCCACACACTCATGAACATGCCGTTGTAGCGGTAGACGGTTTCTTCCTGCATCAGCTTGGCCAAGGGCAGAACCTCGGCCTGCTGCTGCTGGGCCAGGTCGTAAGCCGTGCGGTAGGCCAGCCAGTTGCTGCGGGCTTCGCTGCGTGCGCGTATGGCGTTGTCTCGCAGCAGCGATGCGCTGCGCAGCACCTGGTTGCGTGCCATGCCGCGCGCGGCAAAGCCCCAGTCAAACAGCGGCAGCGGCACGTCGAACTCCCAGCCCTGGGTCTTGTCGCTGTGGCCGGTGGCGCGTTCAGTACTGGTGTTGTTGCTGTAGCTGGCGCCGATATCACCAAAGATGGTGCCAATCGTGGCCCAGCCCTGGCGGCCGGCGGTCACATCAAGGTCGCGGCGCAGAGCGCCCAGATCCAGCCGCTGACGCAGGGCGGTGGCTTCGGCGTCATCGCCGCCGCGCAGCTCGGTGGCTTTGGGCAAGGCGGGCAGTTGCTCGGGCAGCTTGTAGGCCAACTGCTCGCCCCACAGCCCCATGCGGCGGGCCAGCTGCTCGCGTTCCAGCTGGGCGTTCAGACGCGCGCGTGCTAGCTGGGCGGAGGCCTGCTGCTGCTGGGCCAGCTCTCTGGCCTGGTCCATCTTGCTGAAGTTGCCGACCTGGGCCATGCGGCGTGCCAGCTCGCCGCCCAGGGCCGCTGCCTCGTGCATGCGTTCGTTGGCGACCAGAGCCTGCTCGGCGGCCACGGCGCGCAGCCAGGCGCGGCGCGTGTCGGAGGCCAGCAGCAGCACCTGCTGGGCGGCCGTCAGCGTGGCCTGTTCCATCTGCCAGCCCTGCCAGCGGCTGCGCCAGGGCAGGGTGATGAGCTGCACCAGCCCAAAGCTGAGCTGGCGCTCGATTTCGCGCTCGTGGCCGTTGCGAAAGCGGCCGAAGGTAAAGCTGGGGTTGGGCAGTGTCAGGACCTGCACGCGCTGCGCGTCGGCAATGCCAAGCTGCGCCAGCTGGGCCTGCAGACCGGGGTTGTTGAGCAGGGCGATGCGCACGGCGGTGTCGGCATCGACAGGGGCTTTGAGCCAGTCGGCAATCTGGGTCTGCGCATCCTGCAGGGCTTGCGCGTCCGGCGACGGCAGTTGTGCACCCGCGGGCAGCCTGCCTTCGGTATGTCTGGCCACGTTGCCGCGCAGTCCGTCGGGCGAGATGCTGGCGCAGCCAGCCAGCGCCAGTGCGGCGAGCAATGGCGCGGCTTTGAATGCAAGGCGCTTCATGGCTGGACTCCGTGATGGTGCTGATGTGCGGGCGCACCGCTGTCCGGGGCTGGGCCGGAGGCATTGCCCTGGGATTTCTCCCACCTGAGCACATCGCCATGGCCGCGCGGGAACTCGCCCACGGCAGCATTGGCGGCCTTCCAGTCGCCGGGTTGGTTCACGATGGCAGCACCGGCCGCGAATGGCTGATGCTGCAGCGCCAGCGTAGGAGCGTCGGGATCGAAAACGCGGTTGCCCTTGGCTGGGGATTGGGCGGCCGGCGGAGCCAGCTCGGGCGTCTGGGCCAGGACTGGCGGGCTGACGCCGGCCATGAGCAAAGCCATGGCTGTCAAAGAAAGAGGATGCGCGTGGCGCATAGAGGATTCCTGTCGTCTAAAACCGGGAGAAGGTCCGCAGTCTTGAGCGTTTGACGGCTCGAAACTAGACAGCTAGCACGTGGTTGCTATCAAAATGCGGACGCACCTAGGGCGTCAGAGCGCAGAAATCGGTGGTTTGACGAGGTCGGCAGGCGCGGCGCTGGCAAAGCGCGCTGCACCATGGGCCGGCTGGGCGGCCAGAGGGAGGCTGGAGTGAAGTGTCAGCAATTCGGGGTTGGCCAGCGTCGAGTGGCAGATGCCGCAGGCCGTGCAATGGCCTTCATGCTGGTGGCAGTCGCTGTCGGCGGCATTGGCGCTGCAGCTGACGGCCCCTGCAGGGCCTGCCTTGTGGGACGCGGCCATGTCGTGATGCGGCTGTGCGTCGGCCGTGAGGCTTGCATGCGCGTGGTTCGAAGCCTCTGCCATGGCGGCCACTTCGTCCAGGCTTTGCGTCTGCACCAGCGCATGTCCCATGTGATGGGCCTGGTTGGTGTTCTGCTCCATGGCCATGGCATCGCCTGCCAGGCCACGCAGGGCCAGCAGCAAAATCATGAACAGAGAGAAAAAGCGACGCATGGGGTGAATGATAGCGAAGGGCGGGTTTAGTTCCCCGCCCGGTGCAGTAAATCGTAAATTAGATAGCTGCTTGCGCTTGCCTATCAAGGGCTAAGGTCGAATTTCATATGTTTTCAGGCCTGTTCCCCCAATGGCGCAGGCGCAGGCCATTGGCGACCACCAGCAGGCTCACGCCCATATCGGCCAGCACGGCCAGCCACATGCTGGCATTGCCGCTGACGGCCAGAATGAAGAAGGCCAGCTTGATGCCCAGGGCCAGGCTGATGTTCTGCCAGAGCACGCTGTGCGCGCGCTGCGAGAGATCGACCACCTCGGGGATGCGGCGCAGGTCGTCGTTCATGAGCACCACATCGGCGGTCTCCATGGCCATGTCGGTGGCATGCATGCCGCCCATGGCAAAGCCTATATCGGCCTGGGCCAGCGCCGGCGCGTCGTTGATGCCGTCGCCTGTCATGGCCGTGGGGCCGATGTCGCGCTGCAGCTCGCTCAGGGTCTTGAGCTTGTCCTCGGGCAGCATATTGCCGCGCGCATCGCTGATGCCCGCTTCTGCGGCCACCGTGCGCACGGTGGCGCTGTTGTCGCCGCTGAGCACAATGGGTTTGACACCAAGCGCCTGCAACTGGGCCACGGCCGCCTTGGCCTGCGGGCGCAGCGGGTCGGCCACGGCAAACAGCGCCTGCACGCCCTGTTCATTGGCCAGCAGGGTGACGGTGCGGCCCTGTTGCTCCTGCAGCATCAGCGCGGCCTGGAGTTCGGCACTGTCCCAGCCTTGCTCGCCCACCCAGCGCAGATTGGCCAGCGTCCAGCGTTCACCGTCGATCTGGGCCTGCACGCCGCGGCCGGGCAGGGCTTGCAATTGCTGTGCTTCGGCAAAGTCCTTGCCGACCTGGGTCTCCAGCCCCTGGGCAATCGCGCGCGATACCGGGTGGTCGGAGCGCGATGCCAGAGCATAGGCGCGGGCTGCGGCTTCATCGCCGCTCGCAGCATTCCAGTTCTGCCAGTCCACCAGCTTGGGTGAGCCCGTGGTCAGCGTGCCGGTCTTGTCGAGTGCGATGGCCTTGAGCTGGCGAGCCGATTCCAGTGCGCTGCCTCCCTTGATGAGAATACCGCGCTTGGCAGCAGCCGTGAGCGCGCTGACCACGGTGACCGGGGTGGACAGGACCAGGGCACAGGGGCAAGCGATGACCAGCAGGGCCAGGGCCTGGTAAGCGGCCTGATGCCAGCTCCAGTCCAGCAGCCAGGGCGCGAGCAGGCCCAGGGCAATCGCCAGCACCAGCACGATGGGGGTGTAGACCTCGGCGAAGCGGTCGACAAAGCGCTGTGTGGGAGCCTTGGAGGACTGCGCCTGCTCCACGGCATGGACGATGCGCGCAATCAGGCTGTCGCTGGCCGGTGCAGTTACACGCAGGTGCAACTCGCCGTCCTGGTTGATGGAGCCTGCATACAGCTCGTCGCCCGGGCCTTTGTGCGCCAGCGCGCTCTCGCCCGTGATGGGGGCCTGATTGACCGAGCTTTGGCCCTCGGTGACCAGGCCGTCGAGTGGGACGCGAGCGCCTGGCGTCACACGCAGCACGGCGCCCAAAGGCACCTCGCTGGCGGCCATGCGCTGGGTGCTGCCGTCGGGCTGCAGCACATCGGCGGTCTCTGGCGCCAGCTGCAGCAGATTGCGGATGGCCAGGCGGGCCTTGTCCATGGCCTGGTCTTCGATGCGCTCGGCCGCCGCATAGAGCGCCATGACCATGGCAGCTTCGGGCCACTGGCCGATGATGAAGGCGCCCGTGACGGCCACGGCCATCAGGGCATGAATGCCGAGCTTGAAGCGCAGCACATCCTTGAGGCCGGCCTTGTAGACGCCCAGGCCCGACAGCGCTATGCCCAGCACGGCCAGCGCCATGCCCAGATATTGAAGCGTGGGGTTGGCGCCGTCGCCGCCAAACCAGTGGCAGGCCTCTGCCGCCAGAGCTGCGGCCAGAGCGGCATAGATGCGCGGCCAGCCGGGCAGCACGCCATGGTCGTGAGCATGGTCATGACCGTCACCCTCATCGTGAGCCTGGCTCTTGGCTGGCTCGCTGATGGAAAACGGTGCGCAGCAGCCGGTTCCGCAGGCCGATGTGGCTGTGGCGGCAATAGGTTTCGACGTGGCTGGCACATGTTCATGCGGATGAGCATGATCGTGATCGTGTGAATGACCATTGTGGCCGCCGCCATGGGCGTGGGTGGACAGGCTTTCTTGCTTCATGGCAGTATTGAAAACAATAAAGTCACTTCAAGGTCAAGCATGTCCCTCGATTCGCACGATATTCCGCGCTGGCGCATTGGCGAGGCAGCCAAACGTTCCGGCATTGCTGCGGCCAATATCCGCTACTACGAAAAGGAGCAACTGCTCTCGCCCGGCATGCGCGAGGACAATCAGTACCGGCTCTACACCGATGGCGATGTTCACAGGCTGCGTTTTATTCGGCTGTGCCGGGCCATGGATATGTCGCTCGACGAAGTGCGTACCCTGCTGGCGCTCGATGGTGCGCGCAAGGCCGATTGCGTGGCTGCCAACAAAACCCTGGACGCCCATCTGGGTCATGTGCGCGAGCGGCTGGCCGAGCTGCAGGCTCTGGAGCATGAGCTCATGCAGCTGCGCAGCCAGTGCGACGGCTCGGACAGCTTTTGTCACATCATCGAGGCCTTGCATGCACAGGCCGATGAGCCCTTGCCCGAAGGCTTGCAGGGCAGTGCTGCGGCAAAGCGCCATGTCTGACAGGCGGCAACCGTGGCGGCTGCGCCCGTACCCTAAAGTGGACGCTATCATTCCTGCATGAGCTGGAGTGAAACCACCATCAAGCTGCCGGGGCGGATCTGGGCCGCGCTGGGCGCGCAGGCCCTGGCGTGGTGGCGCAGCATTTATCTGACAGCCGTGCTGTTGGTGCTGGTCATGTCGCCATCCAGCTACCAGAAGCACGGGCGGGCCATGCTGGCCCAGCAGATGTTTGCGCAGACCGCCCCCATACTCACAGGTTTTACCGCGCTGGCGGCCTTGTTGTGTGCGGTGATTGCGCGCATCGTCATTGTTACCGCACAAAGTTACGGTCTGTCGCGCTATGCGCTGGATCTGGTGGTGCGAGTGATGGTGATCGAGCTGATACCGCTGACGGCCGCACTGTTTGTGGCCATGCGCTGCACCATTCCGGCCGGCGTGCAGGTGGTGCAGATGCGTATGCAGGGCCAGCTCGCGAAGTGGAAGACGCAAGGCATTGATCCTGTCCGTGCGGCACTGGTGCCGCGCGCTGCGGCGGGCGTGTTTGCGGCCGTCACGCTGGCTGCGCTCAGCTGCATCGTGGCCTTGGTCACCGTGTATCTGAGCGTCTATGGCTTCAGTCTGGCCGGGTTTGCTGCCTACACGCGCATCTTCGGCCAGATCTTCACGCCGTCGCTGACGCTGGTGTTTGTGCTCAAGACCTGGTTTTTCAGCCTCACGGTGGCCGTCATGCCGCTGGCCTCTGCCATGTACACGCCTGTTGCGCGGCACAGGCAGGGTGGGGCGGAGCTGGGTGGCTTTGCACGCATGTTTGCCGTGTTGCTCCTGATCGAGGTGATCTCGCTCATGGGCAACTATTACTGAAAAGGATGGAGCCATGAGCGAAACGCGTATGGCCGAGGAGCAACTGATCGACGAGGAGTTGCTCAGCCTCAAACCCGTCGCACATCTGCGTGCCAAGGCAGCCGCGCTGCTGGCGCTGACCCTGGTCTTGATTCTGAGTGCTGCCGCTTATCTGCTCTACGCGCGTGGAGTGTTCGAGCCCACGCAGCGTCTGGTGCTGACGGCCGATGACTCCGAGGGCGTGATCGTGGGCATGGACATGACGTTCTCGGGCTTTCCCATAGGCCGCGTGCGCAAGATAGAGCTGGCCGAGGACGGCTCGGTTCGCATTCTGGTCGATGTGACCGAAAAGGATGCCCACTGGCTGCGCCAGTCCAGCGTGTTCACGCTGGTCAAGGGACTGGTGGGCGGCACCACCATCAAGGCCTATACCGGCATGCTGGGCGATGCGCCACTGCCGCCGGATTCCGTGCGGCCCGTGCTCAGCGGCGACGCCACGGCAGAGCTGCCCCAGATCATCAATTCCGCCAAGGAGGTGCTGGCCAATGTGGCGGCACTGACCGCCACGGATTCGGCATTGGGCGGATCACTGGCCGAAGTGCGCAAGCTGGCCGAGCGCATGCAGGGCCAGGGCGGGGTTCTCGGAGCGGTGCTGGGCAGCGACGAGGAAGCGAAGAAGGTCGGCCAGATGCTGGAGCGCGCCAACTCCCTGCTCGGACGCATGGACCGCATGGTGGCGCGCGCCGACAGCCAGGTCTTTGATGCGAATGGCGTGATGCCTCAGGTCAAGGCCACCATGGAGCAGCTCAACGGCTTGCTGGCCGATACGCGCAAAAGCATGGCCAAGGTCGATGCCGTACTGGCCGATATGCAGGTGGTGGGCAGCAATGCCCGCGAGGCCTCGACCGACCTGGGTGCGCTGCGCGCCGAGGTCGAAAGCAATCTGCTGAGGCTGGAGTCTGTGCTCAACGATCTGCAGCGCAAATGGCCGTTTTCCCACAAGCCGGAGTTGAAGCTGCCATGACGCAAAAAATCAACCAAAAGCAGACTCTGGGTCAATGTGGGAGAGTGATAGCTGCTATATCCGTCATGGCGATTTCGGCCTGTGGCAACCAAGCCCCGGCACCGGATTGGGCCTTGAGTGCCGAAGCTGCGGCGCAAAAAGCTACTCAGGCCTATTTGCAAGGGCATCAGCGCGTGGAGGCGCTGCAGTGGCAGAAGGCGCGTGATGCAGTGGCAAGCACCGGCCAGCCCGCGCAGGCCGCCAAGCTGGAGCTGATGCGCTGCGCGGCGCAGGTGGCCAGCCTGGACTGGAACAGTTGCCCGGCCTATGAGGCGCTGGCGCAGGATGCGGGCAAGCCAGAGCAGGCCTATGCCCGCTATCTGCAGGCGAGTCCGCAAGCCGGTGATATAGAGCTTTTGCCCGAGGCGCAGCGTGCCGTGGCGCGGCAACTGCTCGGTGGCGGCGCAGGTGGTACTGCCGTGGCTGAGATCAAGGATCCGCTATCGAGACTGGTGGCTGCGGGTGTGCTGCTGCGTGGCGGCGCTGCGGTGCCTGACCTACTGCGGCAAGGCGTCGATACCGCTTCGGAGCAAGGCTGGCGCAGGCCTTTGATGGCCTGGCTTCTGCTGCAACTCAAGGCAGCGCAGCAGGGCGGCGATGTGGAAAAGCAGGCGCAGCTGCAGCGTCGGCTGAAGCTTCTGGAGACATCCGCACCCAAGTGAACAGGCCGGCCACCGGATTGAAAATGAAAAAGCGAGGCCTGAGCCTCGCTTTTGAGTGGATGGCGAGCCAGAGGCTCGCTCAAACCCGGTGCTTAGAAGCGGTGACGGATACCGGCGATCAGGCTGGTGCCGGTCTTGGGATTGGCATCGGTCACGCGGTCATACATCAGAGCGGTGTAGACATCGGTGCGCTTGGACAGGAAGTGGTCGTAGCCCAGGGTCGCTGTGGTGCGGGTGGCGTCGGTGGCCGCTTCGTACTTGGTGCGGGCCACGGCGGCCTTGACAGTACCGGGGGTACCGGAGACAGGAATGTCCAGACCCAGCGAGTAGGTCTTGCTCTTGCTATCCAGATCCTTGACCTTGGCCTGGCCGTAGGTGGCGTAGAGCTTCACGACGTTGAAGTTGTAGCTGCCGCCGACCATCCAGTCGCTCTTGGTGGGCATGACTGTGCCGCTGCCGGGGTTGGTGATCTGGTCGCGCTCGTAGAAGGCCGTCAGGCTCAGAGGACCGTTGAAGTACAGGGCGTTCACGCCGACGTTCTTCTTGCTCTTGTTGCCAGGAGTCGTTTGCTCGCCGAACTGGTAGTAGACATTGGCAGTCAGACCGCCGAAGCTAGGTGTCGTGTAGACCAGCATATTGCTCCAGCCGGTGTCGGCGGGCGTTGTCAGGCGGTTGCCGCCCCAGGCTGCGGTGGGCGTGTTCGCGTGCAGCACTAGAGGCGAGATGGTGAAGGAATCGCCGAAGGGGTTGGTCAGAATGGTGGGCAGGAAGTTGGGCGCCTTGTCGCGGCCCAGGCCGATGCGGCCGAAATTGCCGTTCAGGCCGATGTTGGCATCGCGCGAGAAAAAGGTATCGCCGGGGAAGCGGCCGGGTTCACCCGTGTCCATGCGCATGAAGGCGGTGAGGTTGAAATCGACCTTCAGGCCGCCGCCCAGGTCTTCCGTGCCCTTCAGGCCCCACCAGGAAGTGGTCATGCCGCCGGAGCCAACAACGCCCTTGCGATCCTGGCCGGCCATTTTGACCGAGCCGGCATACATATCGGCCAGTCCGGTCAGTTGCACATTGCTCTGGGCAAAAGCGGCGCCGGAGCAGGCCAGGGCTGCAGCCATGGCGATAAAAGCAGTCTTCATGAGTGTCCTCTCGAGTTAGATATTGGATTTACGTTTTGAAATATAGCGGGGGTTTGTATACAGCTTGCTCTGCAGTTCCGCGGATGCCGATGAAATCATCTTTTCAGCGATATGACAGTGGTTTTTTTACCTCAAGGACTCAGGGAAATCTCTTGTATGCACCGTGTTGGTGCTATCGATATTGCCGTACAAAGCGGCTGGGTGAAGCCAGCTGAGCGAGAGTGAGTACTGAGGGTTTCGTGATCAAGGAATAACAGTCATTCCTGGTGGACCAGGTTTGATCAGGAGGTTCGGGGATGACCGCGTCAGCGGATGGAACAAGAGTGACTCGGCGATGGATGCCTGCCTGGAATCGCTGAAGCGCCCACTCTTGTCGTTCCCTTGGGCAGTCCTGGTCAGTCTGCGCAGGGCTTGCAATTGACCGGAGTATGCTGAGCGCTTGTGCGGCCGGGCGTGCGTTGATATCAGGCCTGCAGCTTTCAGCACCAGTTCAATACTTTTTTGAAAAAAGTGCGCGTTTTCCCCGGGGAGGGTGTTTTTCCTCCCTATAATTCATCCCATCGACACGGAATGTAGCGCAGCCTGGTAGCGCACTTGCATGGGGTGCAAGGGGTCGCGAGTTCGAATCCCGCCATTCCGACCAAATTGAAAAGGCCTGTGATGAAAATCACAGGCCTTTTTCAATGCCGATTCTAAGGTCGCTGAGGGGTTTGCTATGAAACCTGCAGCGCCAGATGACCGTCGTGGCTGAGAATCGAGCAACTGCTTGAGTTGCAGCCTTCCCAAAAGATGGTCGAAAATCGGTTACAATAGCGTCATCGACACGGAATGTAGCGCAGCCTGGTAGCGCACTTGCATGGGGTGCAAGGGGTCGCGAGTTCGAATCCCGCCATTCCGACCAATCTAAAAGGGCTCCTAACTGTAAAGTTAGGAGCCCTTTTTCTATCCAGATCGCATGATGTCGTACGACTATTCAGGGCGATGGCTCGAAGAGAGATAGAAGTGCTGTCTCAACCTCTGCTGTCGCACTCCTAGCCTTTGCGGGAACGAAAAAGCAGCCACAGCAGATACACCCCACCCAGCAAGCCCGTCACCAGCCCAATAGGCAGATGCAGGCGCACCGGCGCCCACTGGCTGAGCAGGTCGGCCGCCAGCAGCAGTACGGCGCCCATGGCTGCGGCCGTGAACAGAGGTACATCAGGTGACAGGCCCAGGCGCCTGGCCACCTGGGGCGCTGCCAGCGCGATGAACGCGATGGGCCCGGCCGCCGCCGTGGCGATGGCCGTCAGGGCAACGGCGCACATCACCATGATCAGCCGGGTGCGCGCTACGTTGACGCCGAGCTGGGTGGCGGCGTCATCGCCCAGTTCCAGAAGGTTGATGCGGCGGGCACACAGCAGCACGACCGGCACGATGGCGACGAAGCTGAATGTGGCTGGCACGACATGCGCCCAGGTCCGCGCACTGAGCGAGCCGGCCAGCCAGCGCTGTGCGGAGACGGCCCGGTCCAGATCGCCCATGACCAGCAGGATGGTGTTCAGGCCCGAGAGCGTGGCCCCTACGCCTATGCCCACCAGCACCAGCCGGTAGCCCCCTGCCACGCGCCGGCCGCTGGACAGCGCGAGCACCACCGCCGCCGTGGCCATGCCCGACAGCACGGCGGCCAGCGATATCCACAGTGGCCCGGCATCGCCCAGTACGATCAGCGCAATTGCCCCGCTGGCTGCGCCCGTGGTGAAGCCGATCACGTCCGGCGAGCCCAGCGCATTGCGGGAGACGGACTGGAAGATGGCACCGGCCATGCCCAGCGCCGCACCCACGAAGACCGCCGTGAGCACGCGCGGCAGCCGCACGCGCAGAACCACGCGCTCGGCGGCGGGGCTGGCGCCCGTGCCCAGCAGACTGTTCAGCACCTCGGTCGGACTCAGCGACAGGGTTCCCGTGCCCAGCAGCAACGCACCCAGCATCAGGGTCAGCACGACCAGTGCCATGCCCACGGCCAGCGGCCTTGGCCGCCAGCGGAACGAATATGGGCCCCAGCGCAGTACCGAAGTCTTCACGGACGCCTTCATAGCCTGCTCAACCGGTTTCTGTACGCCACCCAGACAAAGAACGGCCCGCCGATCAGGCAGGCGACGATGCCCGCAGCCACTTCGGCAGGCGCTGCGACGACGCGGCCGAGCACGTCGGCACCCAGCAGCAGCACTGCAGCGTAGAGCGCGGACAGCGGCAGGATCCAGCGGTAGTCGGGCCCGGACGAGAGGCGGGCCAGATGCGGGGCCACCAGGCCGACGAAGGCGATAGGACCCACGGCTGCCGTGGCTGCACCGGCCAGCAGCATGACCGCCAGGCAGGCCAGTTGAGCGGTGGCGCGGACATTGACGCCCAGCGCCAGGCCCAGGTCATGGCCCAGCGCCATGGCGTTGAGCTGGCCGACAATGGACCAGGCCGCCGCCAGCCCCGCCGCCACGGCGGCCACCAGCACGGCGGCGCCGGCGTAGCCGCTGCCCTCCAGTGAACCGGCCGCCCAGTGTCGGAAGCCGTCAAAGACTTCCGGGGGCGCATTGAGCAGGATGATGCCCGCGCTGGAGGTGAGCATGACGGACAGGCCGGCCCCGGCCAGCACCAGGCGCACGGGGTGCGTGCCCGCCCCCCGGGACTGACCGAACGCGAAGACGGCCGCGCCGGCCAGCCCCGCTCCCGCAAAGGCGCACCAGACATACTGGGCCACGGTTGTCAGGTCGAGGGCCGTCATGCCGATCAGCACGGCCAGGGCTGCGCCGGCATTGACACCCAGCAGGCCCGGCTCGGCCAGGGGATTGCGGGTCACGGCCTGCATGAGCGCGCCAGCAACGCCCAGGGCCATGCCGGCCAGGATGGCAACCACGGTACGCGGCACACGCAGCAGGCTGACGACCAGGTGCCGGTCATCGCCCAGGTCGGGCGCGCGCAGCGCGGCGAGGATATCGGCCAGCGCGATGTCGCGCGAGCCCACGGTGATACTGAGCACGGCGACGATACCCAGCGCCAGCGTGCCGCCCGCCAGGCCCAGGCTGCGCCTGCGGCGCAGGTGCGAGTGTGGAGCGGGCCGAGCTACCGCGCTCTGGAGCAATGCGCGCATGGCTCAGTGGAAATGGCTGGCCACGGCATCGACCATCTGTTGCCCGGAGTAGTAGTCGATGCGAAACGATGTCGGCCCCAGCGAATAGACGCGCCGACCGGCGACGGCGGGAAGGTTGGCCAGCAGCGGGTCGTCCAGGAAGGCCTGGACATCGCTTTGCGAGGCACCCAGCAGAAAGACGGCATCCCCGGTGATGGCGGCCGACAGGTTTTCGCGGGAAATGAATTCAAAGTCCGAGGAACGCGTCACCTGAGCGGCCAGCGTGGGCGGAAGGCCTTCCACCTTGAAGCCCAGCGCGGCCAGCAGTCGTGCATGCGGGCTGGCGGCTCGGCCTATTGAGTAGCTGCCGGCCAGGTTGTAGGCGACGATGCTGACCGGCTTGGCAGGAGGCGTGATGGATGCGGCGGCCTGGGCGACGTGGGCATCGAAGCGGGCAATCGCCGCCGCAGCCTCCTTCGTGCGACCGGTGATGCTGCCCAACTGCGTGGCGATGTCCTGCCAGGACTGGCTGGAGTAGTCGACCACGACCATGGGAACGCCCTGGGCCTGCAGCTCGGAACGGTGCTGGGCCACGCTGTCGGCGCCGGTGGCAGAGGCCACCAGCAGATCAGGGTTGGCGCCCAGGACGGCTTCGATGTCGAACTGCAGGTTGCGGTAGAGCACCTGTACGCCACGCTCGTCGGCAACGTGGGCCCATTGCGAGAAAAAGCCCTTGTCGTCGGTCAACCGGCTGGGCGTGGTGGCTGCGGTTGCCGCCACGGGGGCATCGATGGCCAACAGGATGCCCGTCACGCTGGGCGAGGTGGACACGATGCGCTGCGGTAGAGAAGCCTGCTGCGTGGCGCCGGCCTCGTGGACGGCGTTGCGCTGCATGAGCGCGATACCGGCCAGCACGGACAGTGCAGCAGCCGCCCCCAGGGCGGTAAGTTTTAGTCTGTTCATATCGATCTGACCGTGACAGGGCCGAGTACACCAAGGTCAAGGTTCTTCAGGGTATTCCTCATTGTAGAATGCATTCCGAATTTGTAATGCCTAAGAACCTATTGCTTGTGGGGCATGACCGGCCATGACATATCGACTGAGTGCTGATGCAGTGACGCTGCGCTACGGCGAGCGCACCATTTCGCAGGGCCTGTCCCTTGCTGTTCCCGATGGCTCCTTTTCCGTCATCGTGGGGCCGAACGCCTGCGGCAAGTCCACCCTGCTGCGCGCGCTCTCGCGCCTGCTGGCACCGACCATAGGGAGGGTCATCCTGGATGGCAGGCATATCGCGCAATGGCCTGCCAAGGAGGTTGCGCGGCGCCTGGGATTGCTGCCGCAAAGCGCGATCGCGCCCGAGGGCATCACGGTGGCAGACCTGGTGGCGCGTGGGCGCTACCCCCATCAGTCTTTCCTGAAGCAGTGGACGGATGTCGACGAGCAGGCGGTGGCCGAGGCCATGCAGGCCACTGATGTGATGGCCCTTTCGGACCGGCTTCTGGACGAGTTGTCAGGCGGGCAGTGCCAACGTGTGTGGATTGCGATGGTGCTGGCGCAGCAGACGCCCATCCTGTTGCTGGACGAGCCCACGACGTTTCTGGACATTGCACACCAGATCGAGTTGCTGGAGCTGCTGGCGGACATCAACCGGGCCGGCCGCACCGTGATTGCGGTGCTGCACGATCTCAACCAGGCCTGCCGTTACGCCTCACACCTGATCGCCATGCGCGACGGGCGCATCGCCGCACAGGGCAAGCCCGGAGCGATCTTTACCGAGCAATTGGTCGAGGAGGTGTTCGGCCTGTCATCGGTGATCATTCCTGACCCTGTGACCGGGACTCCTCTGGTGGTGCCAAGAGGGCGCAAGGCGGTGCATGCGATGGAAGGCTGAAGCGCCTGGGTATCTTCCTGCGCGTCGCTTCTAGGGAGAGTCTGAGCCAAAGGCTCGTCCGCCTGTGGCCTGGTTGATCAGGCTGGCTTCGCGCAGCAGCGCATGCCTGTCGTCGGGCGACTTGAGCTGGCCCAGGTCAGAGACAGTGGTGACCGCGCAGGCGATCTCATGCTGTGCGTCGAACACCGGTGCTGCCTGGCCCGTGACGTTGGACAGAAGGTGGCTGGTCAATTCGGACCAGCAGCGCTCGCGCACTTCATCAAGCACGGCCTTGGTCGGTGGCTTGCCGCGGAAATGGGCGGGTTGCTGGCGGCGCGCGGCGTCGATGGTGGCCTTGGGCAGGAAGGCCTGGAACACCAGACCGCAGGCGGTGTTGTCTATGGGAAGGATGTCGCCAAGCGCCAGCGGATTGATAGAGAAGTAGGCGCTTCGGTACCAGCGTACCAGGGTCGGCCCGCGATCGGTCCAGATGGCCACGCCGCCGCTGAGCGCGTGCTGGTGTGTCAGCGACTTCATATGCTGCGCCGCAATTTCCACCGCATCCACACGCTTGAGCGCGCCAATGCCGATGCTCAGTGCCGCGCTGCCCAGGTCGTAGAGGCCGCTGGCCGGGTCCTGTCTTGCCAGACCTTCCTTGACCAGGCTTTGCAGGTAGCGGTGGGCCGTGGAGCCCCCCGTTCCGGTGCGCCTTGCCACCTCGCCAAGCGCCAGCTCGCTTTCGGCATTGGCCAGGACCATGAGGAAGCGGGCGGCGATCGAGACCGACTGGATGGTGCCGGAGCGTTTCTCCCCGGCGGTTGTCTGAGGTGTTGTTGTTTTCAAAGGCTCGGCTTCCTTGCCTGTACTTGGAGCATCGCAGGTGGGCGCCCGGGCGCCGCTGGTCTCGATGATACCGGCTCCTTTCGGGTGGAAGGCACCCCCGGTACGCATACATCTTTTCAGTGTTGTTCTTATTTTCCGCATATGGGAATGAATTCCTGATGGTGGAATTTCTATGCATCATGCTGTAACATAAAAACAAGAATCATTCTCATTAAAGGAAGATGCCGTGAAACTGTGTTTGCATCGCAAGCTCCCCTCCCGGGCGGGCGCTGTCGTACTCTCTACCTTGATGGCGCCAGCCGGAGTCTTCGCGCAGGGTGTGTCGGGCTCCGAGGAGGAAACCGCCACGCTTGACGTGGTCGTGGTCAGCGGTGAAAAGGTCAGGCGAGAACTCAAGGACACGGCATCCTCCGTGTCGGTCAAGTCTGGCAAGGACATCGAGAAGGAGGAGAGCGGCAATGCCTCGGTCCACGAGGTGCTGCATGACGTGCCCAACGTGGTCTACACCGACACGGTGGGTGCACCCATCATTCGCGGGCAGGACACGCAGGGCCCCAACAACGGGCAGAACGTCTTTTGGGGCGGTACGGTACCGCGCGCCACCATCAACCTCGATGGCCACTACCTCAATTACAACGAGATGTTCTTCGGCGCGACCTCGGTCTGGGATGTGGAGAGCATCGAGGTGTTCCGCGGTCCTCAGACCACCTCGCAGGGCGCAAATGCGATAGCGGGCGCAATCATCGTCAATACCAAGGATCCGAGCTTCAAGCCCGAGGCGGCCTATCAGCTGGAGGCCGGCAACTACAACTCGCATCGCGCCTCCATCGCCGTCTCCGGCCCCGTGGGCGAGGAGCTGGCCGCGCGACTTGCCGTGGACTATGCGGGGCGCGACACCTTCATCGACTACAACAATCCGCGGTTCCAGCAGGGCCAGGCTAACCAGGATTTCCGTGCGCTCAACGCGCGGCTGAAACTCCTGTGGCTGCCAAGCAGCATTCCCGGCCTGGAAGCCAAATTCACCTACTCGCACAACGACAGCAACCGCCCGACCCAGGAGGCCGCTTCAGCACCGTTCGGCGCGCTGAAGCACTGGACGACGACCATGCCTAGCTGGAAGCAAAAGACCGATACCGGCATTCTCGATCTGAGCTACGAACTGAGCAACGGCCTGCGGCTGGTCAACCAGGCCCAGTATTCGCGCTCGTCCGTGCAGCGCTACACCGGCATTTCCGGCGAGGGTGATGCCGATATCCGCCAGAACAATTTCTCCAACGAATTCCGCGCCCTCGTGGGCAACGAAAAAGATCGCCTGAGCGGCTTCGGCGGCATCTATTACGCCCGTACCAACACTGACGAAAGCTTGCTGCTGCGCGGTCTGTCCGCCTTCGATGACACGAAAAAGAACCTGGGTATTTTTGGCGAGCTGAACTTGCGCCTGACCGATCGCTGGACTCTGAGCAGCGGGCTGCGCTACCAGCAGGACGAGGTGGTGCGCAACGGCAGCTCGGTGCTGGCGCCCACCCCCCTGGGCTACACCAAGACCTTCTCGGCCCTGCTGCCCAAGGTCTCGTTGGCCTATGCAGCCACGCCACGCTGGACGGTGGGTGCCTTGGTCAGCCGTGGCTACAACCCGGGCGGCGTCTCGCTAAACCTCACCAGCCGGCAATGGGCCTACTTCAAGAAGGAGTCGATCTGGAATTACGAGCTGTTCAGCCGTACCAGCCTATTCGATGACAGGCTGATGCTCAACACCAATCTGTTCTACATGGACATGCGGGATGCGCAGTACAACATCCCGGTGGTGATCTCGCCGGGCGTGGCTCAGTCCTACACCATCAACGCCGAGAAGGCCCATGCCTACGGCTTTGAGCTGGGCGCCGACTACCGCGCGCTGGACAATCTGAGGATCAAGGCCGGCGCCGGCGTGCTGCGCACGAGGATCGAGGAGATGAGCAGCAACCCCGGCTACGAGCACAACCGCTTCGCCCGCTCGCCCGGCTACACCGTCAGCGTCGGCGTGAGCTGGGATGCCACTCCCCGGTTCAATGTCTCGGCTCAGGTGCGCCACCTGGACGGCTACTACTCCGATACAGCCAACACCCGTGCCTATGTGGTTGGCTCCAACACCATCACAGACCTGCGCATGAGCTACGCGTACAACGCGCACGTGCAGCTGTACGGCTACATCAAGAACGTCTTCGACAGGCGGGCACCCACTTACCTGCAGCAAAACCGCGGCATCGGCGGCATCGAGGCCAGCATGACGGCGCCGCGCATGATCGGCGTGGGCGTACGCGGAACGTTCTAAGAGGGGAAGGATGCAAGCATGACAAAGCGCAAACCACTGCACATCGGCCTTTCGCTGGCCCCCACCTGGCTGAGCGGCGATGCCTGGAGGCGGCCCGGCAGCAATATCGAAGGGCTGTACTCCAGCGACTTCGCCCTTGACCTGGCCCGGCGCGCCGAGGCCGCGCACCTGGACTTCGTCTTCCGGCCCGACGTGAGCTTTCTGCCCATGGAGGTTCTGGAGACGGGCGCCGGCTTCGCCAGCCTGGACCCCACGGTATTGATGGCCGCGCTTGCGCGCGAGACTTCGCGCATCGGCCTGGTGTCCACGGTATCGACCACGTTTTTCCCGCCCTATGCGGTCGCGCGCCAGCTCCAGTCGCTGCACTGGATCAGCAAGGGCCGCGCCGGCTGGAACATCGTCACCGCCTTGCAGGGCCACGAGAATTTCGGACTGCAGGCCATGCCCGACGCCGACGAACGCTATGCACGGGCTGCCGAGTTCACAGAGGTGGTGCGCCGGCTGTGGGATAGCTTTCCCAACGAGGCCTTGAAGATCGACCGGGGCAGCGGCCGCTATGCCGATGCTTCACTGGTGCGCCCCATAGACCACGAGGGGCCGCATCTGAAGGTGCGTGGCCCCCTGAACCTGCCCGCCTTCGGTGGCCCGCGAATTCCGCTGGTTCAGGCAGGCGCATCCAGTACCGGGCGCGATTTTGCGGCGTCCGTGGCCGACATCGTCTTCGCGCCCACGCCCGACCTCGACGCGGCGCTGGAACTGCGCCGGGACCTGTCCGTGCGCGCGCAGCGCCATGGCCGCCAGGCCCAGGATGTGCGCCTGCTGCCCGGCCTGAGCCTGTACCTGGCCGACAGCCGCGAACAGGCGCGGGAGATGTTCAGGCAGACCCATGGCCGCGTGGACCGGGACCGCAAGCTGGCCTCGATCAAGGCCATGATCGGTCTGGACCTCACGGACTGGCCTGCGGACCGACCGATTACCGGAGCTGACCTGCCGGTGCCTGTGGCGACGCCCTCCAGCCGCACGCATGCGGGCCTGCTCAGGCGCCTGATCGAGCGCGAGTCACTGCGGATCGACGAGTTGCTGCTGCGGCCGGAGATCCTCTCGGCTGCGCACTGGCAGGTGGTCGGCACGGTGGACGATGCCGTCGAGCAGATCGTCGAATGGAGCGCCACCGGCGCCATCGACGGCTTTCTGGCCGCGCCCGGCGGCTCCGTCGAGTCCCTGCATTGCGTGCTGGAACAGTTGGTGCCCCGCCTGGTGGAAGCCGGCCTGTTCCGCTCCCGCTACACAGGCACCACGTTCATGGAGCACCTTGAAGAGTCGCGTCAGGAGCGTGTTCATGCTGCAGCCTACCCATCTGCTCGCTCGTAGCGGCGATCACGCAGCTTAGTTGTCGCAGTCACGTCCGTCATTGGCCTCAATACTCTGTGGGCTTAACCCTCCATGGGCTTGCAGTTGGAGTCGATTGCCTGTGGATAAGGACATTCTTTGTTACGTTGGCGCCTGCCAATGAGATACGGAGAGAAAGCATGGCGAGAGCATTGCTGTGCTTGGGAGTCACACCAGCGCAGTCCGCCAATGCCGCGGCGGCCGCTGATGCGCTGCGCTACCGCGTGAAGGCGCAGCACTTGACGTCGATCAGTTGGTGACTCGGTTTCCTGCTGCCCTTGATGTTGATCATCGTGCGGCCTTGGCGTTTTATGTTCATCGGCGCAGGCGCGCAACTTTTCCCGGATGTGCTGTCACCTTCCCAGCCCGCGGCCGGCACCTGCGTGTAGGCCATCGGGATATTGCTGGCGTCGCTGGCTTCCATGTGCTTGCACAGGCACTCGCCCGCAACGGGTTCATGTACCAGTGCTTGTCTTGGTGTCCCCAGGCGGCCTTGTCCAGCCTGCCCACATTGTCGCCCGGCTCACGCGGGTCGGCCTGGTTGCTTCCGCGCCGGTTCCCGGCGCGACAGGCTCCAGCATGTCGATGCACGCGACCGATGCCGTGGCCAGAGCAGGCATTGTTGGGGGCAGACACTTGCCCTAGCTGTTGGTCTTTTCTGCTCTGTGGCGTGTGTTGTCCAGAACCAAGAATTGGCGGCAGCATTTGCCTGCACACGCTTCGTGGAACGGTGCTGTGAGCTGCTCTAGACCTGCGGCTCCGGCCTGAGCCACAGCCAGAGCAATACGCAGGCCATGATGCTCAGCGTCATGGCCGTGAGCCATGGCTTGTACGAGAAATACAGAATCAGCAGGCTGCTGGCGCCCATGCTGACGGTTGCCGTCCATTTGGCTCGGCGGCTGACCTTGCCGCCAGTGTCCCAGTTGTGCAGCAGCGGGCCGAACACTCGGTGAGCATAGAGCCAGCGATGCAGTCTGGGTGAGCTGCGCACAGCCGCCCAGGCGGCCATCAATATGAATACCGTGGTGGGCATGCCGGGAACCACGGCGCCTATCAGCCCCAATATCACGCAAACCAGCGCAAAGGCAATGAGCAGATAGCGCAGCGGTGCGGAAAGCTGCTTGGATTCCAGGTGCGGTTCTTCGCGAGGGGTTTCGGGCGGTGGTGGCTGATCGTTCATGAGGCAGAAGGTGGGCCGCAGAAGCTGCAGCCTGGCACGGCTCCCATATTAGTCAGCATTGCAGACCGCTCGGGCTTTGTGGCTGCGATGCTGGCGGTATTTGTCACGTCCTTGTCCCTGCTTGCGTGGAGTGCAACCGCATAATCGGTGCGCATGGCCTGGCGACCGATTGGCGACCAGCATGGAATTGATTCAAGGAGCAAGACAATGACCCCCACCCCGAGCGCCGATATGTCCGATGTGATTGCCGAAGTCCGTGGCAAGCTGGGCATGATTACGCTCAACCGGCCCAAGGCGCTCAACGCGCTGTCTCTGGGCATGGTGCGCGATCTGCTGGGTACTTTGCTGGCCTGGCAAAAAGACGACTCGATTCTGGGCGTGGCCATTCGTGGCAGCAACAAGGAAGGGGTGTTCGGGGCGTTCTGCGCCGGTGGCGACATTCGTTTCCTGCACGCGGCCGGCAGCAGCGGCAATCCGCAGCTCGAAGATTTCTTCACCGAGGAATATGCGCTCAACCATCTGATTCACAGCTTTGGCAAGCCCTATATCGCTTTCATGGATGGCATCGTCATGGGCGGAGGCATGGGCATCAGCCAGGGCGGCTCGCTGCGTATCGTGACCGAGCGCACCAAGATGGCAATGCCCGAGACGGCCATTGGCCTGTTCCCCGATGTAGGGGGGGGCTATTTCCTCTCGCGCTGCCCCGGTGCCGTGGGCGAATGGCTGGCCTTGACCGGCGACACTATAGGCGCGGGCGATGCCCTGGCTTTTGGTCTGGCCGATGGCTGCATTCCTGCCGAACAGCAGGCAGAGCTGTGGGAGACCCTGGCAACCACGGATTTTGCCAATGTGGAGGCGCTTAATGCCGTGGTGCGCTCCCGCTTTGTGAGCACCGAGCCCAAGACAACCGCTCACCGCGCGGAAATCGATGCCTGTTTTTCTCAGCCCACGGTGGCTGCTGTTGTGCAGACCTTGCAGGCTGGCAGCGAATGGGCCCAGGCCGAGGCTGCCACGCTGCGCAAGCGCTCGCCCCTGATGCTGCATGTGGTGCTCGAGCAAATCCGCCGTGCGCGCCAGATGGATCTGGCAGAGGACTTGCGCATGGAGCGCGATATGGTGCGTCACTGCTTTTATCTGCGTCCGGGCCGCAGCGAGACCGTGGAGGGCATCCGCGCACTGGCGGTGGACAAGGATCACAGCCCGCGCTGGAATCCCGCCAGCATCGAAGAGGTGAGCGATACCGAGTGGCAGGCGTTCTTTGACAGCCCCTGGCCTGCGCATTCGCACCCGCTGGCGGCGCTGAAGGACTGATTGGAGTTCTCATTCAGAAAGCCCGGCAGGTTTGTGGCCTGTCGGGCTTTGTTTTTGATAGCCATCAGCGCTTTGAAAGTAAGCGTCTGAGGGGGATTCGAGTATTAATTCAGGATGACGGCCGCGGATGCTTGTCAGAGCCTGAGTCTGAAAGGCTCGCAAGCGCCTGCGCCAGCAGCGCTATCGAGCGGGGGGCACATCCCTCGGCATCGTTGCTGATGGTCACGAAAGCGGGTTGACTGGCACCGGTGATGCCCGCAATCGTGCGGGCCAGCCGCTCCCGGGTATGCCGATCTTCGCTGAGGATCTCGTTGAACGGCTGGTGCTTCTTCTGGGCATCGGCATAGCCGTAGGCGCCAAAGATGCGATTCAGATTCCAGCGGCAGACCAGCGGCCCGGGCCATAGCGCACGCAGCATGGGCAACTGCTCTTCAATCGTAGGCATCTTGCCGTGCAGGCCCAGACAATAGGTTGCGCCATGGGTCTTGAGTGTCTGGGGGAGCGTCGGGGTCAGCAGCTCGGGGTCTCTGACCTCGACGGCCACGACGACTTGCGGATGTGCTTGTAGCGCCTGCCTTACGGCGGACAGCAGCAGTCCGAGCTTGTCCATCAGCAGGCCGGGGCGGCTGAGCAGACTCCACGGCAGGGGGCTGAGCTGAAAGACCAGAACGCCCAGCTTGCTGCCCAGTCCTTCGAGTGTGGGCTGCACAAAATGCTCTATGGCCAGGTGAGGGTCGAGAAACGCCGGGTTGCTCTCGCGCGGCTTGCCTTCCTCGCTGCGTACCTGGGCATCGGTGATTCCGGCCGGGCATTTGACGACAAAGCGAAAGTCGTCATCGACCTGCGCGGCAAAGGCTGCATATTGGCTGGCCGTCAGCGGCCGCCAGAAGGTGCGGTCGACGCAGACGGTGCGCAGTAGTGGGTGCTGGTGATAGGCCGTCAGACCTTTTTTGGCCAGCACGCTGCTGTCGTAGGCACCGTCCCAGACCAGGCCTTCCCAGCCCGGGTAGGACCAGGTCGAGACGCCCATGCGCAGCAGGGGAGGCAGTTGCGCGGCCAGGTCCTGGTACTGCGCAGCTGCAGGGGCCAGAGAAATAGCGCCGCGCCTGGGTTTGCGTTCAACTGTGTCATCGGCCTGCGGCGCTTCTTCAGTCCGAGCCTTACCGGTACCGTCTCCGGGTGGAGGCAGCTCATCGGCAAAAAAATCGTCCTGGTAGGTATCGGGCATGTCGCAATAATTTTAATGAAATTGGCCTTCCGTGCATGCTCATCAAGGGAAAGCAGCTATGGAAAGCATAGTTTTTAAGGTTTGCTTGCACTTATGCCGGATATCGAGGGCAGTCTGGCGGCATGCCTATGGCAAACTCATTGGCTTCCTGTGTTGAACGCCGTGGGGCGAATATCGAATGCAAAAAATCATTGGTCAGATTGCTCAAGAACTGAATGTCAAGCCGCAGCAGGTGAGCGCGGCTGTGGAGTTGCTCGATGGCGGCGCCACGGTTCCGTTTGTGGCCCGCTACCGCAAGGAGGCCACGGGCGGTCTGGACGATACGCAACTGCGCACGCTGGACGAGCGCCTGACCTATCTGCGCGAGCTCGACGACCGCCGTGAGACGGTGCTCAAGGCCATTGACGAGCAGGGCAAGCTGACCGATGCGCTGCGCCTGGCGATTGCCAGTGCGCCGACCAAGCAGGAGCTGGAGGACATTTACCTGCCCTTCAAGCAAAAGCGCCGTACCAAGGGCCAGATTGCCAAGGAATTCGGCATTGAGCCGCTGGCTGACAAGCTGTTTGCCGACCCCACACTGGATCCGCACAAGGAAGCCGAGGCTTTCTGCAAGCCAGCGACGACCCTGGACGATGGCAAGCCCGGCCCCGACTTCAGCACCACCTTTGCCGTGCTGGACGGCGTACGTGACATCCTGTCCGAGCGCTGGGCCGAAGACCCGGCACTGGTGCAGAAGCTGCGCGAATGGCTGTGGGATGAAGGCCTGCTCAAGTCCAAGAAGGTCGAGAGCAAGAACGAGAACGACCCCGAAGTCGCCAAGTTTCGCGACTACTTCGAGTACGACGAGCCGATTGGGCGCGTGCCCTCGCACCGGGCTCTGGCCGTGTTCCGCGGCCGTGCGCTGGAGGTTCTCGAAGCCAAGCTGGTGCAGCCGGTCGAGCCTGAACCGGGCCAACCCAGCCTTGCTGAGGGCAAGATTGCGCTTCACCTGGGCTGGAGCCATGCCAAGCGCGCCGCTGACGATCTGATTCGTAAATGCGTCGCCTGGACATGGCGCGTGAAGCTGAGCCTGTCCACCGAGCGCGACCTGTTCAGCCGCCTGCGCGAAGATGCCGAGAAGGTGGCCATCAAGGTGTTTGGCGACAATCTGCGTGACCTGCTGCTGGCGGCGCCTGCCGGCCAGCGTGCCGTGATCGGCCTGGACCCCGGCATTCGCACCGGCGTCAAGGTGGCCGTGGTGGATAGCACCGGCAAGCTGGTGGACACGACCACCATCTACCCCCACGAGCCGCGCCGCGACTGGGATGGCTCGCTGGCCGTGCTCGCCCGTCTGGTGGAAAAGCACGATATCAATCTGATCGCCATCGGCAACGGCACGGCCAGCCGCGAGACGGACAAGCTGGCTGCGGACCTGATCAAGATCGCGTCCAAGGCCGACAAGAAAATCGACAAGGTGGTGGTGAGCGAGGCAGGTGCCTCGGTCTATTCGGCCAGCGAGTTTGCGGCGCAGGAAATGCCCGATATCGATGTGAGCCTGCGTGGTGCGGCATCGATTGCCCGCCGCCTGCAGGATCCGCTGGCCGAGCTGGTCAAGATCGACCCCAAGAGCATTGGCGTGGGCCAGTACCAGCACGATGTGAACCAGAGCGAGCTGGCGCGCCAGCTGGATGCCGTGGTCGAGGATTGCGTGAACTCCGTGGGTGTGGACTTGAACACTGCTTCGGCCCCGCTGCTGACGCGCGTCTCAGGCCTGTCGGGTTCGGTCGCCAAGTCGGTCGTGCGCTGGCGCGATGCCAATGGCTCGTTCAAGAACCGCAAGCAACTGATGGAAGTGGCCGGTCTGGGAGCCAAGACTTTCGAACAGGCCGCAGGCTTTCTGCGCATTCGCGGTGGCGACAATCCGCTCGATATGACAGGCGTTCACCCCGAAACCTATCCCGTGGTAGAGCAGATCATTGTCTCTACCGGCAAGCCCGTGGACCAGATCATGGGTCGTGGCGAGGTGCTCAAGTCTCTGAAGCCTGAGCAGTTTGCCAATGAAAAATTTGGTGCTGTGACCATCAAGGACATTCTTGGCGAGCTGGAGAAGCCCGGCCGCGACCCGCGCCCCGACTTTGTCGTCGCCCGCTTCAATGATGGCGTGGAAGACATCAAGGATCTGAAGGAAGGCATGACGCTGGAGGGCACAGTCAGCAACGTGGCCCAGTTCGGCGCGTTTGTGGACTTGGGCGTGCATCAGGACGGGTTGGTGCACGTGAGCCAGATGAGTCACAAGTTCATCGAAGATGCGCGTGAAGTGGTAAAGACTGGGCAGATCGTCAAGGTCAAGGTGCTGGAGGTCGATGTGGACCGCAAGCGCATCAGCCTGACCATGAAGCTGGATGCAGCGCCTGCGCGCCGAGACGGCCCGCGCGACAACCGCTTTGAAGGCGCTGGTCGTGGCAACAACTACGGCGCCGGCAACCGTGGTGGCTATGCGCAACCCCAGCGTGGCAGCCAGCCCACACAGCAAAACGCCATGGCATCCGCCTTTGCGAAGTTGCAAGGATTAAAGAAATAATCTCCTACCGGGCCGCCACTTAATTCATATTACAGGCGGCCTTTTTTGTGGGAGCACATCAATGCGCAAAGCGAGAGGGCGGGTGATACTACCGGCCATAGGGGTGGCAATCTTGGTGGTCTTTATTGGCACCAAGATGGCATCGCGCGGCTGGATATCGTTGGACAGAATCAAAGACAAGGCCCATGTCCAGCAGCCTGCAGCCTTGGTCTGGCCACCAGCCCTGGCGCCAGAGAGCGATGACTTTTGTCATACCATCAAGCTCAATCTTGCCCAGGTTGACAAGGCCCAGGAAGAGGGCATCAATATAGATCAGCAGCGGCGCTGCATCACGCGTGCAGCGATGGCAGAGCATGAGATGGCCAAAGTGCGTCACGCTGCCGCTCGCAAGCAGCACGAGAGCCAGCGCGCGGAGCAGGTGCAGATCGAGCAGGTGGTGGATCAACAGATCGCTTCTGGCGAAATCGCTCTGCAGAACCTGATGCAGGCTCGCGCAGGCAAGACAACACAGATTGCGACAGCCTTGTTGCCGGCGGCCCATAAGCCTATCCAGCCGATGCCGACACCGCCTTCTCAGCTGTTTGTTCCCATGAGCTATCGGAGCGGGGATCTGAAACTCAATGCCTTTGTCACCCCGGACCCCAGAGATGGGAGGAAGCAGCCTTTGATGGTCTGGCTGACGGGGGGAGATACCAATAGCCTGGACGATTTCTGGAGCGAAGGGCCAGCCGCCAATGATCAAAGCGCCAGCGCTTTTCGCAAGGCTGGCATGGCGATGCTGTTTCCCACATTGCGCGGCGGCAATGACAATCCCGGCCAGCGTGAGTATTTCTGGGGGGAGGTGCAGGATGTGGCAGCAGCCATCCTGCAGGCAGCACAGCTGCCTTATGTCGACCCGGCACGCATCTATCTCGGTGGGCACAGTACCGGAGCCACGCTGGCTTTGCTGACGGCGACGGCAGGCTTGCCCGTTCAGGGGGTGTTCGCGTTTGGTCCGGTGGACGAGATCGGCGGCTATGGCTGGCCCGTGAAATGGGGCTTGATCTCGGCGGATGAAAAGCGCTTGCGTTCGCCCGTCTACTGGCTGCATGCCATAAAGAGCCCGACGTGGATCATCGAGGGCAGCAAGAGCCCCGGCAATACCAACAGTCTTGACAATATGTGCGTCGCACGAAAATCGAATCAGCTGCACTGTGTCTCGGTTCAGGGGGCTGATCACTTTTCCGTGTTACAACCCCTGACACGCAAGCTTGCCAGCCAGTTGGTCATGGGCCAGCCAGTGCAACTGAATCGAGATGAAAAGCTCTGACCTTCCTATGGGCCCACTCGTGTTCATTTCGTGGTGGCGACAGCCTTGCCACTGCCTTTGATTCAGATGAGCCGCGTCAAACCATTGAGCCTGCCAACGTTGCTGGAGCAGCATGTATTGCTGCCAAGCCAGCCGCGCGTCGTTGCGCTGCTATCGAGTGAACTGCGCAAGCCGGAGCCCGGCATGCGCAGCCTGGTGCAATTGTTTTCCACCGATCCGGTTCTGACCGCTCGTCTGCTGGCCGCGGCCAATGGGCCAGCGCATCTGCTGGGGCAACGCGTGCACAGCATTCCCGAAGCACTGGTGCTGCTGGCGCCGGTTCAGTTGCGGCAATTGGTGCAGAAGGCGGCTCCAGTCAGCGCATCTCATGTTTCGGCAGGCTGGAGTCTGGCGAATTTCTGGCGCTACAGCCTGGACACGGCACGCATGGCACGCGCGCTCGCAATGTCGGTTCAGGCCAATGCCTCGCAGGCCTATGCGTTGGGACTGCTGCATGGCCTGGGAGAGCTGTTGCTGCAGGCTGCCGACCCTGACACTTTCTTCAGGCTTTCCGAGTTGCTGGAGCCCATGCATCCCAAGCGCCCCCAGGTCGAAATGCAGCTGATGGGCTATTGCTCGGGGCAGATTACAGCCCATCTGGCGCGGCAGTGGAATTTTCCGGAGCAGGTCAGCGATGCCTTTCAGTTCATGCATGCGCCGATGGAGCAGCCTGTATTCGAGCCTTTGACGGGGGTGCTGCATCTGGCCATCTGGCGGGCATCGACCCGCGCACTTAACTGGGGTGAGCGCCAACTGGCAGTGACTTTCCCTGCTGAAACTGGACTGGCGCTGAGCATGGACATCGACATGGTGCTGCGTCAGGCATCCATCGACTGGCACGCGGCAGGTTCTCTGGATGTTCAGTTTTAGTGCACCTGGGCCCCTGTGATGAGGAGTTGGCGGTTTTGAGTAGGTGTCGTCAGAAAACCGTGATTACTCAAATTGCATTTTTTCTTACGCTGAGTTGCAGTTTTAATTGCTAAAAACTATCTAATGACGCGCTGGGGAGTTTTTATCTATATGGTGTCTTGAGCACCATCCTGAGTCCCCGGCAGGCAACTCTGGCCAGGAGAGAGAAATGGACCCGAACGGTGCAAACAACTCTGGTGATGCCTTGATGCTCCGACCCATGGCTGTGGAGCTCGGTAGTCCTTCCATGTGGCCCGATCATATGGTGGGGCAGCCCGACAAGCCCGTCAGAGTGCTGTTGGTGGACGATGATGCGCATCTACGCATGGTGATCGCACAGGAAATCATGAATGATCGACGCACCATGGTGGTTGCTCAGGCGGACAACCTCAAGGATGCAAGAAAAGCCATTCGTCAACATGAGTTTGATGTCATGTTGCTGGACCTGAAGCTGGGGGCTGACGATGGTCTTGAGTTGATCGAGGTGATGAAAAGCCAACGCCCGCAGGCAGAGGTCATTGTGGTTTCGGTGGTGGAGACGGAGGAGCAGGTGTTGCACGCCTTCGAGCTGGGAGCAACCGGCTATCTGGTCAAGAACTCCTGGTTTGGCAACTATCCTCAAGCGGTGCTGCAGGTCGTCAATGGCGGTGCATCCATCACTCCCAGTCTCGCCAGGCGGCTGTTGCAGCGGTATGACAAGCGGCCGGCCACCGGGGCTGTTCCGGGGTCCGGTATGTCCGACAGGCTCTCCAGCCGCGAATGCGAGGTCTTGCGCATGGTGGCCAGTGGCAATACCAGTGCAGAGATCGGCGTGCAGTTGGAGATCAGCACCATGACGGTCAACACGCACATCAAGAACATCTATCGCAAGCTCCAGGTGCGCACCCGAGCACAGGCCGTGCGTTTCGCCTACTTGCGTGGCTGGTTCTAGGCGCCAGTGTCTGCGAACGCTTTCACCATGTCCTACGTCTGGCAGCTGCTTCTCTGGAGTGTTCAGCTGCTGCTGTGGCTGCCCTGGCTTTTGCAGCCTGGAGCGGTTTTCAATTCAGCTCCCTGGTGGACTGCTGCGCTAGGCGCGGCAGGCAGCATGGCGGCTGTCGTCTGGCTGTTGCCTCTGGCATATCGCAGCGTGCTGTGGCGTAGACGTAAAAGCGCACGTCCATCGAGAGAGGTACAGCTGGAGCGCAGGCGCATAGCGGAGGCATTGCATGACGATGTCGGCAGCCAACTGGTGCAGCTGATCAGCCTGACAGGGCTCGGCACGGACCCGGCGATTCGCAGCAACGCAGAACAATGCCTGCTCGATCTAAGGCTGATTGTTGATTCCATGGATAGCCGAAATGAACCCTTGGGCGTCCTTCTTGCACGTTTCAGGCACAGGCTGCAACCTGTGCTGGATCATCGAGGCATGAATCTGCACTGGGATGTTTGGGACCCGGAGATGTCTGGCGATGCCGGCAGTCTGCCATGCGGCGCCATGGCCGAGGAAATCATGGCAGTGGTGAAGGAGGCTGTGAGCAATGTGCTGCAGCACACTGACGCGCTTGAGCTCTGGATCACGCTGGCTGCCGACGAACAGTGGAAAAGTGCTTCAAATGTTTCAGATGCCTCCTTTGTGCATGCTCGCCTGAGCATTGAGGATGCGGGGCCCGTCAGACCGGCTGATGGCAGGCAAGTCCCGGGCTTAGCATCTGCTGGCATGGGGTGGGTCAATATGCGCCGCAGAGCGCTTGTCATGGGGGCGAAACTGAGCATCTCCGCTCGACCCGGTGGCGGCACCTCGGTCACGCTCAACTGGTGAAGTCGCCGAGCTGATCGCGAGCAACGGGGCTTGCAAGCACAATGCCCACATGACGTCATCCACAAGAGCATTGCGAATCTATGCCGGTCTCAAGGCGCGGCAATCTATAGAGCGGCGGGGCTTGCAGCCGGATATGGTCAGAGCCATACCGGCGGCGGCAGGCGGTCCCAAGGGCTTGATTCTCGGACCTCTGGATCGCTTCATCTTTGGACAGTGGTTGCAGGCCAGCGCACAGCCGGTGGATCTGATTGGAGCCTCCATTGGTGCCTGGCGCATGGCGACGGCTTGCCTGGACGCACCAGTGGAAGCCTTTGAGCGACTGGAGCGTGACTATATTGCACAGCGCTTCGATCCCCCCGAAGGGCAGAGGCGCACGCCGTCATCGCTGGTCAGTGAGCGGTTTGCGCAGTCGCTGCAGGATTTTTACGGGGGGCGCGTGGGTGAGGTTCTGGCGAATCCGCGCTATAGGCTGCATGTGATCGCCGCCCGCGGGCGTGGCCTGCTGTCACGAGCATCGCCCTGGCGCACTCCATTGGGCTATGCGGCCGCGTTTGCAGGCAATGCATTGCATCGGTCGGCATTGGGCTGCTTGCTGGAGCGGGTGATCTTTTCCTCTTCTGCAAGCGATGCCGTGCATGCTCTTCCCTTTGGTGTTGAGGACATTCGGTCTGCGCAGACCCGGCTGACGGAGAGTAATTTCATGGATGCCTTGCGAGCCAGTTGCTCCATCCCTTTCGTGCTGGATGCCGTGCAAGACATTTCAGATGCTCCCAAGGGGGCCTACTGGGATGGCGGCATTACCGACTATCACATGCATCTGGATTATCTGGCCTCTCGTAACGGCGATGGGGTGGTGCTATATCCTCATTTCCAGAAGGCGGTGATTCCTGGATGGCTGGACAAGGGGCTGAAATGGCGTCATGGACCGAGTTCGTATCTGGACTCGATGATTGTGCTGGCCCCTGATCCCGCCTGGGTGGCTTGCCTGCCAAACGCCAAGTTGCCGGATCGGCACGATTTTCTGAGCTATGGCACAGACCATGATGCGCGCGCCAAGGCCTGGAATGCCGCGGCGGCGGCCAGCCGGCAACTGGCCGATGAGTTTGCTCAGTGGCTGCATGCACCTGATCCGGGTCGGGTCGAGGCTCTATAGCGCTTTTTTGCAATTTACGACAAAGCCTGACAGCAGAGGGGGGGCAGAGCCAGTTGGAATTCTGGATGAGCGCACTTTGTCTCAGAAAATCATAGACAACAGTCCATCAAGGATGCCAATGTCAGAGAACCGAAACGAGAATTCCCCGTCCGATGAGTCGTCTGCAATCCCCGAGGTCAACTTTGGCGCGGTTGCGCCAACCAAGCCGTATGCGGGGGCACCGGTCGAAATCGAGACTTTCTCGCGAGAGGCGGGTTCGGCCGGAGAGGGCCGGCAGCCAGCTCCCGGTTTGTGGGAGGGCATGGACAGACGAGCCAGGGCCAACGTGGCTCCGGGGCTTGTGCATCTGGCAGAAATGCTGCCGGCCCTGCGTTTGCTCATCGGGCTGATGATCGCTTCCATCGTGATTCTTGCCCTCTATTTCGGGCGGGACATGCTGATTCCACTGGCCCTGGCAATGCTGTTCGGCTTCTTGCTCGACCCTGCTGTCAGCAAGCTCAAGCGCTGGGGGCTGCCGCGAATGGCTTCGGCCATTGTGGTCGTGGCTTTTTCTCTGGCAGCACTCGGCGGCTTGGGCATGTATCTGGGTAGTCAGGTGCAGCAACTCAGTGCCGATCTGCCGACCTATCAATCGACGATTCGCGACAAATTGCGCAGCCTGCGCAAGAGCGCAAACATGCCCAGCGCCTGGGATGGCGTTTTCAAGACCTACAACACCGTTGAGAAAGAGATTGCCAGCGTGGACAGCGCCAGGGCGCGGGTGCAGAAAGTGGAGGTTCAGCCTCCCGAATCCAAGCCCACTACACGGATGCTGCAGTGGCTGGGGCGTATTGCCGAGCCGGTGACGACCGCAGGCATCGTGTTGCTGTTTGTCATATTGATTCTGCTTGACAGGGACGAGCTGAGGGATCGGTTGCTTAGGCTGGTGGGGGGCAACCTCAATGTGGCCACCGATGCGCTGGATGAGGCCTCGCAGCGCATTGGCAAATATCTGCGCATGCAGTTCATCGTCAACGTCAGCTATGGCGTGCCACTCGCCATGGGCTTGTTGCTCATTGGTGTGCCAGGGGCAATTCTCTGGGGGGTGCTGGGCGCCATCATGCGATTTGTGCCTTATGTGGGCCCGATGATGTCTGCGGTATTTCCGCTGGCGCTGGCCTTTGCGGTCGATCCCAGTTGGGATATGTTTTTGATGACTCTGGGCCTGATTCTGCTGCTGGAGCTGATCAGCAACAATGTGATCGAGCCGTGGCTATATGGCTCAAGTACAGGTTTGTCGACCTTGTCAATCATTGTTGCCGCAACCTTCTGGACAGCGCTTTGGGGGCCGATCGGCCTGATTCTTTCCACACCTTTGACGGTGTGCCTGCTGGTGCTGGGGCGCTACATCCCTTCGCTCAAATTCATGGAGGTATTGCTGGGCAGCGAGCCTGTGCTCGGGCCGCAGCAACGGCTGTACCAGCGTCTGCTGGCCGATGACGCTGATGATGCCATCAGCATGGCCGTACAGTCCGTGGAGGAGCGTCTGCTCTCGAAGCCCAACCAGGATGACAGAGCCAGTGCCGTCAGCGGGTTTTATGATGAGGTTGCCATTCCTGCTCTGCGTATTGCAACCCAGCAGCATTTGGAGTCGGCAACGGCCGAACATCGCTTGCGTCTGTCCAATGGCATGGCAGCCTTGCTTGATGAGTTGCAGGACCAATATGCATTCAGAAGCAGTGGCGAGCATGCCCAGGCGGCTCCCGGTGAAGGTGATCAGCGTCGATGCCTGCGCATTCATTGCGCGGGTGTGCGCTGGGAGGTGGATGCCCTGGGCGCAGCCATGGTGGCCCATGCAGAGAGTTTGCATGGTCATGAGGTTAGCTGCTCCGGATGGGCACTTGCCCCGGACTCGAAGTCCTTGCAGTTTGATGCCAATGGCTTGTTGGCGGATCGCGAGTGGGTTCAGGCCGTGAAGCAATCGGATCTATTGGTGCTGTCGATCTTCAATCACCAGCCACAAAGCATGGCGAGACGCATCGTGCGGCGCATTCGCCGCCATTGGCCGGGTGCACGAGTGGTGCTGTGCCTGTGGAATGCTCCAGCCGTGGCAGCTGACCCCGAGTTTGCCCGACAGACAGGAGCGCAGGCCTGCGTTACCAGTCTGCGTGAGTTGCATCTGTGGGTAGAGGCCATGCAGGTTGGAGATCCCGGCGAGTGTGTGATTGCTGCTCCGATTCCCGATGACGATGAGCAGCGCGTCAAAATGCTGCATGAAAGCGGAGTGCTGGCTCCAGCATTGACAGCGCTATATCGCGATACGGCCAAGAAGGCCGTCAACGCTTTCAACACCAAGTGGGCTCAAGTTTCCTGGGTGGATGCTGAACGTGTCTTTGCGCCGGGCAGTCTGCTGCCGCTGTCAGCGCAGGAGGGCGCTCAACAAGGCGTCCCTCGTGATGGCACGGTGTGCTCCTATGTCGTGTATGAAGAAGAGGCCATTGTGGTCGGAGACTTGGCGCGAGACCCCCGATTTGCAAGCGACTCGGTGGTGCATAGCCTTAAGCTGCGCTTTTACGCGGGTGTGCCTCTGGTGGACAAAAAAGGCAATGTGCTGGGCTGCCTTTCCATACTTGATGACGAGCCTCGAAACATGTCCGACGATGAGCTCGAGGTGCTCAGCAGCATGGCGAGGCAATTGATGGACGATGTGCGCGAAGCGCTCAAGCAGAGCCCTGTCGTTGAGGCTTGAGCACTGTGTGCAGTCTGTCAGAGCGAGGTGCTGAGCATCTGCTCATAGTCCTGTGCGGATGCCAGCCGTGGATTGGTGGCGTGGCAGTGGTCCTTGAGTGCACCGCTGATGATTGCATCAAACTGCGCGCGCTCCACGCCCATGGCAGCCAGACCCGATGGTAGGTTCAGGCGGGCATTCATATCTCGAATCGCGTCGGGGATATCGCTTCCGCTGCTGAGACCCATGGCATGTGCCATGCGGTTGAGGCGGTCCTCGCGCTGAACGCTTTCGGCTTCGGCATTGAAGCGCACGACTGCGGGCAGGAACATGGCGTTGAGCGTGCCATGGTGCAGGCGCGGGTTGATGCCGCCCAGGCTGTGACTGAGGCTATGCACGCAGCCCAGCCCTTTCTGAAAAGCCATGGCCCCTTGCATGCTTGCGCTCATCAATTGGCGGCGGGCTTCCGCGTCGTTGCCATTGAGCATGGCCCGCTCGATATGCGCCCAGCCCCGGGTCAGCCCGTCCAGGCCAATGCCGTCAGCTGGTGGATTGAAGGCCGAGGCCATAAAGGTTTCCATGCAATGGGCTATGGCATCCATGCCGGTTGCTGCCGTCAGCATGGGGGGGAGGCCGAAGGTGAGCTCGGGGTCGCAGATGGCAGCCTTGGGCACCAGATGCCAGCTGTGAAAACCCAGTTTGCGATGGTCGTCCACGATGATGATGGCGCCACGCGCTACCTCGCTGCCTGTGCCGCTGGTGGTGGGGACGGCAATCAGCGGTGCAACTCGCTCCGTAATACGAGGCGAGCCGCCTTCAATCGTCGCGTAGTACGAGAGCGGGCCTTCATGCGTAGCTGCAATTGCCACGCCTTTGGCGCAGTCAATGGCACTGCCTCCGCCCACAGCGATCAATCCATCGCAGTTCTGGGATTTGTAGATTTCAGCCGCAGCGCGCACTGCCGCTTCGGTGGGGTTGGAAGGAGTCTGGTCAAATACTGCATGGGGCAGGCCACCCAGTGCATTTATGGCTTTTTGCAAGATTCCTGCCGCCTTGACGCCGGGGTCGGTCACGATCAGCGGCTTGCTGATACCGACACGCTCGCATTCCTGGCGCAGCATTTGAACGGCGCCAAAGTCAAACTGGATCTGAGTCACGTAATTGATGAAGGCCATGTTCTGTTTGCTCAGTAAAAAGGGAGTCTTGGCAATCTAGAAGCCTAGAAGCCGAATGCGGCCACGCAAAGACAGCAAACCCTAGGGGGGTGGAAAAAATCGTCTCCCAGGGGACAGGGGACAGGGGACTGGGCAGAGTCGATCACGCCATCCCCTTCGATGCCAACCTGAAGCACTGATGTTTCATGCCTTCATGGCAAGACAATCCGTTAACAAAGAACTGTGGCGATGGCTGCAGCCCTAATTCCAGCCTTCGCACGTTTGCCAAAGGCGGCGTACGTAAGCTCTTTGTGAGCGATGAAACAGCTCTCGACGGCATCCTGTTTGTGCCGTAAACAGGCGTTCCTTTGGAGGATATCCCTCAGGCCTAGGGCTATGGCAGGAGTATGACTAGCGAGCGGTGTCTGGCAGAAACTGCAGCTGGCGATGCTGGTGTGCGGGAGTTATGCAAAGGTTTCCTAGGCGAGCCACATGCGTGGCACCAACGCAAGCAGTCGCTGAGTCGCAATTCAAGTTGAGCGTCAGTGGTCGAGCTCAGTCGGTCATAGCCAGCAGAAGCAGACTGGTCGGCCGTGCCCAGTTCAATCGGAGCGGACATTCAGGCATGGACCGTACGATACGCCACAGGCGTCATGCCGGTAGCTTGTCTGAAGGCCCGGATGAGGCTCGCCTCGCTGGCGAAGCCAAGTTCATCGACAATGCGTTTGAGCGGCTGTTGGGTTTCACATAGCGCTTCGGCCACTTGGCGCAGTTTGATGCGTCGCATCCACTGAGCTGCAGCCAGACCCGTGTGCTCATGCACTCGCCGAGCCAATGTTCGTGGAGAGATATGCAATTGGGCAGCAAGCGCCGGCAAGCGCAACTCGCCTGCGGGGCTGCGTTGCACAATCATCTGCGCATGACGTAGAGACTCATCAGTCAGAGTAATGAGTTCCAGACTGGCAAATGCGGCATGCAACACTGCCGGGCGTGGCAGCATTAGTAGATTTTGTAGATCGCGAAGCTCAGTGGGGTCTAGCCTCTTGGTCAACATGTGCTGCACGAGCGGCAGATATCCGTGAGCGCCGGCAGCCGTCCACGAGCCTTCGCCGATGATCATTGGCTCATCAAAGCTCCATTCAACGCGTGGAAAGCTGGTTTGCAATGACTCCCGCAGCCACCACGTTGCCGTTGCACGTTGCCCATGCAATCTCCCGCTCGCAGCAACTGGCAGAACTCCTGCGCAATAGCTCCACACCTGGGTTTCCTTGGGTAATTCCCGCAATGCTCGGATCACCGGAGCCAGTTTCTGCAATGGGGCTCGCAGGTCACTTGCAGACGATAGCCACAGACCTGGTACCACCACTGCGTCCGCGCGCACGGCATGTAGGCAGGTCTTCGGAGCTATCGATGGCCCTTGCCAGGTTGTGACTGGCGTTGTATCTACTCCTGCCCAGATCACGTCGCACACCATCCGCCTGGCGCGCAGGTTGGCGGCTCGCACCATGTCCGCTACAGAAAATAGGCCGGCCGGCATGCATTCGGGATACAGCAACAATGCGAGGCGGAATGGTTCCATTTGAGATGTGGAATCTGGCATGAATTGGTAATTAACTGACTAGTCTTGCCATTTTCCATGGAGAGGCATATCGGAAGAATGAGGCATTTCCTCCACCTCCAAGTCCTTCATGCAGATCACCCAGCTACGCAATGCCACTATCGTTCTAGAGTTTGAGGCCCAAGGCAAGGCCATTGGTCTGCTTGTCGACCCAATGCTCGCCCCTCGCGGAAGTCTGCCTGGGTTGCGTTATCTGGGACGTGGACGGCAGCGCAATCCAATCGTCGAACTTCCTGCGAATTCAGAGGCCGTGCTTGAGCGAGTTACGCATGCGCTCATTACCCATTGCCAGCGCGGACACTTCGATCACCTGGATCGCATCGGTAAGCGCTTTCTACGTGAGAGAAGGATCCCTGTGTTCTGCATGCCGCGTGATGCGGAGTATCTTTGCCAGCGGGGCCTCAATGCAGAGTCGTTGAGCGCTCAGGAGCGTCAGTTTTGGAGTCTTGGTGGCCACATTACTCCAATCCTCTGTGTACATGGGAAAGGGTGGGTCGGGCGACTCATGGAGCATGGTCACGGCTACCTGCTGGAATTGCCTGGCGAACCTAGTGTCTACCTGGCCGGCGACACTTTGCTTACTCCTGCAGTACGTGACTGCTTGCATAGGCTGAGACCCGATATCGCCATCCTGCCAGCAGGCGGAGCACGCTTCGATATGGGAGGAGAAATTCTTATGGATGCCAAAGATGTAATGGAAGCAGCGAGTTGCTGGCCTGGCGAGCTAGTGGTGAATCATCTTGAGGCTCTGGATCATTGTCCAGTCAAGCGAGAGGAAGTGCGAGATCTCGCTCAAGATGGGGGTGTCGCTGATCGAGTATGGGTGCCTGAAGATGGGCAGTGTCGTCGCTACAAAGTCAGTCTTGCCGCCATTGACTAGCAAGGGCACCTCCTGAGAGTAGGTGTCACGCGCGTGTAACGTGAGAAGTTCGATGTATGGCCGCTTGGAACTGTGCAGGACAGACCGTCTCTAGGAGCATAGATCAGACTATGGGTACACCAGCTTCCTGGAAGGCCGACAAGCAGCCTTTATGAAGAATCGCTGTTCAAACTCCGCAATGGAGCAGTGCGTGCAATATTGCTGATTTGCTCAAAATCCAATTCATCCAGCGCATGCCTGACCGCACTGACCAGGCCTTGGTAGTCTGTACCGTTGTCCATGGCATCAATCCAGGCATGCAAATCGCTCCAGTTCCCCCGCCTTGCAAGCTGCTCCAATTCGTACTTCTGCTCTTCTTGAAGAGCCTCCAGCTTCTGCATGGTCTTGTGCTCACAGTGTTTATCAGATGTGGGCAGAGGTATCAAAGCTTGGAAGAGAGGACTATCCGATACCTGTTTGACCATTAGAAAAAAAACTGCATTGGTACCGCGCCCTAGATGGCTATCAATAGATAGATGGCCGGTCATCTTCTCAATGATGCGTTGTGCGATCAGTAGCCCCAGTCCTCGTTTTGCATGAGTGCGACTGGCCGTCAGCGATTTTTGAATTCTGGCGAGTACTTCCGGCTCCATGCCGGAACCACTGTCGCTAACCTCAAAGCGAAGATGCCATTTGTCTCGGCCAACGTACTTACCTTGCAGCTTCAGGTCAATGCTTCCGTCGAATGTAAATTTCGCGGCGTTGGACAAGAGATTGAGTACAGCCTGTTGCAGGCGCTTGCCGTCCAAGTAGACATGTACGGGCAGCATGCTCTGTATTTTCAGTGAGAACTTATTGCGTTGACGATGGGCCAGCGCATGGGCGTACTTGGTGAGTTCATCCAGCAGAGAGCTTAGATCTACCAACTGCTCATTCAATGCCAAAGGAGGCTGCAACTCATCTTTGGCATAGTCCACCAGTTCGTCGATCAATGCCAATTGATAAGTAGCGCTTCTTTCAACTGCGGCCAGTTTATCTATGTCAACTTTGCTCGGGGACAGGTGCATCAGTTGTAGATAGGCAATGATCGCGGAGACTGGCGCTCGCAAATCATGACTGACATAGGCGAGCAGCTCCTTTTGCTCCAACGAACGTTGCTCAGCTTGTTCCAGAGCCTCTTTAAGAGCGCGAGTTTTGTACTTGACCTCATGCTCAAGGCGTTCTTGCTGCTGGCTTTGCCATTGGAGCAATGTGCGCTGTGCCTGGTGACGTTGGTGGGAATGCTGATAGGCCCAGCTGGTGATGACGAACAGACCGACCGTCAAGGCGGGCAGTACAAGCGCATATTGCTCGAAGAGCTGAACCAGCGCGATGTTTGGTATCAAGAGAGCAACGGCGCGCAGCAATGCACAGCATGCCAAGACAGATACGAGCAGCAAAGCTGTCAGGCTGCCAGGCCCTCCACTACGATGATAGATGTATGTGCAAGCCAGAATTGCTAGCAGACTCAGTGGTGCAACGATGATGCCAGTTGGGGCAAACCAGTCATAAGGCCCAAATAAAGCACCGATGAGAACAATGCTCTCTAAGAGGGCAACGACCTTGAGCAGGATTACTCCTGCTGAGGGTAGATAGTTCTGGGTTTTTTCTAATCGCGCACGCAGATATAGCAATATGCTCAGCACGATGCCAGCAACCAAAACGTGATGAGCTCGGTAGCCCCATTCTGTACTGCTGGGCCAAAGTATTGTCTGTGCATAGCCACGATAGGTAGCTTCATAGAGTGCGGTCAGCAACAGCCCCAGTGTTTGCCATCCCATCAAGGGAGATCGCAGAATTCTCCAGAGCGCCGCGGAATAGACTACGAACACCAGTATGCTGCCAATCAGAAGTCCGCTGAACAACGCATAGTCACGCTCCACCCTATGCCATTGATTCACTGTATGCAGCGTGACTTTCAACTTACTTGACGCGTGACTATTGACGTGAACAAGTACACGCACCTTCTCTCCTGGCGCGAGATTTATGGCGATCTGGGGTACTCGATTGAGCGACTCGTTTGGGTCGCTGATTCCCGCCAGGGTTCGACTTGCACGAACTTGACCTTCCTGTATGCGTACAACATAAAAAGTCACGTGTTGCAGCCAACTCACCCCCAAAGCCAGTTGCACTGATTGAGGGGTGTTTAGATCGTTGTGCAGTGCCAGCCTGAGCCACAGATGTGTCATATCGAATCGCCCTTCAAGCGCCTTGGCTGTAACGGTATGGAATCCGTCAATCTCATTGCTAGGAAGGGCTGCCACCTGTAGTGGTGCTTCGTTTGCCATACCTCGCTCCCAGACCTCGACTGTTTTGTCCAGGACCGGAAGGCCGAGAGCTACATCGCTGATCTGAATTCGAGGGGGCGCAGACGCTTCAAGTGCGCTCGCATTGATTGCCCACCATAGAAATATGCTGCAGAGCAGACGAACATAGCTCGATGTGCATTGCCTCATGGTTTTGGACTCATGTATGAGCGCCGAAAAGATGATGGGGTACACCCAAAATAGGAATGAAAGGCTGACGAGAAATTAGCAGCGCTGGAAAATCCTACTGCTGCCGCAACTTCCTCTATATGCATGGCAGAGCTAGCAAGCATGCGTTGAGCTTCGTGAAGGCGAGTCTCCCGGATGAACTTGTAAACCGTGCTGCCCGTGTGAGCCTGGAAGACGCGTGTTAAGCGCTTTTCATTGGTGCCTAATTTGGAGGCTAATTCAGGCAGAGTAGGAACCTTGGACAAATCGGAAAGCACCAACTGCTGGGCTGCTCGCAGCAACGTTAAATTGTGATCAATGCTCAGTGTTTCCGTTATTCGCTCAAGAGCGGGGACTGACGGTTGCGGATCTGGTAAAGCGCGAACATCTTGATATGGCATTCCTTGGCGTTTCGCCAAAGCCAAGTGGATTTCCACACGCGCTAAAACTTCATTGATGTCGAACGGCTTTGGGATGTAGTCCACAGCACCTAACTGCAACCCCATTAAACGCTCTTTGGGGGAGGCACAAGAAGTCACAAAGATCACGGGAATGCCTGCTGTGGACGGATCTGCCTTTAATAGTCTGCAGGCGGCAAATCCATCTACGCTGCCCATATTTACGTCCAATAGGATTAGTTCAAATTGCTGAGTAGTGGCACGGCGATAGCCCTGCATGGCGTCCATGGCGACCGAAAGGCGATAGCCATTACTTCGAAGCAGTTCCAGCAGGATTTTCAGTTCAGTCACGTTGTCGTCGATGACGAGGATTCGTTCACTCGAAGGGCCTGCAGGTGACCAGTAAGACACGGCAACAATCCGAAGTTAGATGGTTATTTTGAAAAACTATGGATTGTGAAGATGATTTTTAACGGCGTGTTACGTTTTGGAGCCGGGGCTCACGTAGATGCACCTAATCTGACGTTTGTTTACAAGTTTTTCCGAATTTCAAAAGCAAATTCCTGTTTTTAAACATTGCTGTGATTGGGTGAATGTCTGTTGAGAGCGAAATTGACATTTGTTTTGAATCGTTGTCTGGTAGGCAGATGGAATGTTCGCTTTTTCAAAAGCGTTCCAGATCGCTAACTCCTAGCATTCGCGAGCATTTGGCATTGAGCACCCCAAGGTAGAGGGTTCAGAACTTTGCCAAGGTTAGGAATCAAGGAGAAGTTCATGGAAGCCGTATACAAGTCTGGTGGAAAAGTCGCCTCTACAGAGCAAGGCCTGGTTTTAGATAAGCCTTCTGCAGTCATCCTCAAAGTTGCTCCGGAACAGATCGCCAAATCGACCCGTGTCGGTAATGATCTGGTGCTGACTTTGGTCGATGGAAAACAAATCTATGTGAACGGATTTTTCGCGCCATATGCAGAGGAAGGGCGCAACGATCTGGTCTTGGAAGATCAGCAGGGCGTGCTTTGGTGGGGCCAATATGGTGGGGCCTGGGAGGGCTTCGAGTTCACTGAGATCGAATCGAATGAGTCGGTTGCTGCGTGGCTGCCTTGGCTTGTGGGGTTGGGTCTGGGGGGGCTGGCCGTGTCGAGTGGCGGGAGCGGTGGAGGTGGCAAGAATGTCAACAATCCTCCGGAGCCCGTCGATCCCAATAAAGGGCTGAGCCCTGGTGCCCCGGGTCACGTGCCGGGGCAGGAGTTCAGCAATGGCGGTTACAAAGTCACTGTGCGCGAAGATCAGCCCTTCAATGGCAAGGTTGTGGGCAAGGATTCTGATGGTGATTCGTTGACCTACGGATTGGGCACACCGCCCGCTCATGGCACAGTGACCATCGACAAGAACACCGGCGAGTACACCTACACGCCCAACAAGGACTGGAGCGGTCCCGGCACGGACAGCTTCGAAGTGATCGTGGACGACGGCAAGGGCGGCAAGACCACCACTACAGTGACGGTCAATGTCGGAGCGGAGCAGGATGCGTACGACGACATCGAGGGCACCGGCTTTGGGAAGTCCGTCACCGTCGACGTGTTGGGCAATGACAAGTTCGCAGGCCACAACGTCACGATCACGCAGGTCAATGGCAAGGCCATCACCGAAGGCGGTGCAGCGGTGGCCCTGACCGACGGCAGCGGCAGCGTCAAGCTGGTGGGTGGCCAACTGGAGTTCACGCCCAAGGCGGGCTTTGTGGGTGACGCCAAGTTCAGCTACACAGCGCAGACCGATGGCGGCACGCCCGAGCAGGCCAATGTCACGGTGACCGTGGCAGCCAATCAGCTGCCTGAGCCGACCGACCCCAACGAAGGCCTGAACCCCGGCGATCCCGGCTATGTGCCGAACCAGAAGTTCGACCCGAGCACCGGCAACTATGAGCTGACCACGCCCGAGGACACACCGGTCAGCGGCAAGGTCGTGGGCACCGATGTGGACGGCGATACGCTGACCTACACCGAAGGCTCGCCGCCCCAGCATGGCACGGTGACCATTGACCCGAACACGGGCGAGTACACCTATACGCCCGGCAAGGACTACAACGGCAGCGACAGCTTCACCGTGGTGGTGGACGATGGACAGGGCGGCAAGGTCACCAGCACCGTGAACATCACGGTCACCCCGGTCAACGACGAGCCCGTGCCCGTGGACCCCAACGAAGGCCTGAACCCCGGCGATCCCGGCTATGTGCCGAACCAGAAGTTCGACCCGAGCACCGGCAACTATGAGCTGACCACGCCCGAGGACACACCGGTCAGCGGCAAGGTCGTGGGCACACCTATACGCCCGGCAAGGACTACAACGGCAGCGACAGCTTCACCGTGGTGGTGGACGATGGACAGGGCGGCAAGGTCACCAGCACCGTGAACATCACGGTCACCCCGGTCAACGACGAGCCCGTGTTCGTGAATCCGTCAGACGATACGCCGGTATTGGGCTACACCTTTGAGTACGACGAGAACAGTGTCGCAGGCAAGGTGCTGGGCCAGGTGAAGGCTACCGATATCGACAGCGATTCGGTGACATACAGCATTGACGACCCCAAAGGCTGGTATGCGATTGATGCGGTGACCGGCGAGATCACGCTGACGGCAGCTGGAGCTGCTTCGGATGCCAATGACTACGAGAAGGGGGGCAATGTCCAGCAGATCAAGGTGGTGGCGACTGATACCGAAGGTGGCAAGACCGAGATCACTGTCACGCTCAAGGAGCGGGATCTGAACGACAACGCGCCCGTGTGGACCAAGGACACTGCGGTTACTGTGTCGGAAGAGGGCTTGCTTGACGGCGCGCAGACGGACCCAGCGAATCCAAAACCGGCGGCGGTGACGGGCACGATCGAGATTACTGATCCGGATACCGTTGGCACCCAGACCGTGACGTTGTCGGCTCCAACCGAGCCGCTGACCTCTGGTGGGGTAGCAGTAGTCTGGACCGGCAGCGGCACGACTGACGACCCGCTGGTTGGCAAGGCTGGCGGCAAGGTGATTATTGAAGCCAGTATTGACAATGCTGGCCATTACACCGTGACGCTGAAGGGGCCTGTGGATCATCCGAAGGGCAATGGCGAGAACTCGCTGGAGCTGAACCTGAAGGTCACTGTCAGTGATGGTGTACATACGGACACCGGCAAGCTGACTGTGACTATTGGGGACGGTATTCCCGTGGCGGAGCCGACTGCGAGTGATTATGTTTTGCCTGGACAGGACAGTAATTTGCTGCTGATGCTTGATCTGTCGGGGAGCATGAACTGGGGACAGGAAAATAACAAAAACCCTGCTCCAGGCGAGAAATCTCGTTTGCAGATCATGAAGGAGGCCGTCAGCCTCATGCTCGACTCCTATGCTGCTCTGGGCGACGTGAAGGTACGGATCGTGACCTTCCAAAACACCGCCGCTCAGGCGCGACAAACGACATGGATTGACATTGCGACGGCTAAGTCGATTGTTAATGCCCTGACGGCCACTGGTGGTACGCCTTACAGCAAGGCGTTGGAGACCGCGATGCAGGCGTTCAATTCCGCAGGAAAGATTGATGGCGGCAAGAACATCGCTTACTTCCTGACGGATGGTGAGCCGACCGCTAGCTATGAGATTGATGCGGCGAGGGAAGCGCTCTGGAAGACATTCGTGGACGCTAATGAGATCAACTCCATGGCGTTTGGTATTGGCCCCGCTGCGCCGACGGGACCGATTGACCCTATTGCCTATGACGGTCGTGATGGAGGGAGTGAGGCAGGCGCCACCCCGGTGCCAGACATCAAGGATCTGCCCCCTATCCTGCGCGACTCGGTGGGCGTGAACACCAAAGGCAGTGTGACCAGCGGTGGATTGCTTGGCGAGTCGGAGTGGGGAGCTGATGGCGGCAGCGTGGATTCGATCACGGTCAATGGCCGCGTCTACCACGCCGATGGCACGGTGACCGGCGGTCCTTCGAATGGCACCTGGAACAGCACTACCCACACCTGGACCATTAATACCGAGGGTGCGAGCGGAGATGTCAACAAGGGAGGCAAGCTGGTCATCGATATGGATGACGGAAGCTACACCTATGTACCGCCGCTGATTGCCACGGGCAGCACGCATGTCGAACAAATCGGCTTTGTGCTGGTTGACGGGGACGGCGATAAGGCCGGTTCGGATCTGACCTTGACGGTCCATCCTGCAGGCACGGTATTGCCATCTCCGGCTCCGATGGCGTTTGCCATGAGCGCTGGCCTGGATCTGGAGCATCTCGATGCCCTGCATACGGATGCGGACGAGCCTGCCGCGCTGCCTGCGCTGCACGATGTGCTGCAGCCCCAAAGCGAGGTGGGCGAGGCTGGCGGCAACATCGCCTGCCTGGGTTCGGCAGATGCGCCTGCTGCACCCACAGCACCTGTAGCAGCGGCGCAGGACCTGGCCTTGTATATGCCAGCTCCGCTGCCCGAGGAGGAGCTGCACCAGTCGGTGCATGTTTGATGCTTCATCAAACCTGATAGCTGCTAGCGTCTGAGGTACGTCATTTCAAGTATGAGAAATGCTTGAAATGACGTGCTGCAAGCGCAGCAAGCTATGTAAACACTAGCAATCAGAAAACAAACAATCCGTGTCGCTGGCCTGGGTGCTGCGATGCAGAGCGGTGATCGCGGTGTAGCGCCGTGATACCAAGCTGTGAAACAGCGACAGAGATAGCGATAGATGGATATGTTGATCAAGTCCAAATTCCCTGTGCCTTGCATACGTCATGCCTCAGCAGTGGTCGCACTGGCCTGTGCCATGGGCGGAGCCCATGCGGCAGAGCCTGCGAGTCAAGCCACGCCAAGCCGGGCCGTGTCGGGCCAGACCATGGATATGCGTGCAGCGGTACAGGCGGCTGTGGCATGGCACCCTGCCGTGCGTACGGCGCAGGGGCAATTGCTGGGAGCGGACGAGGGCGTGGCTTCAGCACGCGCCGGCTACTACCCGCAGGTCAAGGGCGGGGTGGGGGCGCAGGTGAATAACCGGGATGTCTACCCCTATACCTCGCGACGTGTCTATGACGCCAGCGTTTCGGTGTCGCAGATGCTGTACGACTTTGGCAAGGTGGGCAGTGCCGTGAAGCAGGCCGAGGCCAGCATCGAGGTTGCCCAGGCACAGGTGTATCTGTCCACCGACGATGTGGCTCGTGAAGCCGCGCAAGCCTGGGTGGAGTTGCGTCGCCAGCAGTCCATGGCGGCGATTGCACAAGATCAGCTCAAGGGAGTGGGCGCGCTGGCCGAGCTGGCGCGTGAGCGTCAGGCCAAGGGCGCGAGCACCCGTTCGGATTTCATGCAGGCGCAGTCTCGCATGGATGGCGCGCGCGGCCAAGTGATCAATTACGAGGCGCAGGCGCGCCGTTGGCAAGCGCGGCTGATGGCTCTGACCGGGTTGCAGACCCCACCTACAGTGGGTGAGGCGAATGCAGAAAAAGGCGGGGTGCCCGATGCTCTGCCCCAGGCCTGCGCCGCCGCGCAGGTGCAGCCCACGGCAGCGGTGCGCCGGGCCCAGGGACAGCGGGCGCAGGCCCAGGCCGAATTGAAGGCAGCAGATGCGCAACTCATGCCGACGCTGTCGGTGGATGGCTCGGCCTCGCGCGGGTTGAACGCTGCCTCGCGTCCGGCAGGTTATCCGGATGTGGACATGCGCGTGATGTTCAATGTCTCAGCACCGCTGTTCGAAGGCGGGCGCAACCAGGCACGCCAGCGCGCGGCCGGCCACGCGCTGGAGGCCGCCGACGCAGCAGTGGCCAACGCCGAGTTCCAGGCGCGTCAGTCGCTGCGCGATGCGCAGGACCAGAGCCTGGGTCTGCTGGAGCGTCAGCCAGTGGTTGACCAGCGTATCGCCAGCATCCGCATCACGCGCGATCTATACCGTGAGCAATATCTGCAACTGGGTACACGCTCGCTGCTGGATCTGCTCAACGCCGAACAGGAATACCACAGCGCGCGCTTCGAGCAGGTGGATAGCTCCCATGACCTGCAGCGGCTGGCTGTGGAGTGTTGGTACCAGAGCGGGAGGTTGGCCGATGAGTTCGCGCTGGATACCCGGCTGCGTGACCGGGGCCAGGGAGTGATGCGATGAACGACGCGATGAACCAGATAGCTGCTGAGCAGGCAAGCTCCAAACAATTGCCGCCATTGATGCAGAGCTGGCTGGACGCCGTGCTGGCAGTGGCTGCGCATTACCAGATCGATACCTCGCGCGAGCGTCTGCGTGTGGATGCGGCCTGGGCGGCTGATGGCATGTCTAGCGAGGATTTGCGCCATTGCATACGCCAGATGGCCCAGCAGGCGGGTCTTGCCTTGATCAAGGTGGCTCCGGACCTGACGCGGTTGACTGCATGGCGTCTACCCGTGGCTGTACAGCTGCGCGGCGGGCAGGTAGCGGTAGTCACCGCCCTGACCGAAGGCGGCTTGCGCCTGCTGCTCAGCGGCGATGAGGGCGGCGAGAGCACGCACACGCTGGCCGAGCTGCAGCCCGAGGTGGAGGCCATGGTGGTGCTGCGTCCGTTGCGGTCGGCTCCCGATTCACGCGTGGACAGCTACCTGCGCCCTGTGGAGCGTCACTGGCTGCGCGACATCGTGTTTGCCGATCTGCGACCTTATGGCCATATTCTGCTGGCTTCGTTCATCACCAATCTGATGGCCTTGGGCGGCATTCTGTTTTCCATGCAGGTCTATGACCGCGTGGTGCCGTCCCAGTCCGAGCCTACGCTGTATGTGCTGTTCGGCGGTGTGCTGCTGTCCATTGCGTTTGCCTGGGCCATGCGCGCTGCGCGCATGCACATTACCGACATGCTGGGCAAGCGGGCAGACCTGCGCATTTCGGACCGCGTCTTCGGCCATGCGCTGAGAGTTAAGAACAGCGCCCGCCCGCGCGCCACAGGAACCTTTGTGGCCCAGATCCGCGAGCTGGAGCCGGTGCGGGAGATGCTGACGTCCACCACCGCAGCGGCCGTGGCCGACCTGCCGTTCTTTGTCCTGTTCTGCTTCATCTTCTGGATGATTGCGGGCTCGCTGGTGTGGGTGCCTCTGGCGGCCTTTGTGCTTCTGCTGGCGCCCAGCCTGCTCGCGCAAAAGCGCCTGCGCAACCTGGCCCAGGCCAGCATGCGCGAATCGGCGCTGCGCAACGCCATGCTGGTGGAGACGGTGCAGGGCATTGAAGACATCAAGCTGTTGCAGGCCGAGCCGCGCTTTCAGAACCAGTGGAACCACTACAACGCCGTGAATGCCGAGTCGGGACTGAAGCTGCGGGCGTTGCTGCATCACCTGAGCAACTGGATGCAGACGGTGCAGGGCAGTGCTTTCGCCTTTGTCGTGTTCTTTGGCGCTCCCCAGGTGATGCGCGGCGAGATGAGCACCGGCGTGCTGGTGGCGTCCTCTATTCTGGTCAGCCGCATGCTGGCGCCCTTGTCCAGCGTGACCGGTGTGCTCAATCGCTGGCAGCAGGCCAGGATGGCCAGTGACGGCTTGGACCAACTCATGCACCTGCCTGTGGACCACGCCGAGGACGGCAGCCGCGTCCACCGCCCTGTCATCGAGGGGCGCTACGACTTCAGCGAAGCCGTGTTCAGCTACGACGGCAAGACTCCGGCACTGCAGGTCAAGAAGCTGCAGATCTCAGCCGGTGAGCGCATCGCTATCCTGGGCCGCAACGGGGCGGGCAAGTCGACGCTGCTGCAGGCGTTGTCGGGCCTGACCGAGCCTGTGAGCGGGCGCCTGCTGTTGGACGATGTGGCTCTGGCCCACATAGATCCGGCCGACGTGCGCCGCGATATAGGCCTGCTGACGCAGAATGCCCGCCTGTTCTACGGTTCGTTGCGCGAGAACCTGCTGTTGGGCGCTCCTCATGCCAGCGATGTGGAACTGATGACCGCGCTGCTGGACGCTGGCGCCTGGTCCTTCGTGCAGACACTGCCAACGGGGCTGGATCACATGGTCATGGAAGGGGGCTTGGGCTTGTCGGGTGGGCAGCGCCAGAGCCTGTTGCTGGCGCGCTTGCTGTTGCGCCAGCCACGAGTGCTGCTGCTGGATGAGCCTACGGCAGCGCTGGACGATGTGGCCGAACGCGATGTGATCGCCCGGTTGCGCAAGCTTGCACCAGGGCGCACTCTGGTCGTGGCCACGCACCGGCCCGCTGTGTTGCAGGCGGTGGACAAGATCATTGTGGTGGACAAGGGCCAGGTGGTGTTGCAGGGTGCGCGCGATGAGGTGCTCAAGCGCCTGAATGGCGGTGTCCAACCGGCAGCCCCGCAGCAGAATGTTCGCGTCATGCAGAGCGGGCGCATGAAGGTCGCGGTGCAGCCGGTGAAAAGGCTGGCCTCTGCAGAGGAGGGGCAGGAATGACGGAGACAGCAGTGCCCGGTGATACATCGAAGGCCACATCTACAACAACATCCGCGATGACTGCTGAGTCCGCGCCCATGCTTTCACCCATGCCCGAGCCTGCGCGTCGGCGCGCGGCCATGCCGGCCATAGGCGACTTCGACGAGGTACGCGCAAGCCACTCGGATCGCGTGGTGTGGCTGGTCACGGCCTTTGTGCTGGCCTTTCTGGCCTGGGCCTGGTTCTTCGAGATCGACGAAGTTTCCAACGGCGGTGGCAAGGTGATTCCATCCTCGCGCGAGCAGCGCATCCAGTCTCTGGAGGGCGGTATTCTGGCCGAGTTGCTGGTGCGCGAGGGCGATATCGTGGAGAAGGGTCAGGTGCTGGCCAAGCTGGAACCTACGCGTGGTGAATCCAGTGTGGAGGAGACGGCGGCCCGCTACCGCGCAGCCTTGGCCGCCAGCGTACGTCTGCGCGCAGAGGTTGAAGGGCGCGACAACCTGCAGTTTCCTCAGGAGCTGGATGGTCATGCACAGCTCAAGGCTTCGGAGAGCGCGCTGTTCCGTTCACGCCGCGCGGCGTTGAGCGATACAGTGGCTGGTCTGAACCAGGCGCTGGCATTGGTGCGCAAGGAACTGGGCATCACCCAGTCGCTGCAAGCCAGCGGTGCTGCCAGCAGCGTCGAACTCATCCGCTTGCAGCGCCAGGGAGCAGAACTGGAGCTGAAGATCGCCGAGGCCCGTTCTGGCTACATGGTGCGCAGCCGCGAAGAACTTGCCAAGGCTGATGCGGAGGCGAAGTCCCTGTCTTCAGTGGTGCGTGGGCGTGCGGATTCACTGGATCGCCTGACACTGCAGTCGCCTGTGCGAGGCGTGGTCAAGAGCTTGCAGGTCACTACCATCGGCGGCGTGGTGCCGCCCAACGGCCTGCTGATGGCCTTGGTACCTCTCGATGATCAATTGCTAGTGGAAGCCCATATCTCCCCGCGCGACATTGCCTTCATTCGCCCCGGACAGGAGGCTCTGGTCAAGGTGACGGCCTACGACTACGCGGTCTATGGCGGCCTCAAGGGCCAGGTGGTGACGATTGCCCCGGATACCCAGCGCGACGAGGTCAAGCCCGAAATTGTCTATTACCCGGTTCTGGTGCGCACCGACTCGGATGTGCTTGTGAACAAGGCCGGCCAGCGCATGCCCATTGTGCCGGGCATGGTGGCAGCCACCGATATCCGCACGGGCCGCAAGACCGTCTGGGACTATTTGACCAAGCCGCTGAACAAGGCGCGCGAGGCCTTGCGTGAGCGCTGAAGCCCTGCAGCGCGTGACTTTCGATTTTGATGAAAGAGGATGCCATGAGCATGTTTGAATCTACCTTCCGCCTTTCCACTCTGGTACTGGCTGCGGCCGCTTGCTTCGCCATGCCGGCCGTGGCTCGTGACAATCCGGAGGATGCTGTCAGCAATCCCGACACGCTGCAGTATTCCGACGTCAATATGCGCTATGCCGACATGAAGAAGGACTTCGTCCGCGACGGCGTGCTGGCAGAGCAGCTCGAGGGTATTCGCGCCATCCAGCCTGGCATGGCCCAGGACAAGGTGAAGCAGACATTGGGCGCGCCTCTGACGCAAACTACAGGCCAGAGAGGCCAAGAGTGGGACTACAACTTCAAGCTCCGTCAAGCGCAATCCGGTAACCTGCTGGTGTGCCAGTACAAAGTGGTGTTCGATGAGGCCGGAGCCGTACGCGAGTCTGTCTGGCGCCGCCGACAATGCCAGCAACTGATGCAGCGCTGAGGCGCTGTTGGAACGCTTCCAACTCCGTCAACATTTGTGTAGTGGTGTCTGGCCGGTGGCCATATATCCAGCTCTATGTGTGAGCGAGCACGGTCACTCAATAAGCATCAGCGAAGCCAAGTACTTCATCTGTACGGCGCGCTGCAGAGCCAAGGCTGATGACTGCGGGATCTATCGTTCTGCGACGTCGGCAGAGGCGCTCAAGCGCGTGATCACCGGTATCCGGAGCATGTGAACTGCGCTTTGCCAATTGAAGGGCACTGTCTGTTGCTCGCCCGCCCCTCTGTCGGTTGGTCTTCAAGAACGGCTCAGGAGGCGGCGTCTGTGGGGGCGATGATCAATTGAAGGAAGCGGATAAAGGCTTGGATTGGGTGATGCCAGAAATCCAAGCATTGACCATCGCAACTCGGCCGGCAGCATGGGGCAGTTGCTGCCGGTGGCCAGATCAAGCATGCCGGTCAAGGAAGACCGGCGCTCCAACAAGGCCTCTATAGGTCTCAGCGAGCGATGGACTGCATACGAGTTTCCCGTGCTGCTGGAGATTCGCGCAGCAATTCGTTAATCACTTCTTCGCGTGTTTTGCCGGGACCTGCAGGGGGTGCAAAGTTGGGGAAACTGCTTTCTCCATACGACAGGCGACCGTTCTTCATCGCATCTGCAGTTTCGGCCCTGACTTGATCACGCGTCTTCTGGCTCACGAAATGTTCGGGGTGAATAGTCACGCCTTGCTCGTTATTGGCTGGGTGTTCATAGGCTGCCGAAGCCATCCTCGGCATGGCTAGTACAGCTACTGCTGCTGCGCTTGCAAATACGGACGCGATGGAGAGACGACGTTGAGACATGGTGGGAGCTCCTAAGAAAGTCGGTGAAACACAATCTCCCAGGCCTTGATAGAGGTAAGGAGGAGATGTGTGGATCTTAGAAATCCGACCCCAACAGAAGCGGGACAGCGCGGTGACATTGTTGTCAGCTTCTTCTCATGCCGACCTGGACTGCCCTTGGGCAAGTAGATATGTCCGGTCTATGTTGTTGAACGAGCCCCGCTTGGGGGACTGTCACTTCTTCTGAAAAGCGGGTGCAGGCCACCAGGCTACCCGCACCCGCTGTATTGGCTCCGGCTTTAGAACGTATGGCGCAGACCCATGCCAAAGCCAGTCTGGTTGACGCCTGGCAACGGTGTTCCACCAGCTTGAGCGCTGCTTGCTCCAAAGGCCGCATTGCCGCTGTTCTTCATATAGCCCAGCGAGGCATAGGCCGCAGTGCGCTTGGACAGGTTGTAAGTACCGCGCAGTACCAGCAACTGACCCTTGTCCGCGTTGTCCTTGTACTTGAGCTGGTTGTACTGGGCGTCCACGCTCCATTGCCCAATGGGGTAGGTCACGCCCACAAACCACAGGTCGTTGCGCGGCGATGCGATATAGCCGTCATTCTTGCGGCGCATATAGCCACCACCAATCTTGGCGCCACCAAGCTTCACATAGCCGTTGAGCATGGTGCGCTTGTCGATTT
>NZ_RSDT01000014.1:0-71903 GCF_004522605.1 Comamonas sp. A23
ATCGTCCAGCGACAGATGCCCTTGCTTGCGTAATGCAATTGCCAGGTGTTCTTGCTCTTGAGAAAGATGCTGGCTTGCTCTGTCCCGAGGACCCATGGGCTCATCGAGAACAGAGGTGCGCGCACGCACTTGGCCACGGCCAAGCTGCTGAAATCCGCGTCTCCCGACATGCCTTTGGGGGCTCGTCTGTATCTCGACAACTGCGCAGCCTGCCACTTTGTCAGCGGCAAGGGCGCTCCCGAGATCTTCCCCGAGCTGCAAGGCAATGCCATGGTGCTGGGCAAGGATGCCAGCCCGCTGGTGTCGGTGATTCTCAAGGGCGCTTCATCGCCCGCTACGGAGCGCCGTCCCATGCATCTGGTGATGCAGGGCTATGCCGACCGCCTGACCGACAGCGAAGTGGCCGCACTGGCCACCTTTCTGCGCACGGGCTGGGGCAACCAGGCTTCGGATGTGAGCGAAAGTCTGGTTAGCAAGGTGCGCAAGCATGTGCAAGTCGATGCTGCTCCGCCGCGAGCCCTGTAGACAGCATGAGCGTCCGCCAGGTGCCTTGTGCGCCGGGCCGGCTCCCGAAAACCCGGCCCGATGGAAATCCGGCCGGGTTTTTTCATGCCGCTGTCGTTTGCCGGAGTGACTGAGCAGTCCAAATATCAACAGGCCGCATCACTGTGCTTAAGTGATGCGGCCTGTTGCATATGCGTATTGCGGATCAACCAACCGGATGCTGACGGTAAACGGCGCGGTATGTTGAATGGTTTTGCTGCGTCGGTAAACGTGCTTCCATGGACTCAAGTGTGCATGTTGCAGTGCAGAAAATGTTGCTTCAAATTCTGTAAATACAGTGTTGCTACAGAAAATTTTTCTGTTTTTGAATTTTTGGCGGTAAATTCCAAGATATGGATACTCTGGATAAAAAGATTCTTGCTGCATTGCAGGCTAACGCGCGCGCCAGTCTGCAGGAGATTGGCGCGGCCGTGGGTCTGAGTGCATCACCATGCTGGGCACGCATCAAGAAGATGGAGGAGGCCGGCGTGATCGAGGGCTATACCGTGCGTCTGAACCCGCAGGCGCTGGGACTGGCCGATTCGGTTCTGGTCATGGTCACGCTGGACAGCCATTCGGACAACACGCTGGAGAAGTTCGGCGAGGTGCTGGCCACCATTCCCGAGGTAGTGGAGGCGCATCTGGTTTCGGGCGAGTACGATTATCTGCTGCGTATCGTTGTCAAGGACACGCGCGATTACGAGCGCCTGCTGCGCGAAAAGCTCTACAAGATCAAGGGCATACGCCATAGCCAGTCCAGCTTTGTGCTGCGCACGCTGAAGAAGGCCGACCTGCCCCTGGGAGTGTGAAGCAGCATCGCTCTAAGCGGTGCCAGGTGTGGCTGAAGTCATTCAGGTTTCAACTCTCATCGAGACCTGGATGCAGACCGGATCGCTGGCCGCGTTGGCCCATCTGGGGGGCTGCGCGGCGGATGTGATGGAGGAACGGATGAAGCTGATTCGGTGCCGGGGCGCCGCGTCAACTGTCTCAACGCATGGCGCGGCGCAGGCCGGCGCTGCTCCAGTCCACGGCAATGCTCAGCAAAAGCATGGCCATGATCACGGTGCTGGCCTGGGCATAGTGGAACAGCGAAAGCTCGAAGTACAGCAGCTGGCCCAGACCGCCGGCACCCACAAAGCCCAGAATCGCCGCCATGCGGATATTCATTTCCCAGCGGTACAGCGTGTATGCCAGCAACTGCGGCGCTGCGCCAGGGAGGGTGCCATAGCAAAATGCCAGCAGGCGATTGCTGCCGCTGAGCTTGAGCGCATTCGCGGGGGCGGCCGGAGCATTCTGCAAGGCCTCGGCAAACAGGCGGCCCAGCACGCCGGTGGTATGCAGGGCCAGGGCCAGCGCACCGGCAAACGGGCCCAGGCCCACGGCCAGCGCGGTGATCGTGGCCCAGACCAGCTCGGGCACGGAGCGCAGCACGTTGAGCACCACATTCCATGGCGCACGCCAGCGCGGCAGGGCCAGCAGCAGGCCCGCGATCGCGGCCAGCAAGGTGCCGACTATGGAGATGGCCAGGGTCTCCCAGATGCCTTGCAGCACCTTGAGCAGCCAGGACTGGCTCAGATCGGGCGGGAAAAAGCCACGCACGAAGTCGCCCATGCTGGCGGCAGCATCTGCCGTGAACAGCGCAGAGAAATCAATATCCAGAAGCCGCAGACTGGCCCATAGCGCCGCGCAGGCAGCCAGCAGAAATGTGCCGGTTCGCCAGCCGAAGGGCTGGGCGCGCGCAGCAGGCGCGGCGTCGAGCGCGCGACGCAGCCACCAGGAAAGCAGATCGGCCGCCGCCACCAGCAGCATGAAGGCCAGCAGAATGCTGGCGGCTTCGCCGCCGTTGAGCATCTTCATGGCCTGATCCATGAGCTGGCCCAGGCCCCCCGCCCCGACAAAGCCCATGACCACCGAGGCACGGACCGCGCATTCCCAGCGGTAGACGGTGTAGGAGGTCAGCTCCTTGGCAGCCTGGGGCAGCAGGCCATAGAGCAGGGCCTGGATACGGCCGGTGCCGCTGGCACGCAGGGCGCGGGCCGGGGCGGGGTCGGTGGATTCGAGAATTTCCGCATAGACCTTGGCCAGCATGCCGCCATAGGTCAGGCCCAGGGCCAGCACACCGGCTGCCGGGCCCAGGCCGAAGACACGCACGAACACCAGAGCCCAGACCAGCTCGGGAATGCCGCGCAGGATGGTGAGCACGCTGCGGGCGATGGGGTTGAGCGTGACTCTCTCGCGTGCCGCGCCCGTGGACAGATAGGCCATGGGTACGGCAATCACAAAGGCCAGCGCCATGCCGGCCGTGGCGATGGCCAGGGTCTCCAGCGTGGCCTGAGCCAGATAGGCCAGAAACTCCCTACTGGTCTCGGGCGGCAGAAACTGCGCGAGAAAGCCGCCGATGACTTTGAGATTGTCGGCATCGAAAAGCGGCTTGAGCGAAAAGCCCGAGGTCTGCAGCATGGGCCAGAGCACGACCAGGGTCAGGATCAGGCCGCTCAGGCGGCCGCGAGCAGAGGGGTCGCGGCGTGATGGCCGGGCTTGCTCGAGCATGTCTACCGGCATGCGTTCACCTGGATGGGAGTGGGCGTGATGCTGGCGGGATCGCGCTGAGCCAGGCGGTTGTGCAGCATGGGCAGGTCGGCCGCTCTGCCATCGGTATGGGCATAGAGCGCTTGCAACTGCGCATCGCTGACCTGCGCGGCCGGCAGGTCAAAGGCCAGGCGGCCATCGCGCACGCCGACGATGCGGGCAAAGTTGGCCAGCGCCAGATCGACGGCATGCAGGCTGACCACCAGCGTGGCCTTGCGCGCGGCGGCTTCCCGCACCAGCAATTGCACCGTGGCCTGCGAGAGTGCAGGGTCCAGGGCCGAGACCGGCTCGTCGGCCAGAATCAGTTCGGCCTGCTGGTAGAGCACGCGGGCAATGCCCACGCGCTGCAGCTGGCCGCCGGAGAGCTGGTCGCAGCGTGCAAACAGCTTGTTCTCGAGCTGCACGCGGGCCAGGGCCTCGCGCGCGCCCGCAATGTCCTGCGGATAGGCCAGCGATGCCAGCGCCTTCCACAGCGGCCACTGGCCGAGCTTGCCGGCCAGCACGGCCGTGACTACGCGCTGACGAAGCGGAATGGGGGCGGCCTGGTGCACGGTGCCGATGCGGCTGCGCAAAGCCTTGAGTTCGCGGGCGGCGGATTGCGCAGACGCGGTCCGGCCCAGCACCTGCATGCGACCTGCCGTGGGCAGGTAGGCTGTGCCTATGGTGCTGAGCAGCGAAGTCTTGCCGGCGCCCGAGGGGCCGATGAGCGCAATGCTCTCGCCCTGGATGGCGGACAAGGAGATATGGGACAGGGCGGTAAAGCCGTTGCTGTGGGTCAGGCCCACATCGTCCAGCATGAAGCTCATGAGACGAATACTCTGAAAACAATAGCTGCCAACGCCTGATAAATAAGCGTTGGCAGTCAAAAAAGCTGAATTTCTTACTTCAGCAGACCGGCGGACTTGGCGGCAGCTTCGATGCCGTCGTAGTTCTTGGAGTCGGTGGCGATGAACTTGGAGGCGCGCTGCAGGTCCATGATGGCCTTGTGCTCTGGCTTGCTGGGGTCCAGTGCCAGGAAGGCAGTAGTCAGTTTCTTGACGATGGCTGGGTCCAGGTCGCCGCGCACCGTCCAGTTGTAGTCAAAGTAGGTGGGCGTCGTGGCGAACACGCGCACCTTGCTCGTGTCCACCTTCTTGGATTCGACCAGCTTGTCCCACACCGAAGTGTTGAGCACGCCGGCCTCGGCCTTGCCTGCGGCCACAAAGGCCACGGTGGCGTCATGCGCGCCCGAGTAGGCCACGGTCTTGAAATCTTTTTCGGGATTCAGGCCGTCCTGCTGCAGGAAGAAACGCGGCATCAGGCTGCCTGAGGTGGACGAAGGTGCACCGAAGGCAAAGGTCTTCCCCTTGAGGTCGGCCAGCGTCTTGATGGCGGGGTCGGCCGTGATGAACTTGCTGGTGAAGACCGCATCTTCGGCCCGTTGCACAATGGGGATGGCCGTGCCGTTGGTGCGAATCTTGGCCTGCACATAGGTGAAACCGCCCAGCCAGGCCAGGTCCAGCTTTTTGGTGGCCAGGGACTCGACCACGGCTGCGTAGTCGGATACGGGGGTGAACACCACCTTCATGCCGGTGGCTTGCGAGAGGTATTCGCCCAGGGGCTTGAACTTGCGCTGCAGCTCGGTCGGTGCCTCGTCAGGAATGGCCGAGACGCGCAGCACGGCGGGGGTGTCTGCATGCGCTGCGGACAGCAGGGAAGAGGAGGCGAGAGCTGCCACGGCCAAGCCGCGCAGCGCCTGGCGGCGAGCGAAAGAGTGCGTCATTAAGTGCTCCGTTCAAAAAGCCACCGCCGTCCGGATACACGGCGGTTTAGTAGGTCGCAAGCGTCTGGCTTGCGGCGAATGGGAACCCATAGGCGGTACACCGACCGCTGGCGCTTATTGTTACGTAATTGAGAAACCCTCGGTGCAGTCTTTGCTTGATTTGAATAGCAAAAAGCCCCGTGGGGACGGGGCTTGGCATGAAAGCGATTGCTTGTCTGCAGGTTTCAATATTGCAGATTGAGCTGGTAGATGGCCGTGGTGCCGCTGACCTCGTTGCCCACCATCAGCAAGGGTTTGCCGTTGGGTGACTTGGCGGCAGAAATGAAGTGCAGGCCTTCGGGGCCCAGATCGCCCACATCGCTGAGTGCAGTGCCTGCCAGCGCGGATTTGCTGTCAAAGCTGGCGGTCCAGTTTTCGCGAGTGTTCAGATAGTCGATCTGCTTGGGTGCCTTGGGGTCGGTGATGTCGAACACCAGAATGCCTCCCATGCGTTCCAGGCCCACAAAGACAAAGGTCTTGGTGCCGATCTGGCCCACGGTCAGTCCTTCGGGCTCGGGACCCTTGGCGCTGCTGCGCGCATCGAGCCTGGCCGTTTCGTCATGACCGGTGTTGAAGTAGGTGGCGCAGGCAATGTCACGTCTGGCGCCCAGCTTGCATTCGGGGCTGGCGATGAATTTTTCGATGGCCGCGCCAGAGTCCCAGACCTGCTTGCCCTTGGCATCCCAGATGGAGATGGAGCGGCCGCCATAGGCGTATAGCCTGTCATAAGTCAGGTAGCCCTTGCCATCCTTGACGGGGTTGCCGCTGCTGTCGGTCTGGTAGCCCATGGTCCAGGTGACCTTGAGGCGGCCCAGTTTGTCATCGTCGCGGCAGGTCTTGGGGTCTGTGCCGACCGCGCCGCACCAGGCAAAGTTGCTGGCATTCAGATAGGCGCCGCTGGCCAGCTGAGCCAGATGGGCAGGCAGATCGTCGCCCGCGCGGCGCAGAAAGCCGTCCTTGTGCACCAGGTGCTTGATGCGCCACTCTTCCACAAAGCCCTTGCTCATATCGCCCGCCGTGGCCGGGGTGTTGGCCGTCTTGTCGGCGGCCGTGCCGAAATAGCTCTTGTTGCCTTCACCCCAGGCGCGTGCATCGCCTTCGTTGGCAGTGACCAGATAGGTCGCACCGTCGGCGGCCTTGTAGGCGGCGATGGAGTCGGGCTGGTACATGCCAAACACATTGGCGGCCTGGGTGATGTTGATGACCGGGCTCTTGCCGTCGCTGTCGGCGAAGTCCAGCTCGTTGCCGGCCGCGCCATGATCCTTGTAGCCCAGAGCCACCACATCGGTCACGGTGGCGCTGGCGATGTCCACGATGGCCAGCGCATTGTTTTCCTGCAGCGTCACCCAGGCCGTCTTGCCGTCCGGGGCCACGGCAATGTATTCGGGCTCCAGGTCGTTGGCCACGGCGGCCGTTCCCAGGCCGTCTGCGGTCGGGCCGAAGATGCGCACGCCCTTGGCCAGCAACTGCGCCTTCTGGCTGTTGAAGGCCTTGAAGTCGGCAGTGCGCGCCACGGGCTTGGCGGGCGTGCTCACATCGATCACGCTGATCGAGCCTTCGGGGTCGATCTGGTAGTCATCGCTGGGCTCGCCCTCGTTGGCGACCAGAATGGTCTTGCCGTCGGGGGTGAAGGTCAGCATATCGGGCAGGGCGCCCACGGGCACTTCGGCGATCACGCCGAGCTTGTCGGCGTCATAGATGACGACCATGCCCTTGTCCGTCTTGACCGATGCCTGCACGGCTGCAGCCACCAGGCCGCCATGCACGGCCACGCTGTTGATGGAGGCCCCCGCACCCAGCGAGAGCTTTGTGGCATCCAGGCTGGCCAGCATGCGCGGTGCGGCGGGGTTGCTCATGTCCAGCACGTCGAGCGCACCCTTTTGGGCGTTGACCACAAAGCCGCGCTTGGTGACAGGATCGAAAGCCGTAATTTCGGCGGCGCTCTGCAGAAAAATGCCCGACTGATAGCTGCCGATTTTCTCCAGCGTGAGCGAGGTGGGCGTCTTCTCGGGCTCGGGTGCCGGCGCCGGGACTTCAGGAATCGGAGCAGGCGCTGGTGTGGTGTTGTTCGTGTTGTTGTCACCGCCACCGCAGGCGGCCAGGGCAGCGGCTGCGATCAGGGAAATCAGAAGAGGTTGGCGAAAGGTCTGTGCAGATGTCATTGAGAGTTTGGCAGGTGCAGGAAGAAAACTACGATTTGTAACCAGCCTCTGTTTCATCTCTGTGAAACCGTTTCGTGTTCTTTGCGCAACAAGTTTCGGTCAAGCGCTTGGCAGTTGGGCTTGCAAGCAAATACACTCGCCAGCCTTGCTCCACCTGCGCTATTCGCTCTCATTTTCGAGGTGCACCATGTCCCGCCGTATTCGTTTGAGCTAAACGACTTCGTCACACGCTGATCTTTCTCGCGTGTGCGCTGCGGTGTGGAACTCCCGCTCTGTGAAGGGCGGCAATCTTCCTGCTTGGCGTCTCTGGCCTGAATTGCATTCGGGCTCCAAGCTCCTCCCACTCTCTGAACTCCAGGCCGGCCCTTTGCTTGGCTGCTTGGGTTCTGTCTTTTTCCGATGGCAGCGGAGAGCGGCGCTGTCCATGTCCTTGATTTGTCTGCCGCGCCTTTTTTGCGCGTGGCTTATTCCCTTTTAGGAAAGCACAACATGACTTCACCACATCTATTCAATCTGGAGATCCTCAAATATCCGCGCACGCCGCATCTGCGTGGCTCGCGGCTGCAGATCGGCGATCAGGCAGATGCCGTGCCTTACGATGCGCTGGCCGGCCGGCATATCGTTGTCGAGGAAAAGCTGGACGGCGCCAATGCGGCACTGAGCTTTGGTGCCGACGGCAGCTTGCTGCTGCAGTCGCGCGGCCACTATCTGCAAGCCGATCAGATGGGCGGGCGCGAGCGTCAGTTCAACGCCTACAAGCAATGGGCCCGAGCCCATGAGAGCGCGCTGATGGCGCTGCTGGACGATCGCTATGTGATGTATGGCGAATGGCTGTATGCCAAGCATTCTCTGTACTACGACGCCTTGCCGCACTGGTTTTGCGAGTTCGACATCTGGGACCGCTCGGCGCAGCAGTTTCTGGACACGCCGCAGCGCCACGCGCTGCTGGACGGTGTGCCCGTGGTGTCCGTGCCCGTGCTCTACGCGGGCATCGCACCGAGGCGCATGCAGGATTTGCTGGCATTGCTGACACCATCTCTGGGGCGCAGCGCAGGCTGGAAGGCTATGTTCGAGGATCAGGTGCAAAGACAGAAGCTGGATCTGCCGTTGGCCTGGCGCCAGACCGACCGATCCGAGCTGGCCGAAGGTCTGTATATCAAGGTCGAGGAAAACGGCCAGACCGTGGAGCGCTACAAGTTCGTGCGCTCCGACTTCGTGCAGGTGATCCTGGAGTCGGGCTCGCACCACAGCGAGCGGCCCATTGTCGCCAACGGTCTGCGCACAGGCGTCGATATCTTTGCCAACAAGATTCAAAAAAGCTGGTGAGGCTTGTCCAACAAGCGTTGATAGCTATCAAAACCGTGGTTTTCATGAGGAGGCTGCGGTGAAAGGAGAATTTATGTGGAGCTGGAAACAGATCGCGGCCCTGGTGCCGCATTCCGCTCACCATGCGGTGGACTGGGCGGCCTGCCTGGAGGCTTTTCCGCAACTGGAGCTGGCCAAGACCACGCCGCAAGATCCGATCTACCATGCCGAAGGCGATGTCTGGACGCATACGCAGATGGTGGTGACCGAGCTGCTGCAGGACGGCGACTATGCAGGGCTCACCAACGAGGAGCGCGAGACAGTCTTTCTGGCCGCGCTGCTGCACGATGTCGCCAAGTGCTCGACCACGCAGATAGCCGACGACGGCCGCATCTCGCAGCCCGGCCATTCGCGCCGGGGTGCACTCGATGCGCGGCTCATGCTCTGGGAGGCGGGCGCGCCCGTGGCCCGGCGCGAGGCGGTCTGCCGCCTGATTGCAGTGCATCAGGTGCCGTTCTTCGCCTTTGCCGATTCGCGCCGAGGCGTCTCGCCCGAGTTCATGGTCAGAGAGCTGTCCTGGCAGGTCGATCTGCATTTGCTGGTGCTGCTGGCCCGTGCCGATATTCGCGGCCGCATCTGCCCCGATGTGGGCAATGTGCTGGTGAATATCGAGCTGTTCAGGGAGCTTGCGCTGGAGGAGGGCTGTTTGCGCAAGCCGCGCAGCTTTGCTTCGGCCGAGACGGCAGTGCGCTATTTCCGCGGTGCCGAGTTGCACCCGGACTACGCCTTGCACGAAGAGCCGGGCTCGCGCGTCATCGTCATGTGCGGTCTGCCTGCATCGGGCAAGAACCACTGGGTGGCCCGGCATCATGCGGGCCTGCCCGTGGTGTCGTTTGACGATGCGCGCACCGAACTGGGCCTGCGCCACGGCGAGAACGAGGGCGCTGCGGCCCATCATGCGGTGGACAAGGCCAAGAGCCTGCTGCGCGCCAAGGCCGCTTTTGTCTGGAATGCCACGCATCTGTCCAGGCAGATGCGCGGCAAGACGCTGGAGCTGTGCCTGGCCTATGGCGCGCAGGTGGAACTGGTGCATCTGGAGGCAAGCAGGTCCACCTTGCTGGCGCGCAACAGCAAGCGCGACACCACGCTCGGCAATGCCGCATTGCTGGGCATGTTGCACCGATGGGAGGTACCCTTGCCGACCGAGGCGCATGGGCTGCAACTGCTGGTCAACGAGTAGTCCGCGTAAAAACGAAAAGGAAAAAGGGCCTGGAAGTTTCCAGGCCCTTTTTTTGGGGATCGCAATGCCGTGCTCAAGGCTGTTGCATGGCTTGCGGGTAGCCCTGGGGGTTGAAGCGTGTCACCAGCAGGCAGACCAGCGCGGCGACGCCGGCCTGATAAAGCCAGCCCGTCATCCAGCTGTCGCTGATCTGGTGCAACTGTGCCATGACCAGAGGGGCCAGTGCGGCGAGGATGAAGCCGCCGCCCTGCATCAGCGAGTTGAGGGCGCCGGCCTGTGTGGGCGATGGCAGATGGTCCAGCGCCACCAGCATGAAGAGCGAAAAGCAGCCGCCCAGTCCCAGACCCAGCACGATGGCATTGAGTGTGGGCATGGCATCGGGCCAGAGCCCGAGGCCGGCAAAGCCGATGATCTGCAGCAGCAAGGCCAGCACGACCCAGCTGCGGCGGTCCAGGCTGCGGCGCGCCAGGGCGGGCATGGCCAGCGCCGATGCGGCCTGTGCAATCGACAGAATGGCCAGCAGCGAGCCGCTTTGCGTGGCCGTCCAGCCATGGGTCTGATAGAACGGAGCGAGCCAGGCAACGGTGGAGCCATAACCGCCGTTCATCAGGCCAAAGCTGATCAGCAGCAGCCAGGTGCGGCCCCGGCGCAGCAGCCAGCCGGTGTCGCTGTCGGCTTGTATCCGGGGCGCGGAGGGGGCAGGGGCAACGGGCTCGCGCATCAGGGTCAGCGCATACCAGGCCAGCGGCAATGCCAGCAGCACCGGAATGGCCCAGATGGCCAGCGAAGCCTGCCAGCTCAGACCCAGCTGCATGGCCACTGGCGAGAGCTGGGCGCTGAGTGCACCGCCGCCCATGAGTGCAGCCGAATACAGGCCCATCATGGGCGCCACGTTGTGGGGAGACTGGCGCTTGATCAGTCCCGGCAGAATGCTTTGTGCCAGCGCCACGCCCGCGCCGCAGAGGCCGGCCGTGGCGATCAGCAGACTGCCGGTGGCGTCACCAGCAGGCGTCAGGCGCAGGGCGCAGCCCAGGGCAATCAACAGCAACGAGGCGCAAATGGCGGCACGTGCGCCCCAGCGTCGCAATGCCGTGGGAGCAAGCCAGCCGCCGATGCCCATCAGCGCCATAGGCAGCAGCGTGAGCCAGGAAAAACTGCGCAAATCCATGCCCGTGGCCTGCTGTATGGTCGGTGCCAAGGGGCCGGGGGCAGTCAGAAAGGGGCGCAGGTTGATGGTGACCAGTATCACCACGACCAGCCACAGCAGCGGCGGTACGCGGTGCGTTTGGGAATATGTCGATGTCATGAAGCGCTGAGGCTGCCAGCGTTGCAACGCGCTGGTGCGATTGCTGGTCGCCTTAGGCAGCCCGGTTTGTTGTTGTGGTTTTTGGCGGCAACGAGGATCAGGCAGCGGGCCAGGCCTCGTCACCATAGAGCTGGGCCGCGCGGATGCCGGTATCGATGCGGGTGATGGGCAGCGGCTGCGGCGTCAGCGACAGGCGCAGGCGCTGGTAGCTGCTCTCGCTGGACAGGCCATAGGGCGCGGCGTCCTGGTTGTCGAAGGCGAAGAACACCTGCTCGGCACCATTCATGACCAGGGCTGCCAGGCACATGGGGCAGGGGTGGCCACTGGCATAGATGGACAGGCCTGCCAGGCTGGGGTTGGCGCGTTTTTGCGTGCCCGCGCGTATGGCCTGCATTTCGGCATGGGTGCTGGGGTCGTGGCTGACAATGATTTCGTTGACGCCGGTGGCAACGACTTCATTTCCCTGGGCGAGCACGGCGCCGAACGGGCGGCCGCCCTGGAGGCGGTTGGCATGGGCCAGGTCCACGGCCAGGCGCATCAGTTGTTGTGGGGTACCGGAAGTTGGACTCATGACTAAGAAAGATATGGCGGCGAGCGTCGGATGCCTGATGCATCAGCGCCGCAACTGTTGTGTTTGAAATGGGCAAGGCGGCGCTCAGCGCCGTGCAGCGTACACCTGCAGTGCCGTGCCGCTACCTGTCTGGAAAGCAAAACTTATTTGCTCTGAGGGCGTTGGCCGCCTATTAGTTCCGCCCAGGCCGAGCAGGCGAGCTCGACCTGCTGGCGTGCCGCCGGGCTGGCGGCCAGCATGCGTGCAAAGCCGTGGACCATGGCCGGGGCGCGCAAAAGCTGCAGTGGTGCGCCCAGTGCCTGGGCAGCATGGGCAAAGGCTTCAGCCTCGTCGCGCAGAATATCGTGGCTGGCCGTCATCAGCAGTGTGGGCGGCAAATGGGCGATGGCTGCGCTGCAGCAGCCCGGCGTCCGCCATTGAGCGGCCTGGCCTTCGGGCCGGCCCAGTTCCTGCCAGTAGCGCTGCATGGCGGCGGGCGTGAGCCCGAAGCCTGTGGCAAAGCGGCGCATGCTGTCATTGTCCTGATCGGGCTGAAGCGGGGGGTAGAGCAGCAGCAGGCCTGCAATGCGGGCCGCATCGGTGGGTTGCTGAATCTGGCGCACCGCCGCTGCCAGTGCCAGATGGGCGCCAGCGCTATCGCCACCGAGCAGGACCTGGTCAGTCGCAAAAGGCTGCAGTCCGCGCATATCTCTCAGCCATTGCAGCACGGCCATCACATCGTCCAGCGGCGCGGGAAAGGGGTTTTCCGGCGTGCGGCGGTAATGCACGGACAGCACGGTATGGCCGGTGAACTGGGCCAGATGCTCGCACAGGTCGTCATGGGTGTTGAGATCGCCCACCATCCAGCCGCCGCCATGCAGCCAGACCAGCGTCCGGCCGCTGCCCGCACCTTGCTTGCGATAGCTGCGCAGGCAGATCTCGCGGCCCTCTGCGGCCAGGAAATGCTCAGCCCTGGAAATGCCGGGTAGTGCCGAGCGAATCAGCCCGGCCTGCAGCTCGCTGAGCAGACGCCGGCGTTGCACATAGTCGAGCTGCGGGGTCGGCGTCTCCGCATCGAGCCGGGCAAAGCGCTGCAGCGTGCGTGCCAGAGCCGGGTCCATGGGCTGCAGAGGCAGGCTGCGGCCCTGATCTGTGCCCTCGCTCATGGCTGCTGGTCCGCCGCCAGCGCAGGAGCGCGATAGACCATGACCTTGAGGCTGCGCTCTTCGTTCACATCGGCAAATACGGCCGGGTTGGCCAGGCGCTCGACGAACTGGAGCTCGGGTGCGATTTCCGCCATCTGCTCGCGCAGAAAGTCGGTGCCGAGTTCGGGGGCGTTCAGGCACAGCAGGACCTGGCCGCCCGGCACCAGCAGATCGGGCAGGCGGCGCATCAGGCGCGCATAGTCCTTGGTGGCGATGAAGCTGCCTTTTTGGTAGCTGGGTGGGTCCACGACGATCAGGTCGTACGGTCCGCTGCGGTTGATCTTGCCCCAGCTGCTGAAAATATCGTGGGCGGCGAAGCTGGCGCCGGCCTTGACGCCGTTGAGCTGATGGTTGTGCTGACCCGTGGCCAGAGCGCCCTTGCTCATGTCCATATTGAGAACCTGGCCCGCGCCGGCCAGCTTGGCCACGACCGAGAACGCGCAGGTATAGGCAAACAGATTGAGCACCTTCATGCGCGCGGGCCGCTCATGGGCCAGCACCTGCCGGCGCACCCAGTCGCGGCCGGCGGCCATGTCGAGGAACAGGCCGTGGTTCTGCCCGCGTGCGATATGGATCAGATATCGCGCGCCGTTCTCTGTGACCACATGCGGCTCGGGCAGCTCCCCGGCCATGACGCGGGTTTCGACCTTGCCGCCGCTTTCGCGGGTCTGGAAGGCCCAGGTCAGAGCCTGGCCGGCCGGGGCGATCTGCTGCCAGCGCTGCTCCAGCGCCTGACCAATCTGGCTCAGTTGGGCTTCCTCCATGGGGGCAAAGCTGGTCAGCACGATGACGGGCGCAAAAGCATCCAGCGAGATCTGTTCGCAGCCCGGATACCGCCCCCCGCGGCCATGAAAGATGCGCTGGGCATCGGTGGGTAAGGGCATCTGGGCAATGGCGGCTAGCAGGGCTTGCATGGAGAGAAAACAGTCACACGGTCAAACAAGCCGCCAGTGTAGGCATTGCAGCGAGCTCCGGTGACCAGGGCGGCACATGTCCCTTGCAATGCTTGGCAGCCCGGTCCAGCGCTGACGGCCTCGGGACTCGCGCCGCCCGCGTCCGTTCACTCAGTGGTAGATGCGCCGCACATCGAAAAAACAGCTTTCGGTGCCTCCAATACCTTGCAGGCCGGCCTCTGCAGCGGCGCGGGCAGCTTTCATCCAGCGGTGGAAGGTGAGCTTGGCGTCGTCGGTGATTTCTTCGGGCGGGGTGTCTTCCAGGCCTTGCACCAGCGACAGGGCTTGTCCGACCTGTTCTTCCCCGCCAAGCTGGCGTGCCAGTACGCGGGCATAACGTGCCTCGGCTTGTTGGCGTTTGTCCTCGGGCAGCTCGGGATAGTCGCAAAGAGAGACGGTGAAATGGGCTTCTTGCATGTCCGTATATCCACAGTGTTTTGACTGTCTAAATATACAGTAATTAACTGTTTTTGCATCCAGTCTTTTGGGAATTTTTGCGAAAGCATATGGATTGCGTTTTGTAGACTGTGGCCATGAACCACGCTGCTTCGTTGCCATTTCCCGGCCATGCCCTGTTTGTCACGCGTATTGGCGTATGTGGTCTGGCCTGGAATGCCACTGCCATCTGCGCCGTGCAACTGCCCGAGGCCAGCTGGGGCGAGACTCGGGAGCGCATGCTGCTGGGTCTGTCCAAACGCCATGCGCTGCAGCCGCAGCGCGGGCCTGCGGCCTATGGTGCCGTGACCTCCATCTCCGCTGTTCCGGGCTTTGCCCTGCAGGCCATGGCGGGGGTTCAGTGTCTGCTGGCCGGAGTGAATGCGCAGATCGAGCCGGGCTGGGCGCAGCCCAGCGCAGAGGCCGTGGCTGCCGGCGTGCTGGGAGATATGCGGCAGGACAGGGGGCAAGGCGCGGTTGGTGTTCTGCCTGACCTGCAGGAGATTGCACTCGACGAGTTCGCCGTGCCTGCATTTCACAGCCGGGTCTATGCCTTCACGCGCGCCCTGGCGCCAGGCCGGACCAGCACTTATGGTGAAGTTGCAGCAGCGCTGGGTGAGGCTGGTGCTGCGCGCGCCGTGGGCCAGGCCCTGGGTGCGAATCCGTTTGCGCCGATTGTTCCCTGCCATCGCGTGCTGGCCGCAGGGCGGGCACCGGGAGGCTTCTCGGGCGGTCAGGGCGCTTTGACCAAGCTGCGCATGCTGGAGATCGAAGGCGGGGCCTGGGGCGGCACGCAGTCGCTGTTTGCCGATTGATGCCGATTGAAGGCGCCGGATGCGCTTTGCCTTGCTGCTGCTGGCAGACCCTGCAAGCCGCGCCAGCGCGGGCTCTGCCACCTGCGGGACAGCGCCGACACGCAGGTGACAACACAGCGTCTGAGGCGCCCGCACAATTCATGCAGCTTTTGACGGGCAGGCCTTGCAAGGCACTGCGCACCCGGTTTGAACCTTGAAAACAAACAGGAGACATGAGAATGACACGTACGGTGCAGCAACTTTTCGACCTCTCGGGCAAGACGGCCCTGGTGACCGGCGGCTCGCGTGGCCTGGGTCTGCAGATGGCGCATGCGCTGGGCGAGGCCGGCGCGAAGATTCTGCTGAGCTCGCGCAAGGCCAAGGATCTGGAAGAGGCCGCAGCCGAGCTCAAGGCCGCTGGCATAGAGGCCGACTGGATTGCTGCCGACTGCTCGGACGAGGCCGATATCACGCGCCTGGCCAAGGAGGCCGTGCAGCGTCTCGGCCATGTGGACATCCTGATCAACAATGCGGGAGCCAGCTGGGGTGCGCCGGCCGAAGACCACCCGACGGCGGCCTGGGACAAGGTGATGAACCTGAATGTGCGCGGCTATTTTCTGCTGAGCCAGCAGATCGCCCGCCTGTCCATGCTGGAGCGCAAGAGCGGCCGCATCATCAATCTGGCCTCGATCGCCGGCCTGGGCGGCAATCCCACGGGCATGAAGACCATTGCCTACAACACCTCCAAGGGCGCAGTCATCAATTTCACGCGCGCGCTGGCCGGCGAGTGGGGCGAGCACGGCATCACCGTCAACGCCATCTGCCCGGGCTTTTTCAAGACCAAGATGGCAGCCGTGCTGATCGAGACATTGGGCGAGGACGAAATGCGCTCCCATGCGCCGCTGCGCCGCCTGGGCGACGATGAGGACCTCAAGGGCCTGACGCTGCTCTATGCCAGCGATGCCGGCAAGCACATCACGGGCCAGTGGATGGCCGTGGATGGCGGCGTGAGCGCTCTGGTCGGTGGTTGATAGTGGCGGATGAAGGGTGAGTCATGTTTTTTGTGCGGTGCAGCATTCTGAGGCTGTCCGCCGCGCTTACATTCACGGTTCAGCAGCTGCAGTCTGCGGCGCATCACTCTTCTGAAAGGTTTCGCGGTGTTGTCATTTGGTCCTGAAATTCCCTTTGTGCATGAGCTGGGCTTCACCCTCCACAAGATGGAGAACGGTGAGTCCGAGCTGCACTTCACACCGCGTCCCGAACATCTGAATTCCTTTGGCATCACCCATGGCGGAGCCTCGATGACGCTGATGGATGTGACCATGGCCGTGGCTGCGCGCAGCGTGGATTTCGATCTGGGCGTGGTCACCATCGAGATGAAAACCTCGTTCATGCAGGCGGCCAATGGCCCGCTGGTGGGCAAGGGCGTGCTGCTGCATCGCACCGGCACCATGGCTTTTACCGAAGGCCGCATCTACGATGCACAGGGCCGACTCTGCGTCCATGCCACGGGCACCTTCAAGTACATGAAGCGCAGGCCTGCGGCCGAAGGCGGATTGCAAGCCCTGCCCACGGATTGAGTACGGATCGGTTGCTCTGTTTTTATGAGCGGCTGTCGCTTTCCCTATTGTTGTTTTGTGTGCTATCAGCTTCAAGTGCGAGGTATATCAAGCGCTTGCAGCTATGAGATCTGAAGTTCAAACAGGAGACGAAACATGACGGTCAATCAGCAAATCCTTCTGGACAATCGCCCCCAGGGTGAGGCGGTGGAGAGCAATTTCAAGCTGGTGCAGTCGCCGCTGCCCGCCGTGGGCGAGGGCCAGGTGCTGGTGCGCCACCACTATCTGAGCCTGGACCCTTACATGCGCGGCCGCATGAACGACTCCAAGAGCTATGCCCAGCCTCAGCCACTGGGTGAGGTCATGCAGGGCGGCACGGTGGGCGAGATTGTCGAGAGCCGCCACCCCAAGTTCAAGGCCGGCGACAAGGTGGTCGGCATGGGCGGCTGGCAGGAATACTCGCTGCTCGACCCCAGCGTGCCCGGCGCGCTGCGCAAGGTCGACACCACCCATGTGCCGCTGTCCTACTATCTGGGCGCCGTGGGCATGCCGGGCGTGACGGCCTGGTATGGCCTGGTCAAGATCATCAACCCCAAGGCCGGTGAAACCATGGTCGTCAGCGCTGCCACCGGTGCCGTGGGCAGCGCCTTTGTGGCGCTGGCCAAGGCACGTGGCTGCCGCGTGGTGGGCATTGCGGGCGGTGCCGAGAAATGCCGCTACGCCGTGCATGAATTGGGCTTTGATGCATGCATCGATTACCGCGAGCACCCCGATGTCAAGACCATGGCCAAGGCCTTGAAGGATGCCTGCCCCAACGGCATCGACGGCTATTTCGAGAACGTGGGCGGCTATATTTTCGACGCCGTGCTGCTGCGCACCAATGCCTTTGCGCGTGTGGCCTTGTGCGGAATGATTGCCGGCTATGACGGCCAGCCCCTGCCGCTGGCCAACCCGGCGCTGCTGCTGGTCAACCGCATCAAGCTCGAAGGCTTTATCGTCAGCGAGCACATGGAAGTCTGGGGCGAGGCCCTGACCGAGCTGGGCGGTCTGGTGGCAGCTGGCAAGCTCAAGCCGCGCGAGACGATCTCCCAAGGTCTGGCCTCGGCGCCCGGCGCGTTCCTGGGCCTGCTCAAGGGCAAGAACTTCGGCAAGCAGCTGGTGAAGCTGCTCTAACCCCCTGAGGCGCTTTGCGCCTTCCCCTAGCCGGGCGCCCCCCTTTTCTCTACGCGCTGCGCGCTATGGAAGGGGGGCGACAGCCTCGCTGCGGGGCGGCGCGGCCGGCATAGGCCCTTGCTTGCTGTCCCTTGGTTGTGCCGCACCGGTTTCGAGTGTGGAAGCGCATTTGAGCTGCGTCCAAATAAATACGGAGACAAGAATGATCACGAATTTCGCGGGAAAGACGGCGGTTCTGACTGGTGCGGGCTCGGGCTTCGGGCTGGAGTGCGCGCGCATCGGAGCCGCCAGAGGCATGAATCTGGTGCTGGTCGATGTGCAGCAGGAGGCGCTGGACAAGGCCGAGACCGAGCTCAAGGCTACCGGTGCCAAGGTGCTGGCGCGCAGGGTCGATGTCTCGGATGCGGCGCAGATGGAGCGACTGGCAGCCGAAGTCAAGGAAACCTTTGGTGCGCCGCACTTTGTCTTCAACAACGCGGGCGTCGGCGCGGGCGGCCTGGTCTGGGAAAACACTGTTGCCGACTGGCAATGGGTGCTGGGCGTCAATGTCTGGGGCGTAATCCATGGCGTACGCCTGTTCACGCCCATGATGCTGGAGGCCGCCAAGGCCGATCCCGCCTTCGAAGGCCATATCGTCAACACCGCCAGCATGGCAGGTCTGCTGGCGCCGCCGAACATGGGCATCTACAACGTCAGCAAGCACGCTGTGGTGTCACTGACCGAGACGCTGTACCAGGACCTGGCCCTGGTCTCGGACCAGGTCAGTGCCAGTCTGCTCTGCCCCTTCTTCGTGCCCACGGGCATAGGTCATAGCGAGCGCAACCGTCCCCAGGGCCTGGAGGCGCAGCCTTTGACGGCCAGCCAGAAGATAGGCCAGGCCATGACCGACAAGGCCGTGGGCTCGGGCAAGGTCACGGCGACCGAGGTGGCGCAGAAGGTGTTCGATGCCATGGCCTCGGGCCAGTTCTATATCTACAGCCACCCGCAGGCCCTGGGTTCGGTGCAGGTGCGCCTGGAAGATGTGGTTCAGGGCCGCAACCCGACGGATCCGTTTGCGCACAAGCCCGAACTGGGCGAGAGCCTCAAGGCAGCGCTGCGCGCTGGCTGAGCCGGCGGGAGTTGAAAAAGCCTTGCCAAAGCGGCAAGGCTTTTTTCATGGTGCGGCCGGAGCCTGGGTGCCGAGTTCGGCCTCGGTGGCAGGGCGCACCAGGCGCAGCAGCAAGGCATTGCCCTTGCCCATATCGGGCACGGCCTGCAGTGTCTCGGTGTTGACCGCCCAGGCCTGCTGGGCCGAGAGGCCGGAGAGGCTGCTGGATTTGTCCACCTGGGCGTAGTTGTAGGTGTTCAGGCGCTGGGCATTCACGGCGGCCGTACCCGTCCAGTGCCAGTCGCGTGGCGCATTGGGAAAGAGTTCCGGGTTCAGGCCCTGGGGCTTGCTGCTGCGGTCCAGCAGGCGTTTGAGTTCATTGACGCGCGGCAGGCGCCAGCGCAGGTTTTCGGCCTTGCTGCGTTCTGCGGCATGGCTCATGGCCTGCTTGTAGCTGAAGACCTCGGCCTGGCCGCTGCAGGCCTTGCCATTCCAGCTCATGCCCTCGGCGCAGCGCGGCCAGGCCAGCCTGGCGCGCGTGTCTATCACCATGCTGGCATCGGGCGAGAGCTGAAAGGCAGGGGCAGCAGGCGCGGGCTGTGCACCAGTTGGTCCAGCCGCCAAGCATAGTGCAGCGAGCGCGGTGGGCAGCGAAAAGGGCAGACGTGGGAAGGAGCTTGCAGCAGTCACGGCGAGAGCAGGGAAGGGTGGTTGAGCCCATTGTGCTGGTTGTCCATGCAGTCATCGCCTGGATGACCGGGTCTAAAGCCTCGTAATTGAAGGCTTAGGCACAGGCGCTGCCCGGCGGACTGGCGTGAGCCTGCAAGGTCATACAGGAAACCGGCAATTGCTCAGCACATAAATCAAGTTACCACGACAATCACACCCCTATGCAAGCTTCTGTCTCCCTGCGTCTGGTTCTGATCCTGGGCCTGTTGTCGGCCATCGGGCCTTTCGCCATCGATATGTATCTGCCGGCCTTGCCCCAGATCGGCGCCAGCCTGGATGCCCAGGTCGGGGCCGTGCAAGCCAGCCTGACCGCGTTCTTTCTCTCCATTGGTGTGGGCCAGCTGCTCTATGGGCCGGTCTCCGACATGCTGGGCCGCAAGCCGCCGCTGTACTTTGGTCTGACGGTTTTTGCCGTCGCCAGCGTGGGATGCGCGCTGGCTCCGAATATCGAGACCCTGGTGGCGTTTCGCTTTGTGCAGGGTCTGGGCGCTGCGGCCTGCATGGCCGTGCCGCGTGCCGTGGTGCGCGATCTGCATACCGGCCACGCGGCCGCGCGCATGATGTCGCTGCTGATGCTGGTGTTCAGCGTCTCGCCGATTCTGGCGCCCCTGGCCGGCAGCGGCGTGATTTCCCTGGCCGGCTGGCGTGCCGTGTTCTGGGTGGTGGCGGCAGCAGCCGTGCTGGGCCTGATCGCCACGTGGCGTGGCGTGGAAGAGACCCGCACGGCCGAGGCGCGGCTGGACAGCAGCCTTGGCGGTGCGCTCAAGGCCTATCTGGTCCTGCTGCGTGACTGGCATTACCTGGGCCTGGTGTTCATCGGCGGCTGCGCCATGGCGGGCTTTTTCGTCTATCTGGCGGGCTCGCCCTTTGTGCTCATCAACTACTACGGCCTCTCGTCCACCCAGTACAGCATGGCGTTTGCGCTGAACTCCATCGCCTTTATCGGCGCGGCGCAGCTGACGGGGCGGCTGGGCCAGCGCTTTGGCCTGGTCAATGTGGTCAAGGCTGCGGCTTCTGCTTCGGGCCTGACCATGGCAGCATTGCTGCTCTATTACCTGCTGGGCGGCGAGAAGCTGGCGGTGCTGATCGTGCTGTACTTCATTGCCAGCGCCTTCATGGGCCTGGTGATTCCCACGACCTCGGTGCTGGCCCTGGAAGAGCATGGCGAGATTGCGGGCACGGCCTCCGCCTTGCTGGGAACGCTGCAGATGCTGAGCGGCGCTGCGGCCATGCAGATCGTGGGGCACTTTTCCAATGGCAAGCCCCTGCCCATGGTGGTGGGCATGGCGACCGGCGCCCTGGTGGGCGTGGCGCTGACCTGGATCACGCTGGGCCGTGTGCACCGAGTCGCCCATGACTGAGAGCACTGCTCAAGCTTCCCCTGTCTACGACGGCCTGCCTGACGGTGCGCGTGGCCGCGCCATGCTGGTCATCATTCTGGGACTGACGCTGTCGGTGCTGGACAGCAGCATTGTCAATCTGGCCTTGCCCGCCATTGCGCGCGAGCTGCAGGCCAGCTCGGCCCTGACGCTCTGGGTGGTCAACGCCTATCAGCTGGCCGGCCTGGTGCTGCTGCTGCCGCTGGCAGCCCTGGGCGAGCGCCTGGGTTATCGGCGCATCTATCTGCTGGGCATGACGGTGTTTGTCATTGCCTCGGTGGCGGCCACGCTGGCCAGCTCGCTGAGCACGCTGATTGCAGCGCGCGTGTTTCAAGGCATGGGTGCAGCGGGTATCATGAGCGTCAATGCGGCGCTGGTGCGCTTGACCTATCCGCGTGCCATGCTGGGGCGCGGCATGGCCATCAACTCGCTGGTGGTGGCGACCTCGTCCATGGCCGGGCCTTCGGTGGCCGCTGCCATCCTGTCGGTTGCCAGCTGGCCCTGGCTGTTTGCCATCAACGTGCCGCTGGGCTTGATGACCTTGTGGATGGGGCGCAAGGCGCTGCCGGCCAACCCCGTGGTGCGCAAGAATGGCGAGCCGATAGCGGCGCTTGACGTATTGCTCAATATTCTGATGTTCACCCTGCTTTTCCTGGGCGGTGAGCAACTGGGCGTGCGCATGGGGCAGGATCAGGGGGCTGCGGGCAGCCCGCTGATGCCTTCGGGCTGGTGGCTGCTGGGCGCCGGGCTGGTGGTCGGCTATGTCTATCTGCGCCGTCAGTGGCACAAGACAGCTCCGCTGTTCCCCGTCGATCTGATGCGCATTCCCGTGTTCCGGCTGTCGATGTGCGGCTCGGTCTCGGCCTTCTGCGCGCAGATGCTGTCCTATCTGGCCTTGCCGTTCCTGCTGCTGGAGGCGCGCGGTCTGTCACCCATGGAGGCAGGCATGCTGATCACGGCCTGGCCGCTGGCCACCGTGCTGACGGCGCCGGTGGCCGGACGCCTGATCGGCAAGTATCCCGACGGGTTGCTGGGCGGCATCGGCATGGCCATGTTTGCCTGTGGACTGTGGCTGTTGGCGGCCATGCCGGTCGATGTGGCGCACTGGGACATGGTCTGGCGCATGCTGCTGGCGGGCAGCGGCTTCGCGCTCTACCAGTCGCCCAACAATCACACCATCGTCACTTCGGCCCCCATGTCGCGCAGCGGTGCCGCGGGCGGCATGCTCAGTTCTGCCCGCATGACAGGTCAGACACTGGGTGCCGTGGTGCTGGCCACCATCTTTGCCATCTCGGGCGGGCATGGCGGCAATGCTGAACTGCTGGCGCTGGCTGTGGCCGGCGGTTTTGCGGCGCTGGCCGGAGTTTTCAGCATCTTGCGCGTACGTCCGGGCAAGCAGCAGCATTGATTTGGCAGCAAAAGCTGCTTTTGTCCTGATATAGAGAGCGCAGCCAGTTGCCGATTCCGGGATTTTGCGGGTTCCGGCTCTAGTCCGTTATGACGAGGAGCCTTGCTGCCAAGGTTTTCTACAGTGGTGTCTCAAGCCAGAGACCGCTGCGACGCCGCATGCCCGCATGACAGGAGAATGGCAAGCGGGTGATTGCCGGCATGTCATTGCGCCTTTGGCTGCTTTACATTTTATTAATATTGTCGGCGCACAATGTTGACAAGTTCTTTAGTTCAGACCGCTCCACGTATGAAGATTGACCAGCCCGCTTCGCTGAGCCCGCGCCGAGAGGCGCATTTTTCTTGCCTTCCCAGTGCAAGCCAGCAAGGTCATCGCCAGCAGCGCTGGACACTGGCTGTGGGAGCCATGCTGATTGCCGCTGCGCTGGCGGGCTGCTCCAAGCCCGAGGCGGAGCAAAAAGGCCCGCCCAAGTCCGAGCCGAAGGTCGGCGTGGTCACCTTGCAGTCGCAAAGCCAGCAGCTGGATGCCAGCCTGCCGGGGCGCACCCGTGCCTTCATGACGGCCGAAGTGCGTCCCCAGGTCTCGGGCATCATTCAGCAGCGCTTGTTCACCGAAGGTGCTCTGGTCAAACAGGGCCAGCAGCTCTATCAGATCGACGCCGCGTCGTTGAAGGCGGCCGAGGCCAGTGCTGCGGCCGCCGTGGCCAAGGCCGAAGCCAGCCAGCGCACGCTGGCTGCAACGGCACGGCGCAATGCCGAGCTGGTCAAGATCGACGCGATCAGCAAGCAGGCGTTTGACGAAAGCCAGGCGGCGGCGGCCCAGTCCGCATCGGATGTGGCCGTGGCCAAGGCGAATCTGGAAACCGCACGCATCAATCTCAAGTACAGCCGGATCGAAGCCCCTATCGGCGGTCGCATCGCGCTGTCTGCCGTCACGCCCGGTGCGCTGGTCACGGCCAATCAGGCCACGGCGCTCACCACCATCGTGCGGTTGGACCCCATGTATGTGGACTTCACCCAGTCCAGCACCGATCTGATGCAGCTCAAGCGCGATCTGGATTCCGGCCGCTACCAGAAGGTGGAAGGCAACAAGATTCCCGTGCGCATCCAGCTCGACGACGGCAGCGACTACCCGCATCAGGGCAAGCTGGCCTTTGCGGGCGTGATCGTCAACGACACGACTGGCACGCTGACCCTGCGCGCCGAGGTGCCCAATCCCGACGGCATGCTCATGCCCGGCATGTATGTGAAGGCCTTGCTGCCCACGGCCCTGGCACCCGATGCCTTGCTGGTGCCGCAGCAGTCGGTGACCCGCGATCTGACCGGCCGTGCCAATGTCATGGTCGTCAAGGACGGCGATGTGGTTGAAAAGCGGGATGTGGAACTGGACCGCGCCGTAGGCGCTTTCTGGTTGCTCAAGACGGGCCTGAAAGCAGGCGAGCGTGTGATGGTGGATGGCTTTCAGCGCATCAAGCCCGGCGACAAGGTTCAGACCGTGGAGGTGGATCTGAAGGCCAAGGCCGAGCGCAAGAGCCAGCGGGGCGAGCCGCCCGTGCAGGCCGCTGCCGATGCACCTGCCAAGAAGTAAGCAAGGCAGGCGACACACATGGCTCAGTTCTTCATCAACCGGCCCATCTTTGCGTGGGTCATCGCCATCATCATCATGCTGGCCGGGGCTTTGTCGATCAAGCTGCTGCCGCTGGAGCAGTATCCCGAGATCGCTCCACCCCGCGTGACCATAGGCGCCCAGTACACGGGTGCTTCGGCCGAGACGGTCGAAAACTCGGTGACGCAGATCATCGAGCAGCAGATCAAAGGCATCGACAACATGCTCTATATGAGCTCGACCAGCAATGCCTCCGGTCAGGCTCGCATCACGCTGACCTTTGCTCCGGGCACCAATGTCGACGTGGCGCAGGTGCAGGTGCAAAACAAGATCCAGGGCGCGGTCAACCGCCTGCCGGACTCCGTGAAGACGCGTGGCGTCTTCATCAACAAGGGCGGCCAGGATTTTCTGGTCACCTACAGCTTCTATTCGCCCGATGAAGATGTGACCGCAGTGGACATCGGCGACTACATCAACAGCAATCTGGTGGACATCATCGGTCGCATAGAAGGCGTCGGTGACATCAACGTCTTCGGCACGCCCTATGCCATGCGCATCTGGATGGACCCCGCCAAGATGGAGAAGTACGGGCTGATCCCCTCCGATCTGAGCAGCGCGCTCAACGCGCAAAATGCCCAGGTCTCGGCGGGTCAGCTGGGGGCCTTGCCCGCGGTGCAGAACCAGCAGCTGAACGCGACCATTACGGCGCGTACCAAGCTCAAGACCGTGGAGCAGTTCGAGGACATCGTGCTCAAGTCTTCGAATGACGGCTCGGTCGTCACCATCAAGGACGTGGCCCGGGTGGAACTGGGGGCCGACAATCTCTCCATCCAGGCCAAGCTCAATGGTATGCCGGGCGCAGGCATGGGCATCATCCTGGCCGATGGTGCCAACGCCATGGCGGTGTCGGATGCAGTGGCGGCCAAGCTGGCCGAGCTCAAGCCCTTCTTTCCCAATCAGATCGACTATTTCGTGAGTTCGGACTCCACGCCCTTTGTGCGGGCCTCGATCAGCGAAGTGGTGCATGCGCTGGGCGAGGCCATGGTGCTGGTGGTGATCGTGATGTTCGTGTTCCTGCAGAACTTCCGCGCCACGCTGATCCCCGCCATTGCCGTGCCGGTGGTGCTGCTTGGGACCTTCGGCGTGCTGTCCGTCGCGGGCTTCTCCATCAATACCCTGACCATGTTTGCCATGGTGCTGGCCATCGGCCTGCTGGTGGACGATGCCATCGTGGTGGTCGAGAACGTGGAGCGGGTGATGCACGAGACGGGCAAGTCTCCCAAGGAGGCGACGCGCCAGTCCATGAAGGAAATCACGCCTGCGCTGGTCGGCATCGGGGTCACGCTGTCGGCGGTGTTTGTGCCCATGGCCTTCTTTGGCGGCTCCACGGGTGTGATCTATCGCCAGTTCTCCATCACCATCGTGGCGGCCATGGCGCTGTCCGTGTTCGTGGCCCTGACGCTGACACCGGCGCTGTGCGCCACGCTTCTCAAGGCACCGGATCGCAGCCATGGCGACGGCCATGAGCGTCCCATACGCTCCGGGGTGCTGGGCATCAACGACCGGTTCTTCCGCTGGTTCAACCGCAATTTCGATGCCGCCGCCAATCGCTACCAAAGCACCGTGGCCTTCAGCCTGGGCCGGGCCAAGCGCATGATGCTGATCTTCCTGGCCGTGCTGGCCGCGGTCTGGCTGCTGATGGCCAAGCTGCCCACTTCCTTTCTGCCCGATGAGGACCAGGGCTTTGTCTACGTCAACGTGAACCTGCCTTCCGGTGCTTCGAATGCCCGTCTTCAGGAAGTGCTTGACCAGGTGCGCGAGTACCTGGCCAAGCAGCCGGATGTGATCAGCTTCAACCAGGTGTCCGGTCTCAACGGCGACCAGAGTTCGGCGCGCGGCTTCATCCGTCTGAAGCCCTGGAGCATGCGTCCGCTGCCTTCTCAATCAGCCGCGGCCATTGCGAACAAGGCAACCAGGGAGCTGGCCAGCATCCGTGATGCGCGCGTGCAAGTGGTGCTGCCGCCTGCAGTGCGTGGCCTGGGTTCGAGTTCGGGCTACAACTTCATGATCAAGGACATCAATGGTGTGGGCCACGAGGCACTGCTCGCCGCGCGTGATCAGGTGCTTGGCGAAATGCGCGCCAACAATCTGCTGACTGCCGTGCGCACGACCAATCTGGAAGACGCCAGCGAGCTGCGCGTGGATGTGGATGACCGCAAGGCCGCCGCGCTGGGACTGGCGTACAGCGACATCAACAGCGTGCTCTCCAGCGCCATGGGTGGCACCTATGTGAACGACTTCTTGAACAATGGTCGTGTCAAGCGTGTCTACATCATGGGCGATGCCCAGTACCGCATGCTGCCCACCGATATCGCCAAATGGACGGTGCGCAACAACAAGGGCGAGATGGTGCCTTTCGGAGCCTTCTCCAAAAGCTACTGGGCCTACGGCTCGCCCCAGCTGCTGCGCTACAACGGCAGCCCGGCCTATGAGTTCGAAGGCCGTGCCGCAGCCGGCATCAGCTCGGGTACCGCCATGGAGACGGTGGAAGATATCTTGAAGAAGCTGCCCAACGGTATTGCCTACGAATGGACGGGCGCTTCTTTGCAGGAGCGCCAGTCCGGTGCGCAGGCGCCCATGCTGTATGCCATCTCGATTCTGTTCGTCTTCCTGTGCCTGGCTGCACTCTATGAAAGCTGGACGGTGCCGCTGTCGGTGATGCTGGCCGTGCCGCTGGGTGTGGTCGGCGCACTGCTGGCGACCTATACCCGTGGCTTGACCAACGATGTGTATTTCCAGGTCGGTCTGCTCACGACCGTGGGTCTTGCGGCAAAGAACGCGATCCTGATCGTGGAGTTTGCGGTGCAGCTGCAGGAGCAGGGCAAGAAGCTGTTCGATGCGACGGTGGAAGCCGTGCGTCTGCGTCTGCGACCCATCCTGATGACTTCTCTGGCCTTTGGTTTCGGCGTGATCCCGCTGGCCATCGGCACCGGCGCTGGCGCTGGTGGTCGCAATGCCATCGGCACGGCCGTGCTGGGCGGCATGGTGGCATCGACGGTGCTGGGTATCTTCCTCGTGCCGGTGTTCTTCCTGCTGGTTCGCAGCTGGTTCAAGAGCCGCTCGCGCAGCGATGAGGCACCTGACGTCAACAAGGAGAGCGCAGCATGAGGCGCCCGAGCATGAAATTTTCTACCATGGCGGCCGCCGCAGTGACGGCCTTGCTGGCGGGCTGCAATCTGGCTCCGGCCTATAAAACGCCTGATCTGCCCGTGCCCGAGACTGTCTCCGGCAACGCCTTGCCGGCCCAGGCGAGCGAGGCGGCGCTGCAACAGGCCGAGGCGCTGCAATGGTTGCAGTCGCCGCAGCTGCGCGAGGTGGTGGCGCTGGCGCTGAGCAACAATCGCGATCTGCGTGTCGCGCTGGAAAACATCGAGAAGGCGCGCGCCCAGTACGGCATCACAAGAGCCGATCTGCTGCCTGGCATCACGGCCCAGGCGCAGAGCAATCGCACGCGCACCGCAGGGGATCTGACGACGGCCGGGCGTTCCAGCATCACCGAGCAATACACGGCTCAGCTGGGTTTCGCCAGCTATGAGCTGGACCTGTGGGGGCGCATCCGCAATCTGAGCGAAGCCTCGCTGCAGCAGTTTCTGCAAAGCCAGGACAACCGGCGCAATGTGCAGATCGGCCTGGTGGCCGATGTCGCCAATGCCTGGCTGACGCTGGCGGCCGATCAGGCGCGCCTGCAGCTGGCCAGGGACACGCTGGACAGCCGCATCAAGGCTTTTGAGCTGACACGGCGCATGCATGAACTGGGCTCGACCTCCGGTTTGGTGCTGGCCCAGAACCAGACCACGGTCGATACGGCGCGCGGCGATGTGGCCAGCTATACCTCCCAGGTCGACAGAGATCGCAATGCCCTGCAACTGCTGGTGGGGGGGGCGGTGCCCGTGCAACTGCTACCTACTGCGCAGACCCTGACGGGTGCGGCAGACACTGCGGCTCTCAAGGTCGTGCCCGTACCCCTGCCATCATCGGTACTGCTCAAGCGTCCCGATGTGCAGGCCGCCGAGCGCAATCTGCAGGCCATGAATGCCAATATCGGCGCAGCCAGAGCGGCGCTGTTTCCCAGCATCACGCTCACTGGCAGTGTCGGTACCGGCAGCAACGAGCTGGACCGTTTGTTCGGCAACAACAACAGCACCTGGAGTTTCATCCCTCTGGTCAAGCTGCCGATTTTTGATGGCGGTCGCAACCGCGCCAATGTACAGGTGGCCGAAAGCAATCAGCGCATTGCGCTGAGTCAGTACGAGAAGTCCGTGCAGACGGCCTTCAAGGAGGTGGCGGATGTGCTGGCCGACCGAGCCCAGTGGGATGAGCGGCTGGCCGCCCAGACAAGCATGGTGGCCAATACCCAAAAAGCCTTCGATTTGTCGAATGCTCGCTTCAAGGCCGGCGTGGACAACTATCTGACGGTGCTGGATGCGCAGCGCAGCCTCTATACCGCGCAGCAGACCCTGATAGGCCTGCGCCTGTCTGAGCAGCTCAACCGTGTGACTCTGTGGAAGGCGCTGGGCGGGGACGAGGCCGCACAGCAGGGTTGCTGGGCGGACTCGCTCGATAAAAAAAGCTGCAGCCTGAAAGACTGCGGCTTTGTTTTTTGATAGCTACTAGCGCTTTACCAGAAAGCGATTGAGCCGGATTTCATTGAAATTTCGGCGCGTCAACATCCAAGGTCATGGCATCTTGAATAGCAGAGCCACCTGGAGTCGGAACAGGGTTCCAGCATTCATGGGCACTTCGGGATGGATGACGGTGTTGTTCATCATCGCCAGCCACAGCGGTGCGAGCAGCAATTCCGGGTGCTGCACCAGCTCGGGCGCCTTGAGTTCGCCACGTTTGGCGGCCAGCTGCGCGAGCCGGGTGAAATGCTCGAGCAGGGCATCGTGCACGTAGCGGCGATACATCTGCGCCAGCAGCGGAAACTCCAGGCCTTCGGCGACGACCAGCCTGGCCGTGGCAGAGCGGCCGCTGCTGTCGATGACCTCTGCCGCAGCCCCCACCGTGCGCAGCAGATACTCACCCACGGATTCATGCTCGTGCATGGGGCTGGACTGCAAGGCCACGGCGGCAGAGGCGATATGTGTCTGGATCACTGCCTCGAACAAGGCTTCCTTGCTGTCGAAATAGCGAAACAGCGTGACCTTGGACAGTCCTGCGCGCTGTGCAACCGAAGCCGTGGTGCCACGCGCATAGCCGTGTTCCAGAAATTCTGCAAACGCAGCCGCCACGATGGAGCGGCGTGTGGCCTGGGTCTTTTGTGGACTGGGGCCGCGTGGCGTGCGCTTGGGGCGTGCGGTGTCTGGTTCAATCATGGACGCAAGAGCTGGTGAAGTCGCAGACTATGCCTGCATGGGAGCGCGCATCGGGGAAAAGCGTGCGCAAGCAATGATGGCACATTTATACAAGCCGATTCGAAGGCTCCATTTTTGCCTTTGTATGGAGCCTGTCCTGCCCGGAATGATGCGGGCAAACCCTTGTTTTTCTAAAAAATGCCCAAGGCCAGTCCCGTGGCCAGTGATTGCCCCAATTCTTCGCAGCGCTGCAAATCGGCGGACGGTATCTGTTTGGGGGCGAGTATGGCCTCCGGCGTCTGGGCATGGGTGCAGATGATGAGCGGCTCTGCCACGGCCTTCAGGCGCCAGCCGGTGGCAATGCGTTCCATCTGCCTGGCTGCGTTATGACCGTCGCTGCCGGCGCAGACCAAACTGGCATAGGGTCGGCCCTGTATCCGGTCGAGCACGCCGTAATAGCTTCGATCGAAGAAGTCCTTCATCAGACCGCTGATGGCGGCCAGATTCTCCGGTGTGGCAAACAGATAGCCCTGAGCTTGCAGCAGGTCTTGCGGGCCGGCCTGGGAGGCATGCAGCACGCGGACCTCGACGGATTCCTCCTGCCGGGCGCCGGTGCTGGCCGCTTCAACCATCTGGAGTGTGCCGCCAGTCAGTGAGTGGTAGACGATCAGCAGGGTCGTGCGTTGTGACATGGTTGCTTTATTGCCGGTGGACAAACCGCAGGCGCTTGCAGGCGGGAATAACCGGGTAGAGCGCTGTGGTTCTGCTTGATTGTTGCTAAAAAGATACGGGTTGCCGTGGTTTGTGATGCGGCCTGAATGGGACTAAGCTCCGACAAATATTGACATTTGTCAATTTTGCGACCTGGGGTTGCTCTTGATTTTGCAGCGCTTTGTATTGGATATACAAGCTTATGCCTATGATTTGATCTAAATCCAGACGCAATCATGCCAAGGCTTTCAGGGTAATCACTTGGTGTGACTGTTCTTTGGATGTAGGTTTGCTCCTACAAACTATGTCGCTCCTCATCTTGGCTCATGGTGCTGCAGCCTTTGCTGCAAGGCGCCACTGCCGACTGGAGCCACCTCGCAACTCAGGAATCTTGTGTTTTTTGCATGTCGCAATTCGCAACTCAGCCAGTGATGAAAATGCGTAAACCCTGGTTGGCGCTGCTGGCATTGGGTTTTGGAATTTCCTGTGGCAGTTTGGGGGGCTGGATGCTCCATCAACGCCAGGAGTCGCGCATGCAACAGCGCTTGCAGCTCAGTGCCGATATGGCGACGAGAGCTATGGAGCAACGCCTGGGCAGCTATGACCGTCTGCTCGTCAAGCTCGCCGAGCAAATGGCCGGCAATGCGGATGCGGGCCAGCAGGTGTTTGCCCAGCATGCCCATGCTCTGCTCAGTCAGGATAGTCTGGTGGGGCTGCAGGCCCTGAGTCTGACCCGTGCAGTGACTGCGGAGCAGCACACCGATCTTGCGCGTGATTCACAGGCCTTCGAGGTTTCCTACGTCTGGCCGTTGATAGGCAACGAGGCGCTGGCGGGAAGCAACGCGCGTCAGCCGGCGGCGGCATTTCATTCCTTGATGCAGGCGTGGAACTCTCGCCAGATGTCGATGTCGGCTCCATTTCGCTTTCTGCAACTGCCCGATAGCCCCAAGGGCGTGGTGTTGCGGGCTCCGCTGTGGGCTGCAGAAGAGGGGGGCGGCGGCGCCGCGATCGGGAAATCTTCCGGAAAGCCGCTCGGGACGCTCAATGCCAGGATCCGTCTGGGCGAATTTGCGAGGGGGCTGGTTCCGGCCAACCTCTACCCTCAGGTCGCCTTCAAGCTGGTGGATCTCAGCCCAGCCGACCCATCGCCAAAGGCTGGTGGGGACCACATGAGACTGACCACACCGCTGTCGATGCTTGCTGGCGGTGCGGAGATCTTGTTCACTGGCTCACTGTGGGCGGAGGCGGAAACCCATCCTGAATTTGCCTTGATCAAGCCGCTGGAGCGGCAGATACAGGTGTATGACCGCATCTGGTCGCTGCAGTTCAAGCCTGCGCTCAGCACTCAGAGACGGTTTGAGAGGTATCTGCCCTGGCTGGTATTGGGCCTGGGTCTGCTGGCGGGGCTGGTGCTGGCTGCCTGGGTCTCGGGCTGGTGGCAGAGCCGCTGGAGCTGGAGCCGGCGCCTCAAGTTCAGTGCGCAGGCAAGGCAGGAGAGTGATGCGCGCTTTCATGCTATGTGCGAGCAGGCGGCCATGGGCGTGCTCGAGCTTGATATCGCCACGCGCAGCGTACTCAAGGCCAACCAGCATTTCTGTCAGTTGCTGGGCTATGAGGCCCAGGAAATTCACAGACGCAGCGTGCTGGAGTTGGTCATGCCCGAAGACCAGGCGCACTGTGCGCAATTGCTCGAAGGACTGGACCTGCAGCAGTTCCAGCACAACGCGGGCGAATTCTGTCTGCGTTCCAAGGAGGGCGCGCCAGTCTGGGTCGAACTCAATGCGTTTCTGACCGGACGTCATGAATCACGGCGCCTGCAGGTGCTGGTGCAGGACATCAGCGGGCGCAAGCGCCTCGAGCAGATGGAGCGGCTGGGTCATCAGCAGTTGCGCAATCTCATGCAGAGACTTCCGGTGGGTCTGGTCATGGAGGATCTGGATGGGCGCCTGGTCTACTGGAACGAAGAGTTTCTGCGTCTGGCCGGCCATGGGGGCAAGCCCGGCGTATCAACCCAGCAGTGGTGGGAGCGCATGTTCCCCGATGCCGCTGAGCGCGAGCGCGTCATCCAGCGATGGGAAGCCGCCAAGGCTCAGGCCCGCCGGACGTTGCAGCTGCGCCAATCCGAGCGTGTCGACGATGTGCAGGCTCAGTGGGACGAGCTCGCCACCGAGGCGTCGGCTTGCACGGTGTCTGCGCAGACATTGATGCTCAGTGGGGTAGACGGCCTGCGCCGCCCGGTCGCGGTCAGTGCCGTGTTGCAAGCCGAAGGGTGCTTGATGGTGCTGCAGGATCAGAGCCAGCGCATGGCGGCCGAGCAGGAGGTCCGCCGTCTGGCCTTCTACGACGCCTTGACTGGCCTGCCCAACCGGCGCCTGCTGGCTGATCGGCTGCAACAGGCTCTGGCCGTGGCGCAACGCAAGGCCCATTTTGGTGGTGTGGTGCTGCTGGATATCGACAACTTCAAAGCCTTCAACGAGACCTATGGCCTGGATCAGGGCGATTTGCTGCTGCAGTCGATGAGTCAGCGCATCCGTGGTCTGCTTCCTTCAGGGGCCACGATTGCTCGTCAGGGCGGCGATGATTTTGTGCTGCTGATCGAGGACCTTGGCAGCGATTCCGTGGCGGCAGCCGCCAGGCTGGAGCAGCAGGCCGACCAGTGGCTGAGCCGCTTGCGTGAGCCCATAGAGATCGGCGGCATTCCGCGCTCCATCACCGTCAGCATGGGCCTGAGCCTGTTTGGCGAGCCAGAGCTGACGGGTGAAGAAGTGCAGCGCCGCGCTGAAATGGCCATGTACCAGGCCAAGAGCCAGGGGCGCAATGTCAGTTGCTTCTTTGACCCCCAGCTGCAATCGGCGCTGCAGGAACGCCGCACGCTTGAACAGGACATGCGTGCCGGTCTGCAGGCCGGTGAATTCGAGCTGTTCTATCAACCCCAGGTGGAGATGGGCAAGGTGATTGGCGCCGAAGGTCTGCTGCGCTGGAAGCATCCTGAAAAAGGCTTTGTCCCTCCTGCGCATTTCATTCCGCTGGCCGAGGAAACAGGCGTCATCCTCCCCCTGGGCGACTGGGTGCTGCAAGCCGCCTGCCAGCAACTGGCGAAATGGGCCAAGCACCCCCGTTATGCGCAACTGGTGCTCTCGGTCAACGTCAGTCCCAAGCAGTTCCATCAGAGCGGATTTGTCGAACAGGTGCTCAAGGCGCTGGCCGAGCATGGGGCCGATGCGCGTCGGCTCAAGCTGGAGCTGACCGAAGGCATGCTGGTCTCCGACGTGGACGACACCATCGCCAAGATGATGCGCCTGAAGTCCTACGGCATCGGATTTTCGCTGGACGACTTTGGTACCGGCTATTCCTCGCTGTCCTATCTGAAACGGTTGCCGCTGGACCAGCTCAAGATCGACCGCAGCTTTGTGCGTGACGTGCTGACCGATCCCAATGACGCGGCCATTGCCCGCACCATTGTGGCTCTGGCCAAGAGCCTGAGTCTGCATGTGATCGCCGAAGGCGTGGAGACCCAGGCGCAGTGCCGTTTTCTCGAAGGCATACGCTGCTATGCGTGGCAGGGGTATCTGATGAGCCCGCCCGTGCCGGTCAGCGAGTTCGAGAGCCTGGTCACCAATGGCAATGTGCCGGGATCTCCGACGCCGGCTCTCAGTCCGGTGTCCATGCGCTGAGGCGGTTCATGCTCTCTACAATGCCCGCATTTCGCTGTGTGAGAGATTGAATTGCCTGAAATCAAGACCCTGCTGTTATTTGTCCTGACCGCCGTGGCGGAGATTGTGGGCTGCTACCTGCCCTGGCTCTGGCTCAAGCAGGGCGGTAGCGCCTGGCTGTTGCTGCCCGCCGCGGTCAGCCTGGCCTTGTTTGTCTGGCTGCTGACTTTGCATCCCTCGGCCTCGGGTCGTGTCTACGCGGCCTACGGCGGCATCTACATCAGCGTGGCGCTTCTGTGGCTGTGGCTGGTGGATGGCATCAAACCCAGCGTCTGGGATATGGCAGGGGTGGCCGTCTGTCTGCTGGGGGCGGGTTTGATTGCTTTTCAGCCGCGCACCTGAGGCATCCGCTGCTCTCTTATTTGATCAAAATCTGCCCCAATCCCTTGCCGATCCTGCGCAGGCTGCTATGGTTTGCGTGTATGCAGCAATCTTGGCTGACGAGGGGGCAGGCCGCGTTATGATTCCCGTCTGTTGACGGTTGCGAGCAAGAACAGGGCTTTTTCAAGTTTTGCGTTTGTGCAACCGCTTTTGCCGTTTTTCTTTCCCAATCACAAGCCTTTGCTGGCCAGCCTCTAGACCGACACCGACACCGTGCGCCTGAATTCCATCAAGCTCTCCGGCTTCAAATCCTTTGCCGAGCCCACCAATTTCATTCTGCCGGGGCAGATGGTCGGCGTGGTGGGGCCCAACGGTTGCGGCAAGTCCAACATCATGGATGCGGTGCGCTGGGTGCTGGGGGAGAGCAAGGCCAGCGAGCTGCGTGGCGAGTCCATGCAGGACGTGATCTTCAACGGCACCACGCATCGCAAGCCGTCCAGCCGTGCCAGTGTGGAGCTGACCTTCGACAACAGCGACCACCGCGCAGGCGGTCAGTGGGGGCAGTTCGGCGAAATCGCCGTCAAGCGCGTGCTCACGCGCGAGGGCAACAGCAGCTACTTCATCAACAACCAGCCCGTGCGTCGTCGCGACGTGCAGGACGTGTTTCTGGGCACGGGTCTGGGACCGCGTGCCTACGCCATCATCGGTCAGGGCACGATCAGCCGCATCATCGAGTCGCGCCCCGAAGAGCTGCGCCTGTTCCTCGAAGAAGCGGCCGGGGTTTCCAAGTACAAGGAGCGTCGTCGTGAGACGGAAAACCGCCTCTCGGCCACGACCGAGAACCTCACCCGTGTGGAAGACATTCTGCGCGAGCTCAATGCCAATCTGGACAAGCTGGAAAAGCAGGCCGAAGTTGCGGCCAAGTACAACGGCCTGAACGCCCAGGTCACGCTCAAGCAGCACCAACTGTGGTTCATGAAGCGGGCCGATGCCGAGGCCGAGCAGGACCGCGTGCGTGTCGAAGGCCTCAAGGTCGTCAACGAGCTCGAAGAGCGCATGGCCGATATCCGCAACAACGAGAGCGGACTCGAGACCCTGCGCCAGTCGCACTACGACGCCAGCGATCAGGTCAATCAGGCGCAGAGCAAGCTCTACGAAGCCACGGCCGAGGTCGGCAAGCTGGAGGCCGAAATCCGCTATGTGGTCGAAGGCCGCCAGCGCGTGCAACTGCGTCTGCAGCAACTGGCCGAGCAACTGCTGCTGTGGAGTAGCCGCAGCGAAGAGGCCCAGGGCGAGATCGAGAACATCGAGGGTGCGGGCATGGATGCCGAAGAGCAGGCCGAGATGCTGGCTGCCCAGCTCGAGGAGCAAAGCACCCGCCTGCCCGATCTGGAAGATTCTCTGCATAAGGCGCAGAAAGCCGATGCAGACCAGCGCAACTCGGTGGTGCAGGTGCAGCAGCAGATTCAGGTGCTGGCCGCCGAGCAGCGCAGTCTCGATGAGCAGCGCCGTCAGTTTGAAACCCGTTATGAACGTTTGCGGGCCGACCGCAATGCACTGGAAACGCCGGACGAAGCGCGCCTGAACAATTTGCAGGCGCAGCTGGCCGAGGCGCAGGAGCTGGCCGAGATGGCCGATGCCGTCCTCAATGAGTTGCAGGACAGCGTGCCGCAACTCGATGAGGATAGGCGCGCACGCCAGCAGGCCGTGAATGCCGAAAACAGTCGTCACGCCGATCTGTCGGCGCGGCTGGATGCGCTCAAGGCCTTGCAGGAAAAGGTCAAGACCGATGGCAAGCTTCAGCCCTGGCTGGCCAAGCATGGGTTGGACGGCATGCAAGGCCTGTGGAGCCGCATAGCCATCGAGTCGGGTTGGGAAAATGCGCTGGAAGCCGCACTGCGCGAACGTCTGGGTGCGCTGGAAGTCGGTCGCCTCGACATGGTGCGCGGTTTTCTGGGCTCCGGGGGGCTGGACGCTCCGCCGGCCCGGCTGGCCTTTTTCAGCCAGGCTCAGGCAGCGGGAGCACCTGTGGCTGCGCGCTTTGCGCGTCTCAGCGATCTGCTCAAGATCAATGATGCCGGCCTGCGCGCCGTGCTGGTGGACTGGCTGACGGGCTGCTATACCGCGCCCACGCTCGACGAGGCCCTGGCCAAGCGTGCCGATCTGCAGGCTGGCGAGACCATTTATGTGCCCACCGGCCATGCGGTGACCGCGCACAGCGTGACCTTTTATGCGCAGGACTCCGAACAATCGGGGCTGCTGGCGCGGGCGCAGGAAATCGAGCACCTGGAAAAGGAAGTCCGCGCCCAGGCGCTGATCGCCGATGAATCGCGTTCGGCCTTGGTGCGCGCCGAAAGCGCTTATGCCGATGCCTCGCAGCGTCTGGTGTCCGCACGCCGCGAAGCGAGCGAGTCGCAAAGCCGTGCCCATGAGCTGCAGGTCGAGACCTTGCGCCTGTCTCAACTGGCCGAGCAGGCGCGCGCACGCAATGCGCAAATTTCGGCGGATCTGTCCGAAGTCGAAACCCAGCTCTCCGATATCGAAGAGCGCAAGGTCGCCGCCGAGGCCCGCTTTGAAGAGCTGGACATGCAGTTGGCCGACAGCCAGGAGCGCCATGCCCAGCTGGGGGATCGCGTGCTGGAGGCCGAGCGCCGCCTGAACGAATCGCGCGAGCAGTTGCGCAGTCTGGAGCGTCAGGCCCAGGAGGCGACCTTCTCGCAGCGCACGCTGCACGCGCGTCGCGCCGAGCTGTCGCGCACCATCGAAACCGCCAGCCAGCAGGCCAAGTCCCTGGCCGAGGAGCAGCAACGCGCTCAGGACGAACTGGCAAGACTGTCTGATGCCGCAGCGCAGGGCGGCCTGCAGGATGCGCTGGATCTGAAGATGCAGCGCGAAAAAGACGTCGCCGAGCGCCGCAGCGAATATGAGGATCTGACCAATAAGCTGCGTGCCAGCGACGAGCGCCGCCAGAGCCTGGAAAAGGCACTGGACCCGCTGCGTCAGCGCATCACCGAATTCCAGCTCAAGGAACAGGCCGCGCGCCTGGGACTGGAGCAGTACAGCAATCTGCTGACCGAAGCCGAGGCCGATCTGGCTGCTGTGGCTCAGTCGATTGCCGAAGGAAATGTGCGCATGCACGGCCTGCAAGGTGAAATTGACCGCCTGCACCGCGAAATCCAGGCCCTGGGGGCCGTGAATCTGGCCGCGCTGGATGAGTTGACCCTGGCGCGTGAGCGCAAGACCTTCCTCGATGCGCAGATGGATGATCTGACCAAGGCCATGAACACCTTGGAAGAAGCCATTCGCAAGATCGATGCCGAGACGCGGGATTTGCTGACCGGCACCTTCGACATCGTCAATCGCCATTTTGGCCGCATGTTTCCCGAGCTGTTCGGTGGCGGTCAGGCCAAGCTGGTGATCACCGGCGACGAGATTCTCGACGCCGGGGTGCAGGTGATTGCTCAGCCGCCCGGCAAGAAGAACCAGACCATTCACCTGCTCTCGGGCGGCGAGAAGGCGCTGACCGCGATTGCGCTGGTGTTTGCCATCTTCCAGCTCAACCCAGCGCCATTCTGTTTGCTGGACGAGGTGGATGCGCCGCTGGACGACGCCAATACCGAACGTTATGCCAAGCTGGTTTACAGCATGAGCAAGGGAACCCAGTTCCTGTTCATCAGTCACAACAAGATCGCCATGGAGATGGCTGAGCAGCTGATTGGTGTGACCATGCAGGAACAGGGCGTTTCACGAATTGTTGCGGTGGACATGGAGTCCGCCCTCTCCATGGCTGAGCTATCCTGAGCCCGGTCATCCCCTATTGAAGAACCGTTTTCTCACATGAGTAACTTGCAAATCAGTCTGGCCGTCCTGGGTGTGGTGCTGTTGGCGCTGATCGTTGCCTACAACTCCTGGACTGCGCGTCGCAATGCGCCCAAGCGGGCCGAGCCTGAGGAAGAAAGCACAGATCCTCAGCGCCTCGAGCCCGGAATGAACACCGTCGGTCATGGTGCGGACCTGACCAAATACCAGCATGAGCCCGTGCTGGGGGATTTCGGCAAGGCCATTCCCGGTACCGAGCCCCTGCAGATGCCCGAATCCGCAGGTCGCTTTGCCGAAGCCGATGCCGAGCTGGCCCGCCTGGTGGCGCGCGAAGCCCATGAGGAAGCGCAGCGTCAGGAAGCTCTGGCGGCCGCCCAGCACAAAGCCGAGACGACCGAGGCTGCGCATGCTGTGCAAGAGGTGAACGCTCAGGGCACGGATGCAGCCATTGCTGCAGTGACCGAGCAGGCCGTGCAGGCTGTGGAGCCCGTGTTGACGGACGCTCCTCTGGCCGCCTCGATTCCTCCCGCCCCGTCAGTGGAGCGACGCGGCCATCTGGATGCGCTGATCGATGCGATTGCTCCGATCACTGTGGCCCAGATTGTTCCTGGTGAAGTGGCCTTGCAGGCCCAGCCCAGTACCCGCCGTGCCGGCAACAAGCCCTTTGCCATTGAAGGCATGAACCAGGACAGCAAGCAGTGGGAGCCGTTGCAGACCGGCCAGCGCTATCTGGGCTTTCAGGCCGGTGTCCAGCTGGCCAACCGTACTGGTGCACTCAACGAGATCGAGTTTTCGGAGTTCGTCACCAAGGTGCAGCGCTTCGCCGATGCGCTGGGCGCCATGGCCGACGTGCCCAATATGCTCAACGAGGTCTCGCGTGCACGCGAGCTCGATCAGTTCGCCAGCGAGCACGATGCGCAGCTGAGCTTTATGCTGCGTGCGCGTCAGGCGTCCTGGAGTGCTGGTTATGTCCAGCAAAATGCCCAGCGCCTGGGCTTTGTCATCACGCCCATGCCGGGCCGCATGGTGCTTGCCTCCCCCATCCAGGGCCTGCCTCCGGTGCTGGTGCTGAACTACGACCCCCAGGCCGCCATGGGCGATGATCTGGATCAGTCCGTCGTGCGCGAATTCCTGCTCAGCCTGGACGTGGCCCAGGTGCCGCGCGGGCAGCAGCCGTTTGCGCGCCTGCGTCAGGTGGCGGAGCAACTGTGCCAGACCATGGACGGCGTGCTCTGCGACCAGAACGGCTATCTGCTGCCGGTCTCGGCGCTGGACCCGATTCAGCATGACCTGGAGCTGCTCTACGACAAGCTCGACAGCGCAGAGCTGTCGGCCGGCTCACTTCTTGCCAGAAGGCTTTTCAGCTAAAACAAACAGGCCAACAATGTTGGCCTTTTTTATCCCGGACTTTGAATTTCCAGCGGGCAGAGCATGACCGAGAATTTAGATCTTTTTTCCGCTGAACCCCAGGGCCAGAAGCCATCGACAGCTATCAATGCAGGCGTGCCCGAAAGCGTGACGAGCAAGGTGGCGGCATTGCGCGCCCAACTCCATCAATGGGCACATGAGTACTATGTACTCGATACGCCCACGGTTCCCGACGGGGAATATGACCGCGTCTATCAGCAACTCGAAGCGCTGGAGGGGGCTTACCCCGCACTCGTTACGCCGGACTCTCCCACGCAGCGCGTGATCGGTGCGGTGCTGGACGGTTTGACTCCGGTTCGCCATGCCGTGCCCATGCTGAGCATCCAGACAGAGACCGATAACGAGGCCACGGGTGCCATTGCCTTCGACCAGCGTGTGCGCAAGGAGCTGGGGCTGGATGAGTCCGCTGCAGCCATCGAATATGTGGCCGAGCCCAAGTTCGACGGCCTGGCCATGAATCTGCGTTATGAAAACGGTCGCCTGGTGCAGGCCACCACGCGTGGCGATGGCGAGGTGGGGGAAGACGTCACGCACAATATCCGTACCATTCGCCAGATTCCACTGACCCTGTCCGCAGGCCGCGATGTCCCCCCCGTGGTGGAGGTGCGAGGCGAGGTGCATATGGCCAAGGCCGATCTGGACAAGCTCAACGCGCGCCAGCAGGCCGCAGGTGCCAAGACCTTTGCCAATCCGCGCAATGCGGCGGCCGGATCGGTCCGTCAGCTCGACTCGAATATCGCGGCCCAGCGTCCGCTGTCGTTCTTCGCCTATGGTCTGGGCGAGATCACGCCGCCGGAGCAGGGCGGGCCGGACTTCGGCACGCATTACGCCATGCTGCAGACTTTGAAATCCTGGGGCTTTCCGGTTGCACCGCAAGTCAGTATTGCGCTGGGCGCTTCTGAACTGGTAGCGTTTCACGAACGCATCGGTGCCGAGCGCGCCAATCTGCCCTATGAAATCGACGGCGTGGTCTACAAGGTCAACAGCCTGGCTCTGCAGCGTCAGCTGGGGTTCAAGTCGCGCGAGCCGCGCTGGGCCGTGGCGCACAAATACCCGGCGCAGGAGATGCCTACGCTCATGGAAGCCATCGATGTGCAGGTGGGGCGCACGGGCAAGTTGACGCCCGTGGCCCGCCTGGCTCCTGTGCAGGTGGGCGGTGTGGTGGTGACCAATGCCACGCTGTCCAATCTGTTCGACATCCGCAAGAAGGGTGTGCGCGTGGGCGATCAGGTCATAGTGCGCCGTGCGGGCGACGTGATCCCCGAGGTGGTGGGACGGGTGCCGGGCGAGCGGCCTGCTTATGTGCCCAACTTCCGCATGCCCAAGACCTGTCCCATCTGCGGCAGCGAGGTGGTGCGTGAAAAAGGCGAGGCCAACCACCGCTGCACGGGCGGCCTGTTCTGCGGCGCGCAGCGCAAGGAGGCCATCTTGCACTTTGCGCATCGCCGTGCCATGGACATCGAAGGTCTGGGCGACAAGCTGGTCGATCAGCTCGTGGATGCCCAGGTGGTGCGCGTGCTGCCTGATCTTTACAGGCTGGGCCTGAGCTCGCTGGCGGCGCTGGATCGCATGGCCGAGAAATCGGCCCAGAACGTGCTGGCAGCCCTTGAAAAATCCAAGAGCACCACGCTGCAGCGCTTTCTGTTTGGCTTGGGCATTCGAAATGTGGGCGAATCCACGGCCAGGGATCTGGCCAAGCATTTCGGCAAGCTCGACGCCATCATGGACGCCAGCGTGGAGGAGTTGCTGCAAGTCAAGGATGTCGGGCCGGTGGTGGCCGACAGCATTCACACCTTTTTTGCACAGCCCCATAACCGCGAGGTGGTGGAGCAGCTGCGCGCCTGCGGTGTGCATTGGGAGGAAGGCGAGCCAGCCGAGAAGGCGCCTCAGATTCTGGCCGGCCTGACCGTGGTGCTGACCGGCACCTTGCCCACGCTGGGCCGCGACGCCGCCAAGGATATGCTGGAGGCGGCGGGTGCCAAGGTCTCGGGTTCGGTCAGCAAAAAGACCAGCTATGTGGTCGCAGGGGCCGAGGCGGGCAGCAAGCTGGCCAAGGCCGAGGAGCTGGGCGTGCCCGTGCTGGACGAAGCTGGCATGCTGGCTCTGCTAAGGGGCGAGCAGCCCGGTTGAGTCGACTGTAGAAGCAGCAAGGGGGCTACATGAACAAATTGCGACGCAAACCCGTGGTGGGCCTGGCCCTGGGCAGCGGCTCTGCAAGAGGCTGGGCGCATTTTGGCGTGCTGCGCGCGCTGCGCGAGGCCGGTGTCAGCCCCGACATCATCTGCGGCACCTCCATTGGCTCATTGGTCGGTGCAACCTATGCTGCCGGCGAAATGGATGCCTTCGAGAGCTGGGTGCTGGGCCTGGGCAAGCGAAAGGTCTTCGGCTTCATGGACTTCAATCTGGGCGGCGGATTGCTCAAGGGCGAGAAGATCATCGAGTTCTGGCGCGAGAATTTCGTCCAGGAAACCGTGGAGCAACTGGGCACGCCGTTCGGCTGCGTGGCCACCGATCTGCAGACAGGTGCCGAGGTCTGGCTGCGCAAGGGCTCGATTGCCGAAGCCGTGCGCGCGTCCATCGCCTTGCCCGGCCTGTTCACTCCGGTGATGCGGGAAGGGCGGCTGCTGGTCGATGGCGGTCTGGTCAACCCGGTGCCGGTGTCGCTGGCGCGCGCCATGGGTGCGGACATCGTCATCGCCGTCGATTTGAATGCCGACATCATGCGCAGGCATATGAAGCCCGTTGACATGAGCGAGAGCGAGATCAACCTGCATTCCCGCGAGCTCAGGGTCTCGCAGCTGCATCTGGATGAGGAAGAGCCTCCGGTGCCGCTGGGCCAGATTCCTGAAGCGCTGGCGGCGAATGGCTCACCGCTCGGTTGGGCGGGCGCATGGATGCGCAGTATGACGAGCGTGAAGACATTGTCCTCATCCGTCATGCGCAGGGGGCGCAAGGGGGAGGGAGATGCCGAGGACGGTGCTTCTGTGCCTGTGCCCTCGCTGGTCAATGTGGTCATGGCCAGTGTCAACATCATGCAGATGCGCATCACCCGCAGCCGTATGGCGGGTGACCCGGCCGAGGTGCTGATTGCTCCGCGCCTCTCGCATGTCGGGCTGATGGACTTCTACCGGGGGCGCGAGTCCATCGATGAAGGCTATGCCGCAACCCAGCTGGCGTTGCCTGCGCTCAAGGACTGGGGTCTTTAGCCCGGAGTGCGCACGGCTCTGGAGTGCCGAGGACGCAGCCTGCTCAGCTGCGGATATAGGTCCAGCCACCTTGCTGCATGCGGGCGATGGCTTCGACGGCGCCCATGGGCAGCACCTGAATATTGTCCGGTGCGCTGATGCCGGCGTTCCTGAGCGTGTTGGGGCACAGCAGCACATGTGCCAGAGCAGGACCCATGTCGTCCGGCTGGTCCAGCACGGCTTGCACGGCCTGGGCATTGACGACAATCCAGACTTCCAACTCGGGGTTGGCGGCTTTCAGGTTCTTGAAGTTGCCGCGTGCGCGGACCAGTGCTTGTGTGCTGGGTGCGTGCAGCACGATGCGGGTGCTGGGGCGCAGGGCGGGCAGCAGGGTGTTCCAGTCAGGTCGGCTCATGGTGTTGGGGCAGATTTGCTAGCGCGATGATAGCCGCTTGCAAATTCTGTGCAGGGGCTATGCGGTGACTTGAATCCTAATGTGCTGGCGACTTGGCGGGAGCTTTGTCCATCAACTCGTCCAGCAGCCCGGGCGGCATGCCGGTGCGGATCTGCACCAGCCCCTGGGCATTCTTCCAGATCGTCGCGGGTGTGGCACGCAGGCCTGCATTGCTCATCAGCGCGGCGTTGTTGGCTAGTGCATCGCGGGCCGACAGGGGGATGCGCTGCAGCGGTGCAATACCCAGGACATCGGGATTCTTGCCATGAGCGTCGGCATAGGCCATGGCATGGCTGGCAAGGGCCTGCTCGGGTGCCTTGGAGGCCAGAATGGCGGCGGCCTTGCCTTCGCTGCTGGGGCGCAGCATGCCCACCAGAATATGGCGCAACTGCAACTGGCCAGCTTGCACCAGTGGTCTGGCATCGCGCCAGAGCTGGTTGCAATAAGGGCAGTTGGGATCGGTGAACACATAGGCGATGCGGGCGGCATCGGGCTTGCCGTCGCCAATCCAGTGTGTACGCTCCAGATCGATCCAGAACTCCTGGCCCATGGGCTTTTGCACGGCGTTGTGCAAAGCTTTGGCGTTGACATCCTTGCCCTGGGCATCGATGACGGTGCCAATCACCCAGTGCTTGCCGTCAGGCATGCGGTAGATGGGGATGGGCTGCTGGTCGCGGTAGGCGGCCCAGGCCTTGAGGCCGCCGGAGCTTTGCATGGGGCCCACGATCTGCAGGCCTTGTTCGGCGAGAAACTGCGCTGAGGGCAGGTCGCTGCTTGCCGCACCGCTTGCTGCAGCGCCGCTGGCGGCAATCACGTCGCGGGTATAGGCCACGGCCACCACGGTGGCTGCGGCTGCAGCGAAGATGGGGAGAATCAGCGCCATCCATTGGCGTGACAGGGGCTGTAAACGTGGCACGATAAACCTTTGTCCATCTTGAGTCATGGGGCCTGTGTTGGAGGCGCAATGATGCGCAACTGCTCGCTCAGGCTTGCGCGGGAGAGCTCCCCCGTACGCGTGGACCGCAGGCGTCCGTTCGCGTCATAGAAATAGGTCGATGGCAGGGCGCGCTGCTGCCAGTGCTGACCGGCGAGCTGCTCTGGGTCCAGGAGCACCTGGGCTGGGGGGAGAGGCATGGACTGCAAATAGCGCAGCACTGCAGCGGCGTCTTCACCCTGGTTGATCCAGATGAAACGCACACCTGGATGGTCTTTTTGCGCTTGGGCCAGTACCGGCATCTCGCGCTTGCAGGGCGGGCACCAACTGGCCCAGAGGTTGATGACCAGCGGTTGACCGCCGTAGCTGCGCAGATCCGTGGGCTGAGCGGCAGCGCTGACCAGCGTCAGAGAGGGGAGTGAAGACTCTGAAGGCTCAACCCAATTTCGAAATGTGTAAGCTGCCATCAGGATGAATGCACCCACACCCAGGGACTGCAGCACGCCACGTTTCAGGAGTGCATGGCTGCGGCAGCTCCAGGCTGCCCAGAGAACCGCCACCAGCAGTCCGGCCCAAAGGTTCCAGCCACCGTCGCGAATATCCAGAATCTGCAGCACGCTGGCGGGAGATGCGCTCACGGGCCCCCAGTACTCGGGCCACCATTGCACGACGTAGGCCGTGCGCGCCGCTACCAGTCCGGCAAGCGTGGCGTGAAGCAGCACAGTCTCTACAGGCTGATTGCTTTGCCGCTGCCTGAGCCGCGCCCACCACTGGCTGGCAAACAATGCCAGAAATGCGGCAAGAGCCATGGTAGGCAGAGCGAGAGGGCCTATCCGCACACTGGCGGGCAAGGCCAGTGCCTGCAACAAGCCGGGTTGAGCTGCTTCGGTATTGCCTTCGCCAAGGGCTGGAGTCGGGGCATCCGCATTCCCGTCCATGCCTGCTTGAGCGGCGCTGATGCTCTGCTGCTGTATCGGGTAGCAGATGCCTATCTCGGCACAGCCCTGCCATTGCAGCTCCAGCGGCCATTGCGCCGGCCGTTCAGGCAGCGCGGCCTGAATGCGCAACTCCCGGTGAAAGACCTGCACACGGCCAAAGAAGGCATCGCTCAGGGTCCGACCTTCAGGGATCTGCAGTGGTATTGGCTGACCCTGAGCATCGAGCAGGCGCAACTGGTCGCGGTAGAGATAGTGACCAGGAGCAATATTCCAGCGCAGCTCCAGCAGGCGGCGGCCATCAGCCTCTGTTTGGATGGCGCTTTGCTCGGTGTGGACCAGCTCGAAAGCCTGTTCGGCAGTCAGAACTTCGGGTTGCGCAGCGGGCTTGTCGGCACTCAGGCCGGGCAGGGTCAGCGGCTGTGCCCAGGCAGTCATTCCCGTCAGCAGGACTGAAAGCAGAGCTAGGGCTGCGGCAGAGCGAAGAGACATGAAGGGTGGTGGCTGAGTGTCTTGGATGAGGCAGCCCCGCATCTTGGGCGCAAGGGATTAAGCAGGGGTTAACGCTGCGAAAAGACAAATCTGCGATGCTCGACCGCTTCGGATAAACAAGGTGCGTAACGGGTACTCACATCTCCGGATGTGATGGTGAGGGTGGCGGTTGCGCAGTGAAAAAATGCATGTGCTGTTAGTGGAAGATAACGCTTTGGTCGCCAGCGGGGTGAAGGCGGGCCTGCAGCTACAGGGCTTTGGCGTGGACGTGGTGGGTTGCGCCAGCCAGGCTGATGCGGCACTCAAATCCTCCCACTTCGATGTATGTGTGCTGGATCTGGGTCTGCCCGATGAGGACGGTCTGCATCTGCTGGCGCGGTGGCGCCGTCAGGGGCTGGAGCTGCCGGTGCTGGTGCTGACCGCACGTGATGCAGTGGACCAGCGCATCGAAGGCTTGCAGACCGGAGCTGACGACTATCTGGTCAAGCCCTTCGATCTGCACGAGCTGGCGGCGCGGCTGCATGCGCTGCTGCGACGGGCGGCGGGGCGTACCGTGGACTGGATTGTGCTGGGCGATGTCAAAGTGGATCTGGCCGCTGGCCAGGCCATACGGGAGGGCAGCATCGTGGACCTGTCGCGTCGTGAATGGGCGTTGCTGCGCGCGCTGCTGCAGTCGCCCGGGCGAGTGCTGAGCCTGGAGCAACTGCGCGACAGCCTCTATGGCTACAGCCTTGATGTGGAAAGCAACGCGGTCAATGTGCATGTGCACCATCTGCGTCGCAAGCTGGGCTCGGACATGGTGGAGACCGTGCGTGGTGTGGGCTTCAGATTAGGGCGCGTGCAGGGAGGCAGTTGCTGATGCGCAGCCTGCGGGTCCGTTTGCTGGTCTGGCTGTGTCTGGCGCTGTGCACTCTATGGGGCGGTGTGGCGGCATGGATGTTTGCCGACATGAGGCATGAGCTGCGTTCCGTGCTCGACGACCGGCTGATTGCATCGGCCCGCATGGTGGCGGGCATTGTTCACCAGTTCAAGCCGCACAACACCAGTCCCGAGGACTGGGGTCCCATGCTCAATGTGGTGGCACGTGATGGTGTGGCTTGCGAGGTCAGCATGATTCGCAGCGAAGTGCATACCGCACCTACACATGATGCTATGGATGCAGATGCTGTGTCGGACGAGGCGAGCGGCAAGGCGGCTCGCCCAGCCCTGATTCCGGCATCTCCGCTGGATGCACCGCGCGCCAAAACTGCAAAGACCGGCCGCGCCGAGGACTCCGCAGATACGGCCTCCGAGCAGGCGGCCGAGCCTACCGATTCTCAGGTGCTGGCTCGCACTGCGGGTGCGCCCAGCTTCCAGGGGCCGCTGCCGCTGGGCTTCTCTAGCATCACCAAAGGCGGCAAGCCCTGGCGTACCTATGTGCTTGAGGAGCATGGCGTGCGCATTGCGACGGCCGACCGCATCGATGTGCGCGAGGGACTGATCCATGGTTTCGCCTACACCATCATCCTGCCCTTTGTGCTGGCGCTGCTGGCCAGCATGGTGTTGATGTGGTGGGGGGTGACGCGCGGCCTGCGCCCCCTTGAGTCGCTGCGCCAGGAGTTGAGCGAGCGTCCGCCCGGAGATGATTCGCCCGTGGCGCAAGGCAGGCAGGTCAAGGAGCTGGCGCCACTGGTGCAGACCATCAATCACCTGCTGCAGCGCGTGCACAAAGCCATTGAGCGCGAACGTCGCTGGAGCGACGATGCCGCCCATGAGCTGCGCACTCCGCTGACTGCCGTCAAAACCCATGTGCAGGTGGCGCAGATGGCGGTGGCCAATGCGGGGTCTCAGATGGTCGCTTTGAGGGATCAGCCCGGCACTGGCAAAGAGGATGCTGTGCCCAGGCCGATTTCGGAGACCGCACAGTGGCAGATGACCCGGCAGGCGCTGGAGCAAGCGGGGGAGGGCGTGGAGCATTTGCAGCACACGCTGGAGCAATTGCTGCTCTTGGCCCGGCTGGATTGTCAGCCGGTGGGCGAAGGTGCAGGAGGCTCTCGTGCCATGGCCTGCGGTAGCGAGCCCGCCTGTGCGTGGGAGGCTCTGGAAAAAGCCTGGGGATTGGCCGCCACGGCCATTCCTTCAGGCTCGCTGCGCTTGCGCTGGTTGCCTCGGCAAGCCCTGAATGACGCCAGGCTGCAGGACTTGCGTGTGGCCGTGCCTCAGCCCCTGCTGGTGTCGGCATTGCGCAATCTGATGGAAAACGCCTTGCGCTATGGGCAGCAGGCAAGTGGCGAGCCGGACGACTCTGCGGTGCTGCTCGGCCTGCGCCACATTCCGCAGCTGGCGCAGGTCGGCGGCGACAAGCCACAGACGATGCCTGTCAATCCTGCCGGTTATGTGGAGTTCACAGTGATTGACCATGGGCCCGGGCTGAGTAGCGAGGACTGTGCCGTGGCGACCCAGCGCTTCTGGCGCAAGCAGCATCAGGCCCATGGCAGCGGTCTGGGGCTGGCGATAGTGCAGCGCATTGCACAGTGCAGCGACGGTGAGCTGGAGCTGCTGCCCTTGGCCCAGTGGCAGCAGCATAAGGGCTATGCATTCGAGCAGGTGCACAGCGGCCTGGCGCCAGAAGCGGTGACAGGGCTGGTGGTGCGTTTATGCCTGCCGGTGAAGTCCTGTGCTGCGCCGCCTGATTAGTCAGATTGGGAGCCAATTGTTTGCAGCATTAATTGGCTCTTAATCTTCTATAAGTATCTTCGGGCAATGTGCTTGCTGTCATTGGGCTGCTTTGGCTCGTGACATTCCAGGTCAGACGTCGGCGTTCAGCACACGCCTGATGTGCGGCAGATCTGAGCCGCTTAAACCTCCATTCCCAAGATGAATCGCTTGAACACAAAGACTCTGCCCCGGTCGTGGGTGGCTGTCGGCATTTCCATGCTGATGGCGACCAGCGCCTGGGCGCAAGAACCTGCTGCCGCCAAGGCTGCATTGAACGGCAATGTCGCTTCCGGTGCAAAGATCGCTCAGTCCGGCTCGGCCGGCGGTGCGGCTGCCTGCGTCACCTGCCATGGTGCCAAGGGCGAGGGCCAGCCTGGCTTCCCCGCACTGGCGGGTCAGCACGCCGGTTACCTGGAGCGTCAGCTGAACCAGCTGGCGGCCGGTGCCCGTCAGTCCGCTGTCATGGCTCCCATGGCCAAGGCCTTGAGCGAGCAGGAACGCGCCGATGTGGCCGTCTATTACGCCAGCCTGCAACTGCCTATCAAGAGCGTGCGTGGTGCCTTGCCCGGCAAGAGCGACGATAGCGGTGCCTGGTTGGTCGAGCGTGGTCGCTGGGCTGACGGCATTCCTGCCTGTGCGCAGTGCCATGGCCCCGGTGGCGTGGGCGTGGGCAAGGACTTTCCGGCTATCGGCCATCTATCTGCCGACTATATGCAAAGTCAGATCGATGCCTGGAACAAGGGGCAGCGCGAGGCCGGCCCACTGGGTCTGATGGGGGCTGTGGCCAAGAAGCTCACGGCTGATGACGTCAAGGCCGTTGCTGCGTACTACCAGCGCCTGCACAACCCCGCTGCTGCCGCAGCAACCGCCAAGCCTTAAGAGTTCGGGAGTTGACAATGTCGGACAAACAACAAACTGCTTCCAAAAGCTCCAATCTCGCTGAATACGCGGTGGTGGCCTGCCTGTTCGCCGGTCTGGGCGGCGCGCTCTGGTATGGCATGAGCATCAGCAGCCCCAAGAAGGCTGAAGAACCAGCCAAGGTGGCCGCGCCTGCTGCAGACGCCAAGGCCGTGACAGTGGCAGCCAAGCCCGGTGAATTCACACCTCCCGGCGTCAGCGACTATCCGGAAGGCCCCATGGGCGAGTGGGTGCGCCGTGGCGAAGCGATCTTCACACGCACGCCGGTCAATGCCGTAGGCTTCTCGGGCAACCCGCTGAGCTGCACCAATTGCCACCTCGACGCAGGTCGTTTGAAGGGCGCAGCCCCCATGTGGGGGGCCTACCCCATGTACCCGGCCTATCGCAAGAAGACCGACCATGTGGACACCTTTGCCGAGCGCGTGCGCGGCTGCTTCATGTACTCCATGAACGGCAAGGCACCGGACGACGGTCATGACGTTCTGGTGGCACTGGAGTCCTATGCCTACTGGATGGCACAGAAGGCTCCCACGGGCGAGAAGCTGCCCGGTGCAGGTTTCAAGAAGGCGGGCAAGCCCGAAGAGACTCCCACCTATGAAGCCGGTGCCAAGGTTTATGAAGCCAAGTGCGCGCTATGCCACGCTGCAGACGGCAAGGGCCAGTTTGTCGGCGATGTGGCCGTGTTCCCGCCGCTGTGGGGCAAGGACTCCTATAACTGGGGTGCCGGCATGCATGACATCGACAAGGCGGCCAACTTCATCAAGAACAACATGCCCTACGGCAATGCAACGCTGAGCGATCAGGAAGCCTGGGATGTGGCGACCTTCATCAACAGCCAGGAGCGTGGCCAGGATCCGCGCTTCAACGGCAATCTGCAGGCCACGGCCGAAAAGCACCATGGAAAGTACTCCATGTACGGCAAGGAAGTGAACGGCAAGCTGCTCAAGGGTCTGTGAATGGACGCTTGATCGGGTCTGCTGGATGAAGGCTCAAGGCCAGCCCTGTAGCAGGGGCTGGCCTTTTTTGGTGATCGGGGTGATCAGAGTGGGTGTCTGGCCAAGCCGCCGTTGAGTCGTCGGCGGTACGTTGCGTCCTGGTCACAGAGCCCGGGGTGTGGCAGGGCTGTACAAGATCCATTGAATCCGCACTCAAACCTAGACTCGGAACGCACGGGAAGATCACTTTCCGACAGACGTAGAAAAGCCCGGCGAGCCGGGCTTTTGCAATGGCAGGGCTTGAAGGATCAGGCCATGAACAGGTAGTGATCCACGAGCAGGGCGAGAAACAGCAGGCTCAGGTGAAGCAGTGAAAAACGGAAGGTGCGGCGCGACAGCTCGTCCGAGTAATTGCGGTACAGGGCCACGGCATAGGCGATGAAGCCTGCACCCAGAACGACAGCCGCGAACAGATACAGCCAGCTGCTCATGCCGTACATGAAGGGCAGCAGACCGGCCGCAAACAGTACAACGGTGTAGAGCAGAATCTGCAGGCGCGTGTATTCGCTGCCATGGGTCACGGGCAGCATGGGCAGGCCGGATTGGCGGTAGTCCTCCACGCGGTACAGGGCCAGTGCCCAGAAGTGGGGCGGAGTCCAGAGGAAGATGATGAGGAACAGAATCAGCGCCTCGGGGCCGACATTGCCCGTCATGGCGGCCCAGCCCAGCACGGGTGGCATGGCGCCTGAAGCTCCGCCGATCACGATGTTCTGTGGCGTGGCGGGCTTGAGAACCACGGTGTAGATCACCGCATAGCCGACAAAGGTGGCCAGTGTCAGCCACATCGTCAGCGCATTGGTCCAGACCAGCAAGATCGTGGCGCCAATCATGCAGAGAATGGCCGAGAAGGCCAGTGCCTGCTGACTGGAGAGCTCGCCGCGCGCCGTGGGGCGCCATGATGTGCGCTTCATCTTGGCATCGATATGACGCTCCACCAGGCAGTTGAAGGCCGCAGCGGCAGCCGCCACCAGCCAGATGCCGACGCAGGCGACGCCCATATGGATCCACTGATTGGCTGTGGGCCAGCCGGGTACGGCCAGCACCATGCCGATCAGGGCGCAGAACACGATGAGCTGCACCACGCGCGGCTTGGTCAGCGCGTAGAACTGGCTGATTCGCGAGGTGTTGTTCAACAAGGCTTCACTTTGACTCATGCAATCACTCTTTTGCGCTATGCCTCAGGCAGGGCGGTGCGCCATTTCAGGGTCGGGGGCGGTGACGGCATGGCTACGCGTCACGGCTAGGCTCCAGACCACAATCGTTACCAGGGCCGCAGCTCCACCGGTGTGGAGCACGGCCGCCACCAGGGGCCAGTCCAACACCACATTGGACAGACCCGTCAGAACTTGCAGCACCGCAAAAAATCCCAGCAGCCGGCGCTGCCTGGCCAGTGCAGGGGCATGACGCAATGCCCACCACAGGCTGGCCAGTGCCAGAACCACCACATAGGCTGCCAGCCTGTGGGTGTAGTGGATCGCGGTCAGCGCTTCGAAGCTGATGTGGCTGCCGTCCTTGAGCATGCCCAGCGGGCGCCAGATCTGCAGCGCTTCGGCGAAATTCATGGCCGGCCACCAACTGCCCTGACAGCCGGGGAAGCTCGTGCAAGCCAGCACGGCGTAATTGGTGCTGACCCAGCCGCCCAGGCTGACCTGGACGATGAGCAGCGCCAGACACAGCCATAGCGCGATGCGCAAGCGTCCGGCAATCGGGGCCGCAGAGCGACCGGCCTGCTGCTGGCTCAGTCCCGATGCAGGAATGGCCAGCAAGGCCAGCAAGCCGGTACCGCCCAGCAGATGCAGGGTGACGATGGCCGGAAACAGCTTCATGGTGACCGTCAAGGCGCCGAAAGCGCCCTGTATGCAGACCCATACCAGAGCCAGAGTCGGCCACCAGGGGTTGGCCGCGCCGCTGAAAGACGCGTGCTGACCCTTGCGTCTGGCGGCCCGCGCCTGCTTCCAGCTCATGACCGTCATGGCAATGATGAGCACGCCGACCGTGGTCGCCAGATAGCGGTGAATCATTTCCACCCAGGCCTTGCCATGGGTGACAGGGCCGGTCGGCATGGCGGCTTGCGCCTCGGAGATCTGGGCATGTGCTGCGATAGGGCTGGCCGTGCCATAGCAGCCAGGCCAATCAGGGCAGCCCAGGCCCGAGTCCGTCAGCCGAGTGAAGGCGCCGAATAGAACCAGATCGAAGGTCAGGAACAGCGTCAGCACGCAAAGGGCCTGCAGACGTTTGCCGGGGCCGGTGCCCCGACTGCGCCACCAGACCCAGCACAAGGGCCCCAGGGCCAGCACCAGACCGAAAGCCATCAGCTCCAGTGCAGGAGCCAGGTCATAAAGCTGCTGCTCCGTCATGCCGCAGCTCCGCGGGCCGGCTTCCATCGTCCAGCCGCCTGTGCTTCAGGCAAGGCACGGCGGTCAGCGGGCGGGAAAAAATCGCAGAAGCAAAGCGGCATGATTCGGCAGGGACGGTCAGTATTTGGCCAGTATTTACAGAAATTATTGAAGATCTTGGTCAAGCGTAAAACGAGAGCAACCTGCTTGCCCGTAGCGAGACTTGCGTGCTCCAGGACCAGGACTTTGCTCGACGCTTGGAGCAGCAGTTGAATGCAGGCTCTTTGATCCCGCACAATTTTACCCATGTGATTTGAGGCTAGGCAGTCGTGACCGGAGTGTCCCTAACAACGAGGAAGAAAGGCTGGTCCTCAAAACCCTGCTTTCGGGGAAACTCCGAGGCAAAAAATTGCCAAAATGCTCCGATTTTGAACGGAGGCTACACAGCCTTGATGTACGATAGCCCAAGCTCTCAGCCTGGAACTGTGAGCGTGTCGAAGACAGCTGCAGTCGTGGCTTCGTCGCAGACGCGGGTGTCGTTCAATGGTAGGACTCTTGCTTCCCAAGCAAATAACGTGGGTTCGATTCCCATCACCCGCTCCAGCTTTGCCTTTATAAAACAAAGACTTATCGCGATCTTTGTTTTTTTTGGGGGAGTTCCTGGGGAGTTTTGTCCGATGAAGGACTCCAGCTTCGCCTGCTCGATATCCCCCTGATCGTCGTCCAGCCACTTGGAATAGACGCTCCAAAACATCTCCACCGAATGCCCCATCTGCTTGGCTGCATAGGCCGCCGTGGCACCTTCCATGAGCAGCATCGTCGGATAGGTGTGGCGCATATGGTTGGGCAGCCACTAACGAATGCCCAGGGCCTTGAGCACCGGCACCCAGAAAGGGTTGTGAAACCGCTTCTCGTCAGCCCAGGGCTCTCCATGCGTCGGTTCTACAAAGACCGTCTGTGAATCCTTGGGTGTGGTTTGGCGCATGACGTCCCCGGCCACGTTGCCGAGTTGCGCCCTCGGGGTCTGCTCCTTTTGTCTTTCCAATGCATCCAGGGCCCGGCTGTTCAAGCTGACGAGGCGGGCCTTGTTCGTCTTGGCCTGCTTGCGCAGGCCTTTGACGACCGCCTTGTGGATCAGCACCTGCATTTTGTTGCAGTCGATGCTTTGCCAGCGCAGGGCCACCATCTCGCTGGTGCGCAGACCTGAGAAGAATCGAAACGCGATCAAGTTGACAACCGTTGGCGCAAAGTTGGTGTGCGCGTGGTCAATGATCTTCTCCACTTCCTCACGGTCGAACGGGTCGGGCGGTTCTCGCTCAGCAGCTTGTCGAGCACGGCCAGGTCCATAGCGGACCTGGGGGCCGACACATAGTTGTTGATGGTCTGCTCGCCCGCCAGTCGCACCAGTTCGCCGCGGTCTGAGGCAAGACTTCTTGGTGATTAAAAAAGCCCGCGTGTGCGGGCTGTTCCATTGATTGCATCCTTAATCTGGGCTTTCTTCGTTTAACGCCTCTTGAGCAATCTGTTCGGCTTCGTTCAGTAGCTCCTCTGTGCAGCCTTTGGCTATGAACATTTTTCGCTTGCTGATTGACAAAGCGCCATCGTTTTGCACGAGTAGTCTTGCGATCAGGTTCATGAGGTTGTTGTTCATGTCAATGGCTTTATTGAGCCGTGAATACACACGATCAAATCGGCCGAGGAAATGAACTTCTTCATGCAGGTCACGCTGGAGTGCCTCTTTGGCCATCTCCAGGCCAAACTGCACGCACTGTGTGGCGTCCCAGAAATGGTAGATCTCGGGTGAGCCCTCAAAGGCGCAGTCGTACTCCAGGTCTGAGACTTTGGCCACTGTCCATAGGTCGCGCGCGGGGGCAGAGAAGGACTTGAGGGCCCTCAGGTAGTGGCCTTCATGGCGTGCCATCGCTGTAGAGATGGGGAGTACCAGACCGTTGGGTAAATTGGCATTGCGGCAGGCAATTTTGTGGAACAAGAAACGCGATAGGCGACCGTTTCCGTCCATGAAGGGGTGGGCGAATACAAATCCAAAGCTGACCAGCGATCCCAGAACCAGTGGATGGATGCCGTTGTCTTTTTGGTTGGCCAGTGTGAGCAGGCCTTCCATTACGGGGAGGAGGTGCTCAGGTGCTGGCGGTACGTAGGTGATGCTGCTGTCGCGTCGCAGCCAGTTTTGCTGGTTGCGGTACTCCACTGCCTGATCCATGGCCGATTGCACGGTGAGATTTTGAAGCTCGACCAGATACTCTTCAGTGAGAAGGATCTCTTCATGAGCGCGAGCAAGAAGCTTGGCAAATGCTTCTGTGCGGTTGCCTGTAGGCGCTTCGCGCTCAATCGCGTATGAACCTTCGGTCTCGCTGAGATACGCCCAGCGCACCGCGCGCTCGACCATGTCGGGGTCCATGGATTGGATGAACTCGCGGGCCTGACCAAGGATATCTTCGGCCAGCAGAGCCTTGATTTCAGGTGTGAGTCTGACGGTGGGGCTGTACTGTATGGAACCTATGCCGTTGAAGTCCACGCGCCATCGGGTGTATTTGCTCGATGGGCCGGTGAGAAATAGATTGGGGTCAAATAGCGGCTTGGTCGCACCTTTGGCTGGTGGTGCATTCAAAGTTTGCTGGTTGGCTATTTCCCAGAGGAAGCAGGCTTGCTGGAGATAGCTGCTGCTGGTGGCCTGTGAAAACTGCTCCACCAGTGGTACTGGGTCGATTTTTTTGAGGGCTAGTATCGCGGCTTGCAGATCCAGCTCTTCATGCTTGAGGGCGAAGAGCAGATGCTCCAATGCACTGGCATCGGAGGCAGGAGCGGCGTGTTCAGGCACTTGCACGCAGTCAGACAGTCGCACAAATTTCTGGACAGGGTAGACTTTGGCAGGTTGTGACGGCTCGAATGCCCCTGTGCTCAGGCGCTCACGTAGATGTGCATAACCAACTTTACGGTGATGTGCCATCTGCTCCTCGAGGAAAAAAGTTATTTGGCAAATGCTAAACAAAATTTTTCCGACTTCACTGAAGAAAAAATTACTTTCTTTGTCTTTTTGAGGATTTTTCTTATCTCTGATGCCTCTGCTTAGCTGCGAAGCAATTGTTCGCGGTCTGAGGTGTCGGTCATCAAGATTCCTTGGGAATCAAGAAAGCCCGCCAAGTCTGGAACCTTGCGGGCTTTTGTTGGGGTGAGAGGTGCTTAGCTTTTACAGAAAGGCCTGTCTCTGCGATCTGAGCGCATCGCGGTCGATGCTGGCGGCGAGCAACTCCATGTCGGACTTGCTGACCCCCAGCGCAGTAAAGTGCGCGGCCCAGCGATCGACGGCGGCGGCCACCTGCCGTATCAGTTCGACGGCGCGGGGCATTTTGATGCCGTACTCGTTGATCTGGGTGAGTGCGTTTTCCAGGCTGGATTCGGAGCCTGCGGTACCCACGACGAGTGCCTGATAGCCAAGGTTTTGCAGGCTGGGCACCACGTCATAGGCGGGCGTGAGGTCGTAGTAGCCGTCTGCCAAATTGAGGCTGATGCTGTGGTTGCGCTCGTGGTCGTCGGTGTTGTCCATGAGGATGTTGAAGACCAGGCGTTTGAACAGTTCCTCGCGCATGGCGGTCTGCCGGTCCGGGTGGCCCAGGCGCAGCACGATGGTGGCCAGATTGCTGTAACTTTGCTCCAGCCCCGCAGCGCGCAGGGCGGTGTGGGCGGACTGGCAGTGCACGCGGTAGGGGCCCAGGCGGTCGAAGCGCTCGATGGTGAGAGCGTGCCGAGCCTTGCCGTAGCGTGGCAGCAGTGGCAGCACGGCGGTGTCGGCCACATACATGCCGGCCTGTGCGGCCAGCGTCATGGTGGCGTGCTCGATAAGCGGGGTGTCCACGGGGTCGTCGAGCTCGCTGAACTTGATGACGCAGGGGCCGTTATCCGTCTGCAGCAATGCCTTGGGCCGCGCGCCGCCGAGGGTGACACCGGGCTGGATAAGGCGCTGTATCTCTGCGGTGATCGGGGCCTGGGTCTGCACGTCTTCCACCGCGGCGGCGAGCTGGGCCAGATCCTTCAACTGCGGATACGGCCCGAGGTAGCGGGGAATATATTGCTCTGCCGAGGTCGACACGCCCAGCGCGCCAAAGCGGTCGTCACCCGCGAAGAGCAGCATTTCCAGAATGGACAGGCGGGCAGGCCGGTCGATGTGACGAATGATGCGCTCGCCCCAGCGGTCGGGGCGGGCGTCGTCGATTGCGCCGGGGGCCGTGTTCCTCTCGCCCGTGCTGAAGATCTGCCCTTGGACGATGGGCATGTCCTCGCTGAGCGCAAAGTTCCACCAGTCCTGTGTGTAGGTAAAAGTGGCGCAGTCTGCCACCAGCTGCGAGAGGCTGAGCTCGCCCACCAGCGTGGGCGAAGCAGGGTTGACCATGGCCCACACATAGAGCTGGTCTTGCGGCACGTAGGTGCGTGGCGAGACGGTGTTGATGGGCAGGCTCATAGCTTTTGAGGCGTTGATTTGTTCATGAGAGCGGCTAGTCCTGCTGCTGCAGCTGTCTTTTTGTCGCCCTGAGCTTGCATCTCTTGCTCTAAAGCGTACTTGGCCATCCGTTCAAACAGTCCTGCCAAGCCTTCCGGTTCTGAAGTCGATGGCTGAGGGAGTGCAGCTTTCGTTGCAGCCGCTGATGGCTTGTTCTTTTTGGGAGCGCTGCTCTTGCGCTTGCTGTCAATCTTTGCGACCTCCTTCTCCAGCGCCGCATGGTCGTTCTGCGGCGCGATCAGGTCGGCCAGGCCGCCGGCATGATTGATCAGCCACATGCACATCACATACGAGGCCATGGCGACGGACGGGTCGCCGCGCTCTATGCGCGCCATGGTGGGCTGCGATATGCCCAGCTTCTTGGCCCACTGCGCCTGCGACTCGCCGCGCCGTTTACGGGCGATGACGATGTTCTGCGCAAGCTGCTCGATCTGCTGGAGTACGGCTTGCGGGTAGTCTGCGGGCGATGTGTTCTGGCGTGGCATGCATAGATATTAGTGTTTTGGCTAAAACATGTAAATCTATGAATTATTTTTGTCTCTAAAGCATTGCTTGCATGCGACAGCAGGCGACTTCATTGTTGTCTGCGTGCTTGTTTGATACATAGATATATTTAAATATATATTTTTGATTCATCTATGAATAATTTTGTGCTTTCTATATATGAATTTGTGAGCACGTTGCGCTTTCTCTAACTGCATTTGAAAGCAGTTTGCTGCCGATAGCTTTGCTGGGATGGCGGTGGCTGCTTTGCTTTTCATAGCGCGTGGCAGGCGGCTGCGCTGGCGGTCGAGGTGCTGCAGCTCATGCAGCACGGTGTCTATCGGATGCATCGGCAGGAGATACTCAAGCCCAGGTGGCCCGGCGCGGCAAAGCCATGGTCAAGCCATTGCCAGCGACGTTGGCATGTGCCGCAAGACGCCAGTACAACAGGCGCAATGAACTACTGGCGCAATGAACTACTGAGCCTAGAGGCTCCTCAATGATTCATTCCTTGTTGAGGTAACTTTTCTGCAGCAAATACATGCGCAACACGCTTCGATATTGGCCGTTGGCAAAGAATTCATCGACCAGTTCACCTTCCGGCTGAAAGCCAAGCTTCGTATAGACGTGGATAGCCTTGGCATTCTCCTTGTCCACATGCAAAAAGATCTTGTGCAGATTGAGAACCTTGAAGCCATAGTCAAGCGCCAGACGAGTAGCACGAATGGCAATCCCCTTGCCCTGCTGATCAGGGGCAACAATGATCTGGAACTCCGCTCGGCGATGTACCAGGTCGATTTCCACCAACTCAACCAACCCCCCTCGGGCCCCTTCATGCTCGACTACAAAGCGACGTTCAGTTTGGTCGTGAACGTGTGAGTCGTAGAGGCTGGTCAGTTCATCAAAGGTCGCATAAGGCTCTTCAAACCAGTACCGCATGATGCTGGCGTTGTTATCCAGGTGGTGCACAAAGCGCAAATCGTCGCGCTCCAATGGTCTTAGCTGAATGGATGTCGTCATGGATTCTTTCGTTCAATGGTTGGAGAGGCCGCTTGAAGCGACCATGTTGCCAATGATCAATCAATTTTTTGTTTGAGAAAAGTTCAGATCAATCAGTAAAATTGATTTATGGAATGGACACTAGAACGTTTGAGCCAATTCGTCGCCGTGGCGGACTGTGGCTCGATGACCCAGGCCGCTCGGCGCCAGGGCCGAACTCAATCTTCAGTGAGCATGGCCATGGGACTGCTGGAGGCGGATCTCGGGCTGGAGTTGTTTCATCGTGTAGGCCGGTCGGTGCGACTCACGCAGGCTGGCGAAGTCATCTTGCTGGAGGCACGGGCCTTGCTCAATCAGGCACAGGCGCTAGACCTGCGCGCGCGCAAGCTGTCGCATGGCCAGACAGCCAAGCTTTGCGTGGCTATCGACGAAGCTTTACCCTATCCGCCGATTGCCAGGCTGCTGCAGGAGCTGGCGCACCAGTTCCCGGCTTTGGAGTTGACCCTGCTCAATGGCACGGCGGCAGAGGTCGCACGCCAGGTGCAAGCAGGTCGAGCTGAGCTTGCCTTTCAGTTTGACCGGGGCCCGGCTGGCGCTCAGTTTGCTCAAACTTATGTGGCTGGCGTACCTCAGATGGTGTTCGTATCGCGCGACCACGAGCTGGCCAAGTGCAATGGAATCAAGCGCGAGGACCTGGCCTCTCACCGGCAGTTGGTGATGCACATCGAGGGTGTTGAAGACCTCGTGATCAGTCCGAGCATCTGGCGCTCGGAGAGCTTCTACGTGCTTGCCGACATGCTGGCCGACGGCATAGGCTGGGGAATTCTGCCGCGCAATATCGCCCAAGCACCCGATATTGAGCCCCGCATCGTGGCACTGGACTGCGCGGAACTGCAGCTTCCGCCGTTAGCCGTGCGTATGCTCAATTTGCAGGGTGCAGAGCTGGGCGCTACGGCCTTGTGGATCGAGCAACGGCTGGCAACGCTGCTGCGTTCGAGTTAGCAAGGAGGCCTCAGCACCTGGGAAGATAAAGCCATGAAGAGGTCGAACAAGCTCTCCCCCGAGGTTCGAGAGCGCGCGGTGAGGCTGGTGCAGGAGCCACATGGGGGAGGGCCCATCACTGTGGGCAAGCATCGAATCCATCGCTTCCAGGATTGGCTGCGTGTCACAGACCTTGAACGAATGGGTCAAGCGTGCCGAGGTCGATGCCGGCGTACACGAAGGCACCACGACCGGCGAGCTTCAGCGCAGGAAGGAACTGGAGCGCGGGTCAAGGAACTGCGCCGGCCCAGCGAGATATTGAAGCTGGTCAGCGCGTTTTTCGCCCAGGTGGAGCTCGGCCGCCGGCTCAAGCCCTGAAGGACTTCAAATCTTGGAGCCGGTAGCCTACAAGTAGCTCATGATGAATATCAGCTCTGAATTTGCTGTTCCAGGCTTGTATCTAGGCTCGTTTGTTAATCGGTAATAGTTCGCCTTCAGCGGTATCTGAAAACTACCACCTTGGCGGGAGTCGTAGCCTGTAAATTTATGGGGAGTATCCAATGCAAGAGGTACGTCATTGCCGTCTCTGATTTGAAGCCCGACTCCAATGGCATCTGATCCATTATTAAGCCCGACGATTCCCTGACTGGCGTCAATGACCTTTGTCAACGCAACAAACGTGTAGTTGACTTTGCCAATTCCAGGCGGACATCGGTTTAGATTCAGGCTGAAGGAGACCGGTATGGTACGGGTACCTGGTCCACCAAAATCAGATGAAATATAGTCATCCCCCATGGCAACGTTCACGTCCGGACTCTCGCAGGAGCCCGCGATAAAGTTTATGGGTCGAGCCAGTCTATACGTGACGAGGATATCGGGTCCAATCTTTAGGGTTCCTATATCGCCTGCTTTGATCTGGCCGCTAGGCTCAAATGCCGAAGTCTTGAGAAGTTCCAGTGTCATGTTGCCGACCAGCATCCATTGGCCAGCTGATTGCTCTATTATCGGAGGAGGTATGATGTCATCGTTTCGCCCCTTTATTCGAAACGACAGTCCAGGTGTGCCGGTAGGAAAGTAAAACGAATCTACTGGATTAGGTCCTCGCGCAGGAGCGGCGTGAATCCCAAACGAAGTTCCGGTGTAGCAGGTGAAGCGGATGTCCCTAGAGAGTGGCTTAATGTCAGTAAAGACCAAAGTTTCATCCGAGATATCACGAGGCACCATGATTTCCCCCGGGCCATCGAAGGTCAACGTTTGGGAGCCCCCAGTCACATCACACCGCGCCTTTGCCTGAGACGAGATTCCCATCAAGGCCACCACCAACCAACAGAACGTTATTCGCCCCCCCATTTGGCATTTGGCATGCCTATCAGTGAATATCCGAGGAGATTAAAAATCCAGTCAAGCTGCGTGAAGTATGTAATCAATGGCTATGCAGAAAAATAAGAAAAATCTTATTTTTACCAAGACCTTTTCGTGCGCCTTCCTGCCCGGCGTCTGCACGATGGCGCTCCGTTTGAATGCCCGCACAAGTGCCCAACTCGTACTGCAACATGGCTTGGGAGTGGTGCCAGCCCTTGCTGCTTCAAGCGCGGGCGTGGTTGGAGTGCTGGTCAGCCTGGTCGAACGCCGAGATGCCCAGGTCAATGCCTTGATAGGGCAGGTGTAGGTGGACAGGCAACTGCTGGCGACCCACTGACCAAGCCCGCAGAGAAGGTGAAAGCCCCAGGCGTTCAGACCGACTGAGGCTTTCGTTCCCAACCCTTGAAAGCCCAAGGATCGGAGCGCTGATGATGCTTTCCAAAGTGACCGTCACCACACCATTGAATGCCGCCGCCGCAGACCGCCATGCCCGCCGCATTGCCGTGGCCTATGTGCTGGCCGGATCGGGCATCACTGCCGTAGGCTTGGGCGGCTTGATCGCCGCCATTCGCGGGTTGTGAGTCGTTTTACTCTTTGACCACAGGCCTGTGTACCAGCACCGGAATGTGGCTGTTCACCAGCACGCGCTGGGTTTCGCTGCCCAGCAAAATGCCGGCAATGCCCTTGCGGCCGTGCGATGCCATGCAGATCAGGTCGCAGTGGCTTTCCTCGGCCTGCCGGATGATGGCCTTGTGCACCGAGGCGTTCATGGCTCGCGCAGTCTTGCAATACACCCCCTCGGCCCTGGCAATGTCCTGCACCTCCTGCAGCACCCTGTCGGCCGTTCTCTCGGCGTCCTTGTTCAGGTCGCTGGTGTTGTAGGTCATCATCGCCTCGCCGCTGTACATCAAGGCGGCATAGTCCGGCATCACATACAGCACCGTCACCTGGGAGTCTTGCTCCTTGGCCAGCTGCATGCCCGCGCGCAGCGCGGCTTCGGAGAGTTTCGAGCCGTCCGTAGGAATCAGAATGTGCATGAACATTTTCAGCCTCCTTGCGCGCCAGCGCCTGTGGGGTTGCCACGCAATCCGAACGATTGCCAAACCCATACTCACACTCCGAGGCAGCTGATGCAACACCCAGAAGTAGGTATTCAAGCGGTTTTTTTGATGGGCAAGAAAAGGCCTGAAATTCAGTGGGAATCGGCTCGGACCTCTTTGACCACAGGCCTATGCACCAGCACCGGAATGCCGCTGTTCACCAGCACGCGCTGGGTCTCGCTGCCCAGCAAAATGCCGGCAAGGCCCTTGCGACCGTGGGACGCCATGCAGATCAGGTCGCAGTGGCTGTCCTTGGCCTGTTGGATGATGGCCTGGTGCACCGAAAAGTTCATCGTCCGCTCCAACTTGCAATCCACTCCCTCGGCCTTGGCAATGTCCTGCACCGCCTTTAGCACTGTGTCGGCCGTTAGTTCGGCGTCCCGGCGCATCTCGCTGGGGTTGTAGGCCACCATCCCCTCGCCGCTATACATCAAGGCCGAATAGTCCGGCATCACATAAAGCACCGTCACCTCGGAGCCTTGCTCCTTGGCCAGCTGCAGGCCCGCGCGCAGCGCGGCTTCGGAGAGTTTCGAGCCGTCTGTCGGAATCAGAATGTGCTTGAACATTTTCAGCCTCCTTGGGCATCAGCGGTAGCTACGCAATCCGAACGATTGCCTACCCATACTCACACTCGAAGGCAGCCGTTGCAACACCTGGCGTCAATATTCAAGCATTCCCCCACTTGTGCTTGTTGCCGCATGACGGTGGCGGCGGCGCGACAGGGCGCAAGGCAAGCGCCAGGCTTGGGTAGCATGCTGGCAATGTCCTCATCTTTCGGATGACAAGGAAGTCCCATGCTCAATACGGATACCGTTGCGAAGAGGCTGTTTGGTGCCTCCGCAGATACCTTGGATGCCAGAGCGCTCAAGGTCGCCCAGCACATTGCCCGGCGCAAGCACATTTCACGCAATGTGGACCAGGAGCTAGATCAGACACCGCCCACCTTCGGCCAGCGCGCAGCCGATGCCGTCGCCACCTTTGGCGGCTCCTGGGCCTTTGTGGCGCTGTTTTGCGCAACCATGCTGGTCTGGGTGGGCCTCAACGCCTTTCTGCTTTGGGCGCGCGGCTCCACGTTCGACCCGTATCCCTACATTCTGCTGAACCTGTTTCTGTCCATGCTGGCGGCCATACAGGCGCCCATCATTCTCATGTCGCAGAACCGCCAGGCAGACAAGGACCGCATTCGCGGCGAGCACGACTACGAAGTCAACCTCAAGGCCGAGCTGGAAATCATGCTGCTGCACCAAAAAATCGACGAGCTGCAGAAAACGCAGTGGAGCGAGCTCATCACCATCCAGAGCGAACAGCTCCAGCTGCTGCGCCGGCTGGCGGACGGCCTGCGGTCCGTTTAACTGTGCAGGTTTTGCGTAGCCTGAGGTGCTTGCCAGCGCCTCGCCGGTGCCACATGGGCTGCTGCATCCGCGGTGCAGATTGCTAAGAACAGGTAGGGCGGGAAGGGCGGTAGTACGATTCACCCATAGCAACTTGGAGAGGGTATGGGCAAATCGACTTATCGCGCATTGGTGATTGCTTCGCTGGGCATCCCATTATTCGGAATGCTGGCGGAATATGGCTTCGATCTGGTGCCCCATGAACTGACCGATCTTTCCCAGAGCCTTTTGATGCAGTCGGAAGTCGGCCCCACGGACTGGATCTTCTTGCTGGCGCTCTCGGTGCTGGTGGTGCTCGGCCTCATTTCCTTTTACGGCCTGCTGCGGTTCAGAGCATGGGCACCCCGGTTTACCTTGTGGTCTTCTGCTGCTACGTGGGTTGTCGCCTGTTTCAGTCCGCCGATTGTGCTGTCCGGCCTGGGGAACGCGACATCGGGCTTGGGCTTTGCACTATTTGGCGCAGTGCTTGCCTTGCCGTACTACGCACCCGAAGTGCGAGAGATGTTCTGGCCCTCCAAGCCAGAGGCCTGAACAAAAGCCCCTGCCAGGGGCTTTTTGTATGGCCAGGGCAATCGGCTGGGCATGGGGCTGGGTAGGGCGGCCCTGGCTGTCGTAGTTCAGGTTCAGCAGATAGCGGCTGTGCTGCCACTCGTCTGGGTCAGCTTCCATCATCGCATTGAACACCGTGCGGCGCACCTGCGCTGCGGCCTCCATGCGGTTAAAGGCATCGATATAGGCGACCTTTCAGCGCAATGCCTCTTTGCAGGTAAAGCCCATGGCCAGAACCGTAAAGCCGTCGCGGGTTATGCGGTATGCGGGAAGCGTGCGTCCTGTTGAGTCAGTGAAATCGCTCAACGCAAAATTGCGTTCAGTGAATTCGGCAGGAACATCGGACCTTTTGATAGCGCGAATCACATCAGCGTGGCGTTTGCCAAAGTGCTCTGCGATTTGAAGACTGGTGGTGGTGACGGTTCCGTGATCGACGGAGGGTTGGTCGACCGGCAGTAGGACCGGCACACCGTAAAGCGGAGCCATGCGTGCACAGGATGCTTATGAAAGCAAAAAGCCACAGACCAACATTGTTTGTATGGGCGCGGCTGCTGCGCTACTGATACCGGGCGACCAAGCCCAGATCACATTTGACGGGTGTGATGAGACGAGTATAGCTGGTTAGGAGGGGGGCTTGCATGGACGAGAAGATCATCTTCGCTGATTATAAAAAGATTCAGAAGATCGATGAATCAACAATCAGACCATTGAGATTTATCCTCTTTTTGTTCTAGATATTTTTCTGGATGTTGTGTAAAGCTCTTTTCTAAGCGATTAGCTTGCGACCACATGAATAAATTTGGTAATAACCAAAACGAGAAGAAAATAATGAAATTTGAGGCTAATTCCTTAGATTCTGAGCTGAATATGTTACGAGAATTATAGTTGGAAATATTTATTATGAATAATAAAAAACATGTCGCGCAAACCTCAAGCAATACAATAAAAGTCGAATTGGAGTGCTCCCTTAGATGAGAATATGTTTCTCTGATATCTTTTGCCCCAATTTTTGACCTTACTTTTGATAGTTTTCCATAAAACTTATGTATCAATGTTTCCTGGTTGAATATTCGGAATAGTGTGACATATTGAATTAAACCAACATAGATGGCTGGAAAACCAAGCAAAAACAAAAATTTCAAATGATTGTCATTAAATTTTAATTCTATTGCCTTGCATATTAATATAATAATTGTAGATGCTGTTGCGCTATGCTCTATAGTGTTATATTTTTTTGCTACTCTTTGATATTTTTTACTTTCTCGAAATATGTGCCTTGTCCTGAATTTTTTTAGAAGAAAAGTAATAATTAGGAAAATTAAATTTAATGATATTAAATAATTTAGATGATCTTTTAGAAAAGGGAAAATTAGGAGAGACCAAGCCCACCCTAGCCACATATGACGGACATGTTTCTCTATTCCAGTTGGTCCACCTCTTCCATAATGAATTACGGTTATCGGTGAGCTTATCATATAAGAATAGACTAAACCAGCAACGATAGATAATCATATTATCCCAAGTAGTGGAAAATATTTCCAATCAATTTTTGAAGTGGAATTAATTATTGATTTTGAATTTAATAATGAATCATCCATTAAGGATAAAATTATTACAACAATGCAGAATGCTCCCGCAATAGAGCCGGATAAATATCTTACCAAATATGATTCCCACCAGCGATTGTTGGTGCTGCTATCTTCTTTCTTCTCTTTACTCATATTTTATATAGATATTTTATTGTTGAAAATTATTTAGCAACGCAATTTAAATTGCTCATCTCTTGCAAATTTGCGCTCCCTCCGCACCCAATCCAGGTCGTAATACTGGCTGCCTGCACGTCCCATGCTGTCCAACGCTTTGACACGTTCTTCCAGCGCGTCACAGACTTGTTTTTTGCCGGGTTCGGCAGGCTGGGCAGGGCGGGTCTGATAGACAACCGCAGGGGCTGCGGTATTGCGCTGGGTTTTGCGCCATTGGGCTTCGGCTTGGGCTACTTTTTGATCCCAGGGCAGGCCGGAGGGCACGGTTTCCGTGCGTTCGAGAAAAGCGTTGTGCTGGCCGCATTGCGCGCTGCTCCAGAAAAGCCCGCCGCCATGGCCTTTGCACAGATAAACAGTGCTGCCTGAATGGCCGCTGTGCAGGGTGGTGGTTTTGTCTTCCACCACTTTGCCGCCTTTGCATGCTTCTTGAGAATAGGAATTGCCGCAGCGATAAATAGGCTGCGCTATGGCTTGATTCATAGCGGTGGCTGGCAGCAAAAATGCTGCGGCAGTCAAGGCAGGCAGAAAATGCATGCGGAGCATTATCTGTAAAAATTAGTTACTGGCGCATTAACCCCGGCCCGCAGTGCGATGTTGGGTCACTGTAATAAACCAAAGAAAAAGGCAATGTAGAGAGCTACATTGCCTTTCTTCGTGAGTGGGCGTTTTTTTGGCGCTAATCAGGTTTCAACGGCAGCCCGCGTTGGGCTGGCGTGCACTTGTGTTCATCTTGCAAAGCGCTTGATGCAGCTGGTGACGACACCCCAGATTTCCAGCGTCTGTCCTTCCTGAGGCAGGATATCGGGGTAGGTGGGGGCGCCTGCCTTGAGCTTGCAGGTGTCGCCATCGCTGTCCAGCACTCTGATGACGAGTTCGCGCTCGACAACCGCCACGACGATGCTCGCATCGCGAGCGCGCAGCTCCCTGTCCACCACGACGATATCGCCGTCATCAATGCCGTGTTCCTGCATGGACGGGCCGGCCACGCGCAGCAGGAACGTGGCTTTGGGGTGCGTGACCAGCAGGTCAGTAATATCCAGCCGCTTGCCAGCGAAGTCATTGGCGGGCGAGCCTGCGCGTGCGCTGCGATCAGCCAGCGGCAAAGTAACCGGGGACGCGATCAGTTGAACGGGCATACCACTCATGAGACGATGACTGTGCATATGTACAGTGTAGCGGTTGATGCGACTCAGATGTCATGAACCCACGCTGATGTCGCATGCTTTCCACTCGATCTTGCACCCGGTTCTGTGCGAATCCGGGGATCCATGTTGAGTTGCATATGCTATGCCGAAAGATGGCCAGCCCGCAGTGGCGACTGTGGCGGGTGGCCATTAAGCGGGCATTAGCGGGCTGGAAAATGACTAGCCGCATGCATTGCAGATGCATAACGGCATTACCGGAATTACTGCGCTACGCGGCAGCTAGAGCAGCCAAGTGAATATCCGCGGCCCCTTGAGTGCTGGCCGCATTCACATGGTCAAAGTAGTCGTACCAGCCGCTGGCTTTGATGCCTGCCAGCAGAGCGTCACGAGCGGCCTGATCAGGAAAGCGCCAAATACCAAGGAATGTATGCGCGGTTCCCTGGTCAATGCTGGAGTCCGTTTCTGCCAGGGAGAGGACTTCGACACCGAGGCTGGAGAGTTGATTCAATGCGAGTCCGATGCCGCCAAGAAAGTGTTGCCTTTGTTCGGCGGACAGTGCGAGCCAAGCCGAATTGGGGGTGTAGAGCTCTACAAGGTAATGAGACATGGTTCCACTTTCACTTGAGATTGCGCAGTGCGCGTTGACATATACGTTGTGTGGCGGCGGCTTGGGTGCTTTGAAGCCATTGGGCACAGATGTCACGCACCCAGTTTGGCTGGTCCTTGGCGGCATCATTGAGCCAATTGGCGACCGAGTCCTGCACGTAGACCGAAGGGTCGTTACTCAGAGCTGAGAGCAAAGGCAGTGCTTGCTCGGGCGAGCGTTTGAGCTGTGAGATATGCGTGCTCCACACACCGCGGGGACGCAAAACCTCGCACGCGAATCGTCGGACACGTTCGGAAGGATCTTGTGTCCATGGCATCAGCTGAGCGATAGCCGCAGCCAGGTCTTGCACCAGGTGCGGCCGCATCGCCATCCAAGCCCATTCACGCACACCAAAATGGGCATCGTCTGCCAACGGGCGCATTGCGACCAGCCGTGCACTGAGATCCAGGTTAGGCTGAGCACCGATCATGAAACACGCCCAGCCTCGTGCCATATCGGCGCGGTGCGTTTGGCACTGTGCGATGCCCTTTGTACCCAGGTCCTCCAGCAAGACTGCGCCGATACGGGCCATGCGTTTGAGCACACCCAGTTGGCAGGCTTCATCGATCGTGCTCAGTGCGTGAGCCGTAAGTGCCGGAAAGAGTGTTCGTGCCAGTACGGCCTGGTCGACTGCTAGGCACTCAGCCAGCGTCGCACATTGCAACTCCCCGCGCGATAGCGCATGCAGAACGTCCCGAGGAATGTCAGCGGTGCGCGTCGCACCCTTGCGAACTGGATCCCTCATGACTCAACGTCCGATTCAGGGCCTCGTACTTTCTCCAGCAACGCTGCCAGCTGCTTTCGCTCATCTACAGACAGGTTGCCAAACAAGCCTGCAATCCACCGACCATGCTGGTCGATAACGGTACTGGCAAGTTGTTTTCCTTTTGAGGTCAGTCGAATGCAAAGAGCACGGCGGTCTTCGGCGTTGGCGTGTCGTTCAATCAGACCTTCACGCTCCAGTCCGTCTAAGAGGCCGGTCACCGTGGCGCGGGTCACGCCAGCCTGTTCGGCCAGCGCGTTGGGTGCGAGTCCGTCAGGCGCTACATCGAGAAGGAACAACAGCACAAAGCGCCCCTCGGACAAACCATGAGGGGCCAGCAAAGCAGCGCAGTCGCGGTCGATGTTTGCAGCCATCGACAGCACTTGAAAGCACAGCTGGATGCCATCCACATCGGGAAGTTTGCGTCGTTGTGCTTCTTCAATTAGCGCCTGGTACTTCTGTTCAAGCTTCATTAGTTAGCCAAAATATAATATGGTGGCTAATTATATGAGCAACATCACTTCATGAATAGTGGACCGAGCACCAGCTCATCAGATGCCGGCTTGTCGATTGCAGACCTTGGCCTAGCTGAGCGCCGATTCAATGACCAAGCAGAGTAGGGTATTGAACCGTCAGGGCCGTTCAGGGGCAGCGCTTGCTTGTCATCAACTGGCGCGGGCCGACGAAGCCCGCACTTTCATCCGGGTTAGTTGGTGGCAAAGCAGTACATCAGACCGGCGCTGCCGCTTTGTTGGAGCTGCTCGACGCTGCAGCCGCGCGTGCCGTGCGACGAGTTCCACGAGGCATTGGCCACAGGGTCGGGGTTGGTGCCCTTGTGGTCGTGGTGGCCCACGATGGCAGAGCCGCCGTCGCTCTTGGTCCAGTTGCCGCAGGTGGTGTCCTTGCCGGGCTCGGGCACGGCCAGGGTGCCGTCAGGGCGCGAGCCGGTGAGGATGTCGTGGCGGTTGACCTCGTCGCCAAAGCCCGAGACGACTTCGCCCTTCTCGGTCAGCGAGGTTTCCTTGCCAACCTTGGCATTGGCACTGTGGAGGTCGGCCACGCTGGTGGCAATGACCACGCCCTTGGCGTTGCGCCACGGGCCGTTGCCGATGCGGTCGCGCGCATTGACGGCCGGTTGTCCGTTCAGCGCTGCATTGCTCAGGTAGGCGCGCCAGGTCTTGTTGCCTGCGCCCACGCTTGCGGCCAGCGACTGGCAGTAGCGGTCGGCCCCGGCCAGCCCGCCCAGGTCGCCGCCCTTGCCGGGGTTGGTGCTGGTGATAAAGAAGCTCATGGGGTTGCCGCCTGACGCCCCCATGGCGCCGCAACCCACAATCAGTGCGGCAGCCGCAAGGGCGGTGCTGGCAGAAAGAACCAAACGACGGGACATGGCAGGCTCCTGAGCAATAGTGGAGCCCGCAGGCTAACGCAAGCTTGTGTCAGCGGCAATATGGGCAAGGGCTGCGAGCTGGGCTTGCCGTTAGCTTGCGCGGATAAACGGCGCTGCCATCGCGAGTGCGTACGCTGCAATCTGTCAGCGGCACAGTAACAGGGGTGCGAAGAATTGGACGGACATGCTGCTCGTCAGTCTATTGATGGAGCCCCATGCCGTGAATCCTCGTCGATGTCTGATGTTCTCTGCTTGAACCTGAATCTTCTACTGCGTTAAGAAGTGGAGTAGCGTAGTTATTCGGATCTGAGCGTCTGTACAAGCTTGAGGTAAGTATCTAGATAGTGACGATCGACTACAGATTAAATTGGTCACTTTATTGTTGCTCGCCTGTACCCATCGGATACTAGGACCTTGAGGATTTCCGACTCACCAGCAAGCTATCATTCGCTAATTAACAATTATTGCTGCAGCTTGAGCCTTTTCTATCCAAGCGACAAGAAAATTTGTTTTCCTGCCTAGATCTAGCTAGGCTCAATTTGCGCTGAACGAACTATGAACAGGATACAACAAGCGACCGCATATCAAATTGCAAAGCTCGTCCGTGACGGAGGCGTTTCATCAACCGACGGTGCCGCTCAGATGCATCGAGATGCGGGCATAAATATCACGTCGGCGGGCTTCGTGATCTATGTCTACCTTCAGATGAGTCTAGGCGTCCGATACAAGCGAGCCCTGAGCGCGACTGATTCAGAGTACTTTCTAGAAAAAATTGGTGAAGACGACGGCTTAGATCGACTTAAGTTGGCGCTTCAAGCATTTCGCCTTCATATCGAATACAGGGAAGGCATGGGCGTGACACAAAGGGCAAACCGCGAAATTCTTCGCAGACAGGAGCATTGGATAGAGCAGCGAGACTACTTTCCAAATGCTGATCCAGTTGACATCTACGATTTGAACGCGCAGTTCACAGATCAAGTTCAGAGATCGCAACGCGACTTGGTTACAGAGCGTCGGAAGAGACTAAGTTCGGCATCAAAGCGCCCGAAGCGCGTAGCCAAGCTAGTGAAGCTCTTTCAACGCAATCCTGATGTCGTTGCGGAAGTTCTCTACCTTGCAAAAGGCATATGCGGAAGCTGCGGCAGCAGAGGCCCCTTTAACCGCCGAAGTGATGGGAGCCTATATCTTGAGGTTCACCACAAGATTCCACTAGCGGAAGGTGGTGATGACACGGTTGAAAATGCAATCGCACTTTGTCCCAATTGCCATAGAAACAAGCATTTTGGTCCAATTAATGCCTGATTTTTCTATCTAAAGCACTCGCCCTGGAAATCAAGGAATAATATCTCAGTTTTTAAACGTTAACGATATCCTGCTCTCAATCGTCAGGGTTGTCTGCTCTGAATCGGCGACACTTAGGCAGATGCTGCAATAGTGGATTTCCTGCTAGGCTCACACTGCATGGGGTGTAGGCAATTATTGTTGGCTTCTTAATCGAAACCGGCGATTGGGATTCTTTCTGCATCAATGCTTGGGTGACCGCTATGATGTGGTGAGCGATAGGCCACGATGCAATCGAATACTGCAGCAATCTCTGCGTCACAGTCGTTGCTTGAATCCTGTTGAGGTACCGCGTTGGGTCGATTACGGATTTGGTCTTTTTTCCCGAGACTGGTATCGATGATCAAGCAGAGTAGGGTGGCTGTGAGCACTAAAGCGTCAGGGGAGTTTTCTGGAGAGTTTAGGGGGCGACGGGAATTGAAATGATGGCGCTCAGAGGGAGATAGCCTCGCTGCACCCCCCTTAAACCCCGGTTTGATCGGTTCGATTCCCATCGCATAGATACCGATGCTTCAGACCGTGTGGATCCGTGTGGATCAGGCCATATTTGCGGCCCAACTGCGAACTTGCTTTCGTGATTTGATCTTCCAGCCATCCTTTGTGCGCTCAAGGCTGTCTTCATACCAAAGGCCGCTCACAAAAGTGGTTTCTTTGCCTTCAGGCGTCTTGCCCGTCATGGGGACGATGGCCGCAGATCGAGCGGTGGCGCTATTTCCTGCTAGATCAATTTTGACGGTAGAGACTGTGTGCTGTGTCGAGGCCAGGCTGCCAAGGATTGGTACAAAAAACTCTTGCAACTCGGCAGGAGAGCCTTTGGGTCCACCAAAAGCGGTGAAGTCCAAAATCGCATCAGGAAGAAATATCGCTTGAAACGAGTGCCAGTCCTTTTCGTCTAAGGCATGACAGTACCGTGCCAGGAGTTCGTTGATTTCTACCTTGTCCGAGATGTCCTGAAGTGTCATTGCTGGCTCCGTTTGGAAGTCATGATTTGAACCAGTCAGGACAATACGTGTATCTGCCGCTTGGGCATCGTCTGTATCGACTATCGCGCATGTAGCGGTACCTTTTGAGGAACATTTGACTCACAAAGGCTGGCAAATGTCCGCAGCCGACAAGCGATTGCGGCTGCCGCTGTTCGGCCCATTGCAGTCATACAACTGCCGATAGAACTTCTATATGGCAGAGCTTCTACAGCCATCAAGTCGCTGAATATATGCTCTTGTCCGTCGTCATTTCGTATCCGTCCGGTGACCCCATATTGAAAGCGCCGTGAGAAGCGGGCATCGTGTCCACGCTTGGAGGATCGTGGAGACGATGGAACAGTTTTCAAACGATGGCCGGCCACGCCGGCGGGAGTACAGC
>NZ_RSDT01000015.1:0-70791 GCF_004522605.1 Comamonas sp. A23
GCTCTCTGGTGGTCAGCGATGCGGGGAGCAATATCGGCGACATTGTCTCCCAGGCGCGCAGCGTGGCGGACTTCATTGCCGAGATCAGCAAGGCCACGCGCGAACAAAGCGAGGAGATCAGCCAGGTAGGGAAGTCGGTGGCGGACATGGACTATCTGACGCAGCAGAACGCGCAGCTGGTGACCCAGGGGGCGCAGGCTTCCAGCAGCATGCAATGGCAGGTGAAAAATCTCGTGGAAGCGATTGGCGTGTTTCGATAGCCGACGAGTCGCAAAAGGTTGAGACGGCATGGCCGCTATCGCTGCAATGAGCGGGCTGCCGTCCTTCCTGATGAGCGAGGTGTGGACGAGCCGATCATGGCAGGCGCCTCAGCCCCAGAGCTGTGGCTTGTTCACCATCAAATAATAGGTGCCAGCCATGGCCACAAAGGCGGGGTAGCCCAGGGCCTCCCAGCGCAACTGGTATTGCCGGAAAAGCGGCGGCAGGGCCTGGCTCTGGCTATGCGCCAGGGTCGCCATCGCCGCCATGCGGATCTGCAGCCAGACCACGGGCAGCCAGCAGATGCCGGCCAGCGCATACAGGCCGAGCGAAAGCGCGAGCCAGGGAGTGGTGAGCGGCCAGCCTGCGAGATGGGCCATGGCAATGCCCGTGACCGGCTGAATGAAGACGCAGGGAGTAGTGAACCACCAGTCGGCCCGCACCACCAGGCGGCTGACCACTGCCTGGGCAGCGACCGAGCCGCTGCGGTTGGCAAAGAACATGTAGAAGGCCGAGCCGAGGCCGGTACCTACCAGCAGCACGCTGGAGAGGATGTGCAGTGTCTTGAGCAACAGATAGGTATTCATGATTCAAGCCTGTTGTACGAGTGATCTGTTTGCAGCAAGAACCACAGCATGGCGGCGATGGGCAGGTTCTTGAGCAGCGGCCCCAGAGGGTGCAGCCACAGCGTGGGTTGAAGAGCCGTGCCGATCACGGTCATGGCCGTCATCAGCAGCAGGGCGCTCAGGTAGATGGCGCGGCCTGGACGCAGCAGCAAGGCTAGACCCAGAGCCAAATCGGCCAGCAGGCCGGACCAGATGAGCAGTGCCTGCCAGCGTGTATCGCCAATGCCGCCCTGGTCCAGCAAGCGGGTTCCTTCGTGGTTGAGGCCCGAGAGTCCGAGATAGTCCAGTGCGCTGACCAGAGCCGTGCCCAGCCAGACGACGACCAGACTCGCGTGCATGAATTGGGCAGCTTGCTTCTGCGGGTTGGGTCTGCTGCTGTTTTGCAACTCAGGCATGGCGGCGGCCTTCCTTGGGCAAGGTGGCCAGCATGGCATCCGGAGCCACGGGAGCGCGCCCCAGCAGCGAGGCCAGGGTCTGAGGATCGGTAACGTTGTCGTTTTCCAGCAAGGCCATGGTTTCACTGCACCAGGGCAGGGAAGGGATCTGGTCGCCGACTCTGGCGCTGCCCTTGCTCATCCAGTCGGGCAGGGCATATACCGATGCCGGGCCGTAACCCATCTGGTTGCGCAGGCTGGCGATGAAGGCTTCTGTCGAAAGTGGCTGGGGGCCGCCGATTTCGACGATACCTTCGGAGGTGTCCGATGTCGCCATATGCGCGAGCACTTCGGCGAGGTCGCGCACGGCCACGGGCTGTATCTGGCTGCTGCGCATGAGTTCGGGCAGCAGCAGAACGGGCAGCCTGGCCAGATTCAGGAACAGCTGGCTGCTGGCTCCGTCCGCACCAAAGATGATGCTGGGTCGCACGACAACGGGATGGAGCCCGCCTTGTCTGCCCAGCGCCAGCAAATGTTCGTCGGCTGCGCGCTTGGTGCTTGCGTACTGGGTGCCGCCCTGACCCGCGCCCAGGGCCGAGACCTGCACCACGCGGCGCACGCCGGCCTGGGCACAGGCATCGAACAGCGCGATGGGAGCCAGAGAGTGCAGGGTCTGCAGATCCTGGTCGGGCTTGTCGCGCAGAGCACCGACGGCGTTGATGACGGCATCGATGCCCTGCAGATGCTCAAGCCATGCCTCGGCTGTGGTGCAGGTGCCAAAGTCCAGCGGCGGCTGGCTGTGGCGGCTGCGCACCACGGGGTCGTGGTCCAGCAGGGCCAGCGCATTCACGATATGTCGGCCCAGAAAGCCTGTGCCGCCGCAGATCAGAACTCGCATACGCTACTCCTTTGCAGTTTTCTGCCTTGACAGAATTCAGTTTGGCTTCAATCGTTGCCGCCATCCTTGCCTCGGACAAAGCGCTGGACGCTGGCGCCAAGGCGCAGGATCTTGTCCAGCGTGGCTGGAGACAGGCGCAGCATTTCGTCGGTCCAGATGCCCAGCGAATCCATGAGGCGCAGCGTCTCGTGCACGCGGTCCTGGGCATCGGGCGTTTCCTGCTCGAATTCGGGCTGGGCGATCAATTCGCGCAGCAGTGCGCTGGTGGGGTCGAACTCGCGCTGCTTGCGCTCTCGCACAATGGTGCGCAGCAGCTCCCAGACATCGGCCGAGGTCTCGAAATACTCGCGCCGGTCACCGCTCTTGCGGCTGCTGCGAATCAGGTTCCAGTTCAGCAGCTCCTTGAGGCTGTTGCTGACGTTGGAGCGTGCCGCGCCCAGGGTTTCGCAGATTTCGTCGGCATTGAGGGGACGGCCATGAAAGAACAGCAGTGCATGAATTTGTGCCACCGTGCGGTTCACGCCCCAGGCGTTGCCCATATCTCCCCAGTGATGCACAAAGCGTTCAGCGATAGGACTCAGTTGCATGAGATGAAGTGTGGTCTTGCTTGAAATTTCTGTCAATACAGAAATTTATAATCGTGCGAATGCCCGAGCGGGATCCGCAAGGTGCTTGTACAGGCTGTGCGCATAGGGGGGCATGGCGGCAAGCAATTTTCTCGCAATGAAGAAATTTCGCATCGACCCGGTCGCTGCGTCGCTACTCGTAAAATAGCCGCATTACAGGGGCATGGAGCCCCGTCAGGGAAGGGAGAGTTCATGACCGCTGCATCCGTCCTGCGTGCCGCCTTGGTTCTGTCGGCCTGTGCTTGGGCCCAGGTCGCATCGGCTGCCTGCTATTTTGTCTATGCACCCAATAACGAGCTGATCTATCGCTCCAATGTGGCGCCGGTTGACCTGTCTCTGCCCCTGCATCAGACGGTGTCGCAACTCGCCCCCGGAGCCCGCATGTTTTTCTCGCTCGACGAGTACAACTGTGCCACCGAGGTCAACCTGATCGCCGAGCGCGCCCAGATTGCTGCGGCGCGCAATAGCCGCGAGCGCAGGCTGCGTGAAGAGCAACGCTTCTGATTGCATAGCTGTCAGACAAGCTTCGGCGGCACATTGAGGCTTGATTTTGCCTTGCAGAGGGCCTATCGGCTGGGCGCGTGATATGGGCGCCCATGCAGTTTTTTGCCGTGGTCGGCTCTCGGGTATGGGGTGGCCTGAGACAATCGGGCACCATGAGTGAATCCCGCGACAACAAAATTCCCGAAAACCTGCCCGAAGTCCCGTCTGATGCCCCGGCGCTGCCCGAGGGCTGGCTGGAAGTGCTGTCCATGGACATGGATGCCCAGGGCGTAGCCCGCAAGCCCGACGGCAAGGTGGTCTTCATCGACGGCGCCCTGACCGGTGAAATCGTCAGCGCCAACACCCATCGCAAGAAGAACAACTGGGAAGCGGCCACGCTGACTGAAATCCACCGCGAGTCCTCGCAGCGTGTGACGCCCGGCTGCCCTAATTTCGGGCTGCATGCCGGCGCCTGCGGTGGCTGCAAGATGCAGCATCTGCATGTGGCGGCCCAGGTCGCCGTCAAGCAGCGTGTACTGGAAGACAACCTCTGGCATCTGGCCAAGGTCAAGCCCGAGACGCTGCTGCGCCCCATCGAAGGCCCGGCCTGGGGCTATCGCTTTCGCTCGCGCCTGTCGGTGCGCTATGTGGCCAAGAAGGGCAAGGTGCTGGTGGGCTTCCACGAGCGCAAGAGCCGCTACATCGCCGACATGGAGGTCTGCAAGATTTTGCCGCCCCATGTGGACGCAATGCTCATGCCCATGCGCGCACTGATCGCCAGTATGGATGCGCGCGAAACCTGTCCTCAGATCGAAGTGGCTTGCGGCGACCATGTCACTGCCCTGGTGCTGCGTCATCTGGAGCCTCTGTCGGATGCCGACAAGCAGCGCCTGCGCGACTTTGCTGCCGAGCAGAACGTCCAGTGGTGGCTGCAGCCCAAGGGTCCGGATACCGTGCACCTGATGGAAGAAGGCGGTACACAGCTGTCCTATGGTCTGCCGGACTTCGGCATCACCATGCCGTTCAAGCCGACCGACTTCACCCAGGTCAATCCACATATCAACCGCGTGCTGGTCACGCGCTCGCTGCGCCTGCTGGATGCTAAAAAGGACGAGCGCGTCATCGACTGGTTCTGCGGTCTTGGCAACTTCACGCTGCCCATTGCCACCATGGCGCGCGAGGTACTGGGCATTGAAGGCTCGGAAACACTCGTCAAGCGTTCGCACGAGAACTATGCGGCCAACAACGCCACCCGCAGCGAAGACGACAAGCTGGCTTCCACCAGCTTTGTGGCGCGCAATCTGTTCGAGATGACACCCGCCATGCTGATTGCCGACGGCAATTCCGACAAGTGGCTGGTCGATCCTCCGCGTGAAGGTGCGTTTGCCCTGTCCAAGGCACTTGCCGATATTCACCAGATCCGCATCGGCGCCAAGCAGACCGGCGTTGCCAGCGAAGAACAGCCCGATTTGCTGCCTCCGCTGCCCGAGGGTCAGGAAAGCTGGCAGTTCCCCAAGCGCATTGTCTATGTGAGCTGCAACCCGGCCACGCTGGCGCGTGATGCAGGCTTGCTGGTGCACCAGGCCGGCTATCGCTGTGTGGCGGCGGGTGTGGTGAACATGTTCCCGCATACGGCGCATGTGGAGTCCATGGCCGTTTTCGAGCGGGCATAAGAGAGCAAGCCCTGAACTGCGCCTGAGCGGCGCAGTTCAGCCGCCAAGCGACGTATCCAGAATCATCATCAGCACAAAGCCCAGCATGAGTCCTGTGGTGGCCCAGGCTTCATGGCCCTTGCGGTGGGATTCGGGAATGATTTCGTGGCTGATGACAAACAGCATGGCACCGGCTGCAAAGCCCAGGCCCCAGGGCAGCAGCATGGTGGAGCTGCTGACCACGATGGCGCCGATCACGGCGCCCAGAGGCTCGACCAGCCCTGTCAGCGCACCCAGCACTACCGCAAAGCCTCGGGTATAGCCGGCAGCCAGCAAAGAGGCTGCGACCACGAAACCCTCGGGTACATCCTGTATGGCAATGCCCAGCGTGAGCGAGCTTGCGCGCAGCCCGTCGTTGGCTGCATAGCCCACGCCGATGGCCAGACCTTCGGGCAGGTTGTGAAGGGTGATGGCAATCACAAACAGCCAGGTGCGTCGCAGCTGGCGGGCATGGCTGCCTTCGCGGCCTTTGATGAAGTGCTCGTGCGGCAGCAGGCGGTCCATGGCCAGCAGAGCGGCACCGCCGAGCAAAATGGCGACGCCGATCATGGCGCCGCCCAGCCATTCGCTGCTCCCGCTCGGGGTGGCGGCCCTGGCGGCTTCCAGTCCGGGCAGAATCAATGAAAAGGCGCAAGCGGCCAGCATCACTCCTGCGCCAAAGCCAAATAGAGTGTCCTGCGTGCGCTCGGATGGATGTTGGGTCAGCAGCACAGGCAGAGCGCCCAGCGCCGTTGCCAGCGCCGCCACGCTGCCGCCCAGCAGAGCATTCAGTGCTGCGGGATTGCTCTGCAGCTGTTTCCAGAGCATGGATGCCAGCACCAGAGCGCCGGCCACAGAGATCAGCAGCCCGAGTCTGGTCCTGAGCGGCAGAGGGGTATGGCTGGAAGAGGCGGTCTGCAGTCCGTCCGGGCCCATGGTTCAGCTCCTGACAGCCTGGGTGGCGGTAGCGAAGCGGCGCGCCACTTCGTTCCAGTCCACCACATTGTAGAAAGCGGCGATGTATTCGGGACGGCGGTTCTGGTATTTCAGGTAATAGGCGTGTTCCCAGACATCCAGGGTCAGGATTGGTGTGTTGCCGCTGCCAATGCCAGGCATCAGAGGGCTGTCCTGATTGGCGCTGCTCTCCACATGCAGCTTGCCGCTGTAGTCCACGCTGAGCCAGGCCCAGCCGCTGCCGAAGCGACTGATGGCGGCCTTGGTGAACTCGGTCTTGAAGTTCTCGAAGCTGCCCAGGTCCCTGTCAATGGCTGCCGCAAGAGCGCCCTGCGGCAGGCCGCCCCCTTTGGGAGACATGACTTGCCAGAACAAGCTGTGATTGGCATGGCCGCCGCCATTGTTGCGCACGGCCTGGCGCAGCGGCTGAGGCAGCGATTCGATCTTGACGAGCAGATCGTTCAGCGGCCATTGCGCGTACTCGCTGCCTTCGAGTGCCGCGTTGAGGTTGTTGACGTAGGTCTGGTGGTGCCTGGAGTAGTGAATCTCCATGGTTTGCGCATCGATATGCGGCTCCAGCGCTGCGTAGTCGTAGGCCAGTGGGGGCAGGGTGTAGCTCATGAGTAAAAGCCTTGGCAGTGAGAGAAGGGAGTCAGTGCAGTGATGAATGCGCGGACTCGAAGCTGGCAAGGCGAGAGTGCCTGTTGCTGGCGAGGTGGACGGGGGCTGGGGCACAGGCACCGGAGGAGGTATGGGGCTGTGCTCCCGCATGCTCAGCCTGCGCGGCCAGGAGCTGCGGCAGATGACGGTATATCGCCAGACTCAGGGACTGGCTGGTGGAGTCCTGCTGCAGCAATGGCATCAGGGCTTGTTGCGCCTCATGCAGGCATTCAAATGCAGCGCCCGCCCGGTCCGCTTCGACGAGAGCATCTGCCAGATTCAGGTGGGCAACGACATAAGCGGCGATACGGTCATCGTCGGCAATATCGCCGGACTCCGCGACCAGCAACTGCAAGCCTAGCTGTTGTGCATGTCTATAGTGTTCAAGTGCTGAGAGATGGCGATGCTCCAGCGTTGCAGCCAGTGCTGTGCGGGTCTGCTGCTTCCAGGCAGACAGCAAATCTGCAGCCCAGGTTTTTCCTGTGCCGTGGCTCATGGAGCACCCTCAATGCAGGCTTGGGCAGCAACGACCTTTCCGTTCTCTCCCGATGGGTGAATGCGAACCACCCGCAAGGCGGTCGGCTGATCCACCAGCAGGCAGGTCTTGCCGGTGCGCTTGCAGTGATCCTTCACACGCCAGTAGGCTCCGTCGCTGATGCAACCTGTCTGGCAAATCACCAGGTCGGCGGCGTGCAGGCTGTCTTCCAGTAGCTGCTGCTCGGACAAGGCCTGGGTGTCGGCATCCTCAACCAAAGGCCAGTCGATGCCGGACACTGTCTGTTCAGCTGTGGGTTGAGGTGTTTCCCGCAGCAGATCCAGTGCCATCGCCTGGGCCAGGGCGTGGCGCTGCTCACGCTCCCAGGCAAGAGCGCTGTCGCGGACAATGACCTTGGCCCTGAGCTGTACGAGCTGCTGCCGGAGTGCTTCGACTTCCCGTGCCAGCGACTGCATCTGTGCCGTGCAGCGGGTCTGCACTTCCGTATAGGTCAGCATGAGGGCCTCATGCTCAAGGCGTATTTGGTTGAAGTCATCATCTGGCACGGCAGTCTTGTCCCCATGGTTGAGAGCACAACAGAACTTGTCGCTGGGATGCGCGTATGTGCGGCTAAGAATGGAATCAATAGTCAATGAATATAAATGAGAATTGTTTGTATTCAAAGTCCATAAAGGAAATATGACATCAGAGGTGCTTGCCGTGAGAGATGTCGAACATGAAAAAAGCCGTAGCAGTGTTGCTACGGCCTGTGGGGGCGTTGGCTGGCACTGGCCCGGAACTCATGATCCGGGCCTGGCACAAGCGATTTCAGCTGCGGTTGCGACTGGCGCTGTTTTCGGGCTCCGCAGTGCTGCGTTTTTCTGCTGCGCTCTGACCCAGTACGGAAGGTACGCCTTCGATCTTGTTGGAGCGCATGTATTCATCCATGTCCTTCCAGCCCGCAAACACAAGCGCCTTGGGCGCCTTGGGGTTGAGGACGTAGCAATCCTCCAGCCCGCGCATGGCATGCCGACAGGCACCACCAATGGCCTTGGCTTCGGACTCGCGCGCCACGGTGCGTGGGTCTGGACCCAGGCCCGGAATGTCTTCAATCTTGCAGCCTGCCAGTACCAGAGGCAGCAGGGCAATGGCAAGTGCGCGGGGAAGGTGGTTTGGCTTCATCTTGTCTGCTTATCGGCAGCGGCAGTCGGAAATTTAGGCCATGACTGAAATATCCATCAATGCGATGACCGCGCTTGACGTCAAGGTTACCGGAAACAAAAAGGAGTGCGCAAGGCACTCCTTTCTGCTTGGGTGGTGGCGAGGTTTAGTCGCGGTCGCCGCCCATGATACCCAGCAGGGCCAGCAGGCTCTGGAACACGTTGAACAGGTCCAGATACAGGGCCAGGGTGGCACTGATGTAGTTGGTTTCGCCGCCGTCGATGATCTGCTTGAGGTCATACAGCATGTAGGCGGAGAAGATACCGATGGCCAGCATGGAGATGGCCATCATGCCTGCCGTGGAACCCACGAAGACATTGATGATGGCGCCTACCATCAGCACCAGAGCACCCACGAACAGGAACTTGCCCATGCCCGACAGGTCGCGCTTGATCACGGTGGCCAGCATGGCCATCACGAAGAACACACCAGCGGTGCCGGCAAAGGCGGTCATGATCAGCTGGGTGCCGTTGGAGAAGCCCAGAATCATGCCGATCAGGCGCGATAGCATCAGGCCCATGAAGAAGGTGAAGGCCAGCAGCACGGGCACGCCAGCGGCGCTGTGCTTGGTCTTTTCGATCGCGAACATGAAGCCGAAGGCGCCGACCATGAACACGATCAGGCCCACGCCGCCCGTCAGCGCGCGAGTCATGCCAGTGGCTACGCCCAGCCAAGCGCCCAGCACGGTGGGGATCAGGCTGAGTGCCAGCAGCCAGTAGGTATTGCGCAAGACACGGTTGCGCTCTTGCTGCGAGACACCGTAGCCCGCAGAGCCCAGTGTGGTGACTTGTTCGTTCATGTAGCCATTCCTCCTTCAGGAATTGTGTGTTGAAACATTGTCATTCTAGGTGGGGGTCTTGAGAAGCCTTTGCAATACCCCGTTGCAATGCGGCAGTTTTAGGATGGAATGTTTTTCACATCGCATCTACTTTTGCCTGCAAAGTACAGAATATGCTTGCTGCATTGACAATCCAACGGAGCTTTTTATCTTATGAAGACCAAGCACGAACTCGAACTGGCCGATGTGAAAGCCATCGCTGCGGCTGCCGAAGCTGAAGCACTGAAGAACAACTGGCCCGTGACGATCTCCATCGTGGACGACGGCGGCCATCTGCTGCTGTTGCAGCGTATGGATGGTGCTGCTCCCATCTCTTCGCATATCGCCCCCGCCAAGGCACGCTCTGCAGCCGTGGGCCGCAAGGACACCAAGGCTTTTGAAGACATGATCAACAATGGCCGTACCGCTTTCCTGAGCGCTCCGTTTGTGGACGGTCTGCTCGAAGGTGGCGTGGCCATCGTCAAGGACGGTCAGGTGCTGGGCGCTGTGGGTGTCTCGGGTGTGAAGGCCAACGAAGACGCACAGGTTGCCAAGGCCGGCATCGCAGCCCTGGGCCTGTAATGGCTTGATTTCTGCCGCTGCAGCGGCAGAGTCCAAAACAAAACCCCTGCCGCTTGATGCGCGCAGGGGTTTTGTTTTGGCGGGTTGCGAATGAGGAAAAAACGCGTGGCTATGTGAAGCGTAAGCACAAGAGAGGGCAGGTGCTCTACAACGACTATGGCTGGCGAATCGACACTTGCAGTGTCGCCCCACGATGAAACGGTTTATTTGGTCAGAATGAGCTTGCCCAGCTTGGTGGCCTGCAGGCGATAAGGAGTGCCGTTGTGCAGGATGGTGACTGCCTTCTGGCCGTTGAGCAGCAGGGCGCTGTCCAGGCCCAGGCTGGAGCCGGAAGCGGCTGAGGGGGTTGCAGCAGCCATGGAGGGGGTGCTACGGTTGTTGGGCTGTGAGGTCGCAACAAGCGGTGCAGACATGCCGTGATTCCTTAAGATCAAAAACTGGTGTAATGATAACAATTCTCAATTGAAAAGCAAGTGATACTTAATCTCATTCGCAAAAAACTGCCATTTATTTTTCATGTGGAATCTGTCCCGCCGCATCTGAGGACTTGTGCCTGCGGTCCATCAGCAGTTTGTGCCTGTGCCGGGCGGCTTGAGTGCTGTTTTGATGCAGGTTCCACAATAAAAAAACGGCCCTTGAGGGCCGTTTTTTGCAAGCATGGGCTTATTTGGATGGGTCGGTCACAAAGCCGATTTTCTTGACGCCAGCGCGCTGGGCGGAGGCCATGGCCTGGGCCACGCGCTCGTAGCGCACTTCCTTGTCGCCGCGGATATGCAGGTCGGGCTGGGGCTCCTTGACTGCCTCGGCCTGAAGATTGGTATCCAGTTGCTCGTCGCTGATTTCCTGACCGTTCCAGGAGTATTTGCCGTCGGCCGTGATGCCCAGCTGCACGGTGGCAGGCTTGGTGTCCTCGGGCTGGTTGGTGGCGCGGGGCAGGTCCACGTTGACCGAGTGCTTCATCACGGGCACGGTGATGATGAAGATGATGAGCAGCACCAACATGACGTCCACCAGGGGGGTCATATTGATCTCGTTCATCACATCATCGCTGTCCCCATCGTCCATGGTTCCGAATGACATGGCTTAGGCGCCTTTCTTCAGGGGCAGCACATTGCCAGAGACCTGGCCGTCCACGGAAACGCGGGCACCGGTCACGAAGTAGGCGTGCACGTCGTGGGCGAAGCTGTTGAGGGCGTTCAAAATGCCCTTGTTGCCACGTACCAGAGCGTTATAGCCCAGCACGGCGGGGATGGCGACGGCCAGACCCAGAGCGGTCATGATCAGCGCTTCGCCGATGGGGCCGGCCACCTTGTCGATGGATGACTGGCCGGACATGCCGATGGCCACCAGAGCGTGGTAGATGCCCCAGACGGTGCCGAACAGGCCGATGAAGGGGGCGGTCGAGCCCACGGAGGCCAGAATGGCCAGGCCGGATTGCAGGCGGGCCGTGAATTCGTTGATGCCGTTGCGCAGGCAGCGGGTCACCCAGTCGCTGATGTCCAGCGTGTCATGCAGATGGACGCTGGTCTTGCGGTGGTGGGCGGAGGCTTCACGGCCTTCGAGCACCATGAAGCGGAAGGGGTTCTGCTTGTCGTCACCCAGCTTTTCCAGGCCGGTGGCCAGATCGGGGCTGTGCCAGAAGTCCTGCGCCTGGGTGGCGAACTTCTTGAATTTCACAATATCCAGCGCCTTGAGAATGATGACCAGCCAAGAGGCCACCGACATGACCAGCAAGATGATGGCCACGCCTTTGGTCACGAAGTCGCCCTGTGTCCAGACGTGGGCAATGCCGAATTGGGATTCCATGGGTACTCCTGAGAACTGCAGATTTATTTGAGAACAAAGTTGATGGGCACGATGTGCCACATGGGTTCGGCCACGCCGTTGCGCTTGCCGGGGACAAACTTCCACTGGCGCACGGTGTTGACGGCGGCGTCATCCAGGCGTTCAAAGCCGCTGGACTGCTTGATTTCGATTTTCTCGGGCTGGCCCTGCTCGTTGATATAGACGCGCAGCAGCACCTTGCCTTGTTCCCCCATGCGCTTGCTGACCGAAGGATAAGCGGGAGCGGGGTTGTTCAGATAGGCCGCATTGCTCGATGGCTGCTCGATCTTGGGCGGAGCTGGTGGTGCGGGAGGCGCAGGCGGAGCCGGAGGTGCCGGGGGCGCGGGTGGCGCCGGTGGTGTCTTGTCCGGTTTGCTGTCGCTGTCCTCCAATGCCCCCTGAGGTGCAGCCGGTGCCGGTGTCGGGTCCTTGATGGCCTTGGGCAGCGGAGTCTTCTTGACCTCGGGCTTGGGCTGCGGTTTGGTCTCGGGCTTGGGCGCTGGCGCCGGAGGCTTGGGTGGAGGGGGAGGGGCCGGCGGGGCAGGTTCGGCAGCCGGCGGTGCCACAAACTGGGCAATCACGCTGGCGGGAATCACTATCTCTGGCGGCTTTTGCTGTGCCAGGCCATGCTGCATGGCCCACAGGGCGGCAGCGTGCACGACAACCACAGCACCAGCAACTGCCATATTGCGGCTCGGGCCGCTGGCAGGTGCAAATCGATCAGACTGGGACATAAGAACGAGAAGAGCAACCAGCGCAGGCTGGGATCAGAAAGGAAAAGCGCTGGTCAACCGGCAATAGCAGGCACAGGAAGCAGGGCACGCAGACAGGATCGCATCATTCACGCAGGATCCACCAGGTGCATACCATCACGAGAATCAGACTGCCAAAGACGGCTGAGAGGACGGAGAGGTGGGCCATGCTTTGCTTTCCAGAATGTTGGTGGCAAGCTGAACCGTCTGCACCGACGCGCAGGATTGCGCTTCGTTGTGGATGGCCGCGATCGGATGGCTTGCACTGCACTGGGCGACGACATCGCGTGCGCAGCCTTCGCAGCGCCCGCATTGTGTGGCAACACCCAATTCAAACTGGATTTCGTCAAAGCTCATCCCCGCATGCGCGTGGCGTGCTATTTCTCGGTCAGAAACCCGGCGGCATACACAGACGATCATGGCTACAGGCAGTTGTTGCTGGCTATTGATGTAATAGGCGGAGTATAAATGAGAATCCATCGCATTTGCAATGCATGCCGCCAAATTACGCACAATCAGCAAGTGGTTAAGAGCCGGGCCCCGATCTGATCGAGGCTGGCGCAGCCGGTCTGGGCCATGGCCAACTCCAGCTCGACGCGCAGCAAATACAGCATATGGGCCACCCCCACCATACCGGCCACCGCCAGGGCATGCATCTGCGGCCGGCCCAGCAGCACGGCGCTGGCACCCAGGGCGATGGCTTTGAGCACATCGGTGCCCTGGCGCACGCCGCCATCCATCAGCAGCGGGATATGGGCAGGCGTGGCCGCGCGAATGGCAGGCAGCACTTCGAGGGCGGAGACGGCGGTGTCCAGCACGCGCCCGCCATGGTTGGAGACCACGATGGCATCGGCCCCCAGCTCCACGACTTGCGCGACGGCACGGGCCGAGAGCAGGCCTTTGACGATCAGCGGCAACCGGGTTTGCTGACGCAGCCAGACCAGGTCGTCCCAGGTGGGCGCGCCTCGGGCCAGCTCGCTGCCGAACAGAATGTGCTCGCTCATCAGATCGCCGGTCTGCCGTTGCTGGGGAATGCCACGCAGATTGACGGCCTCCACGCCTGGCGGCAGCGGGTAGCTGGAGCGCTTGATATGGGCGTCCACCGTCCAGACCAGGGCCTGATAACCGGCATCTTCGGCGCGGCGAATCAGCTGCAGCGTGTGCTCGCGCGTTGGCTGCTGGTAGAGCTGGAACCACAGCGGGCCGCTGCGCCCCAGCTCCTGCGCTGCAGCTTGCGCGGCCTGGGCGATTTCCTCCAGCGTGCAGCTGGATAGGGTGCTGACCACCATGCCGGTGCGCATGGCCATGGCCGCGCGCACTGTGGCGAGCTCGCCTTCGGGGTGCGCCAGCCGCTGGTAGGCGACCGGTGCCAGCAACAACGGCCAGTCCAGACTCTGACCCAGAAGGCTTTGCCGCGTATGCGCGGAGGACAGATCGGCGAGCGGCTCAGGACAGAGACGGATACGGTCGAAGGCCTGGCGGTTGTGGGCCAGAGTCAGACCCTGGTCCGCACCGCTTTCCAGGTGGGCCCAGGCCTGAGCCTCCATATGCTCGCGGGCCAGCCGGGCGTAGTCCGCCAGGGAACCTATCTGCGCGGAAATCTGCGTCAGTGGCGGTTTGACGGGCTGGCCTGCGGCATTCAAAGGTTCAACAGTCATAAATCAAGCCGGTTGGATTGGGATGAGGCAGCAAGGCAGGCATGGCTCGGTGGGGAGGGGGCAGCCAGCAAAGGCAGCCCCAGCAAAGGCTGCCGTCCTCCTTGGGGGGCGGCAAAGCCGCTCAGGAAGCTAGCTTTCGGACCACATGCGCAAGAGATTGTGATAGGTGCCCGAGAGGGCGGCGATGCGCGGATGCTCGGGCTGCTCCTGGGTGAGTTGCTGAATGCTCTGGTCCAGATCAAACAGCAGACGGCGCTGCTCTGCCGACTTGACCAGACTGTGCGTCCAGAAGAACGAGGCATAGCGTGTGCCGTGCGTCACGGGGTTGACTCGGTGCAAGCTGGTGCCGGGGTAGATGATGGCATCGCCGGCCGCGAACTTCACGCTTTGCTGGCCGAAAGTGTCTTCCACCATCAGCTCGCCGCCTTCGTATTCGTCGGGGTCGCTGAAGAACACCGTGGTGGAGACATCGGTTCTGACCTTGATGGCCGTGCCCGGAATGGTGAAGAAGGCGTTGTCGATATGGTTGCCATAAGTGCCTCCACCCTCATAGCGATTGAAGCGCGGCGGCAGGACCTTGAGCGGCAGGGCTGCCGACATGAACAGCGGGTTGCGGCCCAGCCGGTCCAGGATCAGATCGCCTATCTGCTGGCCGGTCTTGCTGTCCAGCGGCAGTTGCAGATTGCTCTTGACCTGAGCGGCCACGTGGCCGGCCGTGGTCTTTCCGTCCTGCCAGCTGGCGGCTTCCAGAGCCTGACGGCAGTGGCGTACTTCATCGGGAGTGAGCAGGCAGGGGATGCGTAGCAACATGGCAGGAGTGAGGCGATATCTATCTGTTGATGATCCGGGTTACATCATTAACCATAGCTGGTAGCGCTTGATGACTATAGATTTCAATGACTTATTGGCTTGAAAACATTTGTGGACAGGCGCTATAAGCTATGGTTTTGATGGCAAAAATCAGGCTTTGCGAGCGGCAATGCGCTTGACCCGCCAAGTGTGCATGTAAAAAGCCCCGCTGGCATCAGAGGCCTGCGGGGCTTTGGGGCATGGTTTGCAGCCAGGCTGCGCCAGATCAAGCGCAGGCAGGACAGCCATTGCACCTGTCAGTACATGAATTAGTACGTGAACTTGAGCGAGGCCACGGCCGAGCGGCCAGCGCCCATATTGGCGTAATGAGGCGAGCGCACGCCGGTGTAGTACACCTTGTTGCCCAGGTTGTAGACGTTCAGCTGGAAGCTCAGGTTCTTGTCGATCTGGTAGGCCATCATCGCGTCGTAACGGGCATAGCCGGAAGCGCCCTTGGTCACGATGCCCCCCTTGCCTTGAATGTAGCTGGCAGCAACGTCGCTCTGAGCATAGATACCCAGGCCCAAGGTCAGCTTGGCCATGGGCTTGTAGCTGGTCCACAGGCTGAAGCTGTGCTTGGGCGTGTTGTAGAAGGGCAGGCCATTGCGAACATCGTCCTTGCCCATGTTCTTGAATTCGCTATCCATAAAGGTATAGCCGCCGAACACGCTCAGATTGGACAGGATCTGGCCGGTAAAGCCCAGTTCGATGCCATTGACTTCCTTGTTGCCGCCCATGTACGTGCCGGTTGCATCGCTGATGCGCACATTGGTCACTTCATTGCGGAAGACTGCGGCAGTCAGGTTCAGCTTTTTGTCCAGCAGGTCCCACTTGGTGCCCAGCTCGATGGACTTGGTCTTTTCCGGCTTCAGGCTGATCAGCGCATCGGTGGTCGTGGTCAGGTCCTCGCTGCCGTTGCCCAGAGTCGAGCCACCGGGGCGCGAAGAGGTGCCGATGTTGGCGTAGATGCTGCCATTGGATGCGGGCTTGTAGACCACACCCAGCTGGTAGTTGAACATCGTATCGCTGCGGCTCAGGTCATACGCCGGGTAGGCGCTGGCGCCACGGCCGCCGGCGGGGCCGGAAGCGTTGAGCTTGTAGTGGTCCACGCGCAGACCTGCATTCACCAGCCACTGCTCGTTGAGCTTCAGAGTATCAAAGCCGTAGACGGCAATGGTGTCGATTTTGTTGACGGTGGATTGCGCAGGCAGTGACCAGGCAAAGTTCCAGGGGGCATTGGCACCGCTGGGGTTGCTCAAAGTGGTGCACCAAGGATCGGAAACACCTGTGCAGGTGCCGCCGCTCTGGATGGCGCCCGAGCTGCCGTCAGCCTTTTCCTTGGACAGTTCCAGACCGAAGGCATAGCTGTGGCCGATGGAGCCGGTCTGTTCCTTGCCGGTAAATTCGGTCACGTTCTGCAGTGTGGTGGTGTCATAGACGCGGTAGTTGCCGCGGCGCCAGACATAGCCATTTATGGCATTGCCCTTGGAGTCGTCGGGCTGGGTCCAGACGTAGTCCTGCTTGGTCTTGCTATAGCGCAGGCTGTTGCGGATCTTGTTGGTGTCGGTGAACTTGTGGGTGACCGAAGCGGTGAACAGATCGCTCTTTTCCTTCTCGAAATCACGGTTGTGCAGGCCGTACCAGTTGGCGCGGTCGTTGCCATAGGTGGGACGCACGGTGCTGCCGCCGGGCAGGGTGGCCATGGCGGCATTGCTGTACAGATAAGGCACGCCGCCGTCGGGGGTGTTGTCGGTCTGCAGATGCTGCCAGGACAGCGTCACTTCGGTGGCTGTGCCCATGCCGAAGGTCACGGTGGGGGCAATGCCCCAGCGCTTGTTGTCAGGACCGTTGCGGCCGGGAACGTCGGCACTGTGGCCCATGGCGTTCAGGCGAATGCCGGTGGTCTCGTTGATCTTGCGGTTGATGTCCAGCGTGCCGCGCAGATAGTTGTCGGTGCCCAGGCCCACGTCGCCGGAGATGAAGTTCTCGTTCTTGGCCTTCTTGGTGGAGATATTGATGGAGCCGCCTGCACCACCGCGACCAGCATAGGCCGAGTCGGCGCCCTTGATGACTTCCACGGCTTCGACGTTGAACAGCTCGCGGGTGCCGGAGGCGATGTCACGCATGCCGTCCACAAAGGTGCTGGACTGGGCGTCCATGCCGCGAATGAAAGGCTGGTCGCCAGTGGGGTTGCCTCCTTCGCCGTTGCCGAAGGTGATGCCGGGGGTGGAACGCAGGGCATCTTGCAGGCTGGTGGCGCCGGTCTGCTTGATGATCTCTTCATTGATGACCTGAACGGTCTTGGGTGTGTCCAGCAAAGGGGCGGTGAACTTGCCTTGAGGGCTGGCTTCGGTTTTGAAGCTGGCGTCGGCAGAGGCTTCCACATTCACGGTGGACAAGGTGGTTTCCTGCTGAGCCATCGCGCTGGCGCCAATCAGGCACAGGCCTGCGGCAATCACGATTTGCTTGAGCTCGCAGCGCAAGCCGTTGGAGTCGGTCGGGGTCAGATGGTTGTTGGACATGCTTTTGATGAAGAGTCGATTTTTTGAAAAAGCGTGCGGATTCTAGGTGATATTGATAATAATTCTCGATACCATTCAATAATGAGTATCGGCAATCTACGTTTTGTTGCAGTGAGGCAACAGATTCGTGAGCGGAGGGCGTGCAGCGGATCGCCGGAATCGGTCGAGCCACGGGTTTGCTGAGCTGGCAAAAGCCCTGGGCGCGAGGGCGCTTTGTTTACGTCAAGTAAAGTAAATAAAAGTGAGATGCATTTAGAATTTGCGCAACTAGAATGCCGCCTTGCTGCGCAAGCAAGGACTGGCCTTGTGGCGCTATGTCCCAAAGGTCGGCTCGGCCCGGTCCGGCGGCAACGCAATCCCAGAAAGTTCTGAATGACCGCGGCTTCCTCCAACGCCCCGCAGCGGGCGTACTGGCTCAAAAAATTACATGAGTGGCACTGGATCAGCTCCGCCATCTGCCTGATCGGCATGCTGCTGTTTGCCGTGACGGGATTCACCTTGAATCACGCCGGGCAGATCGAGTCCAAGCCCAAGGTCGAATCGCGTGATGCGCAACTGCCTCGGGATTTGCTCGAAAAACTGCAGCAAGCCCAGAAGCAGGGCGTGGAAGCGGCGGACAAGAATGCCGTGGGCTTGCCTGCCGAGGTGGATGGCTGGCTGGCTCAGCAGATCAAGGTCAGTGCCAAGGGGTTTGCCGTGGAGTGGAGCGAAGACGAGGCCTATGTGCCCATGCCGCGCCCGGGCGGCGATGCCTGGCTGCGTGTGGACCTGAAGGAGGGCTCGGTGGAGTACGAGAAAACCGACCGGGGCTGGATCTCCTACCTCAACGACTTGCACAAGGGGCGCAATACGGGCGGAGCCTGGAGCCTGTTCATAGACGTCTTTGCGATTGGCTGCCTGGTGTTCTGCATCACGGGTCTGCTGATCCTGAAGATGCATGCGCAGCGCCGCCCCATGACCTGGCCCATGGTGGGCCTGGGTCTGGTGTTGCCCGCCTTGCTGGTGTTGCTGCTCGTGCATTGAGCCCAAGAATTTTGTGAAGGAAGAAAAATGGCGAAGCGGATTTTCAAGACCACGGTGGCGCTGAGCGCCGTGGTGGGCCTGCCGGCAATCGCGGGCGGGATGAATGTGGCGGTGACCGTGCCCCAGTTGCAGGTGGCCGAATACCACAAGCCCTATGTCGCCGTGTGGCTGGAAAAGGCCGACGGCGGTGTGGCTGCCAATCTGTCCGTCTGGTATGACGTGAAGATGAAGAATGCCGAGGGTACCAAGTGGCTCAAGGACATGCGCCAGTGGTGGCGTCGTACCGGCCGCGAGCTGAGCTTTCCCATCGATGGTGTGACCCAGCCGACCAAGCCCGTGGGCACCCATGCGCTGTCTTTTGCCGAAGGCAAGAACCCGCTGCCTCTGCTGGCTCCCGGCCAGTACAAGCTGATGGTGGAAGCTGCGCGTGAAGTCGGTGGCCGCGAACTGGTGTCCATTCCCTTCGAGTGGCCCGTCAAGCAGGCCACCAGCCTGAGCGCCAATGGCAGCACCGAGCTGGGCGCGATCAAGCTGGAATTGAAGCCTTGATCTTGATTCTCACCCCCTGAGCGGCCTCGCCGCTTCCCCCTCTCTCGCTTCGCGGGAGGGGGACGACACCCTCGGTGCGGGGCGGCCCTTCCTTGGTGTCTCTTGTCTGCGTAGCGCCAGTTTTAGGGTGTTGCTTAGCCGGCACACCTCTCTCTTTTGATTTGTCACCCTTTCTGTTTTCAAGGACCTGATATGAAGTTCCAAACTCGTGCCATCGTCGCTGCAACTCTGGCTCTGGCTGCCCTGGGCGCCCAGGCGCATGATCTGTGGTTCAAGCCTTCCAGCACCGTGCTGTCCAAGTCCGACTGGGTGACGGTGGATGCGGCCGTGTCCAACGATGTGTTCTTCTTCAACCACCGTCCGCTGGGTCTGGAAGCCGTCAAGGTGACCGCACCCGATGGTGCAGCCGTGGAAATGAAGAATGTCGCCAAGGGCGAGTTGCGCAGCATGTTCGACTTCAAGCCAGAAAAGACCGGTACCTACCGCGTCACCATGCTGATGACCGGCGTGATGGGTGGCTACAAGGATGCCAACGGCCAGCCCAAGCGCCTGCGCGGTTCGGTGGAAGAAGTGCTCAAGCAGATTCCTGCCGATGCCAAGGAAGTGCGCGTGACCGAGAATCTGCGCCGCATGGAAACCTTTGTGTCTCTGGGCAAGCCCTCGGCGCTGGCGCTGACCGGCAAGGGTCTGGAGCTCAAGCCCGTGACTCACCCCAATGACCTGGTGGCCAGCGAAGAGGCGACTTTCGAATTCCATCTTGACGGCAAGCCCGCTGCGGATCTGGAGCTGGAGCTGGTGGCCGACGGTATTCGCTATCGCGACGGTGTGGACGCCATGAAGCTCAAGACCGATGCCAAGGGTCAGGTCAAGATCAAGTTCCCCCGTGCAGGTCTGTTCTGGCTGAATGCCGATGCCACGGACAAGAAGACCAGCATTGCCAAGGCAACGGAGCGCCGCCTGGGCTATATCGCGACTCTGGAAGTCCTGCCTTAAGCGTTGGCGCTTGATGGATTGAATACGCGCCCGCTACGGGCGCGTCGTTGTTTTCGCTGCTGTTTTCGTCATTGTCTGGATGCCCATGCCCACCCCCCCCCGCGTACGCTTTGACGCCAGTCTCTGGCAACTGCCCTCGTCGGCGGCACAGAGTCAGGCTCGCCCCCGGACGCCGGCGCTTGACTTTGGCGTGCAGCGCTGGAGACCTGCAAGCCTGCAACACCAGCAGGACGGGCGTATTCATCGTCTGTCCGGCCAGACCATGGGCACGCACTGGTCGCTGCGCCTGCTCAATTCCGATTACCTGCCCATGGAGCCGGTGCAGGCCCTGCTGGAGCAGGTTTTTGAGGATGTCATTGCCCAGATGAGCAACTGGGAGGCGGATTCGCTGATCACCCGGTTCAATCGTTCAAGACCCGGTGAAATGCATGTAGTTCCGGCGGAGTTTGCTCAGGTTCTGGAAGCGGCCTTGCATTGGGCAAGGCTTTCAGGCGCGGCGATGGACCCCGGCATGGGAGCGCTGGTTTCGCTATGGGGGTTCGGGCCGCGCCAGAACCCGCTGCAGCCGCATTCAGGGCAGACACCGGCCGGCGAGGAGATTGAGCGCTTGCTGAAGACCAGCGGCCATGGCCATCTGCGCTGGAATGCACAGACCCGGCAGTTGCAGCAGAGCGGTGGTCTGGAGCTGGATTTTTGCGGCATTGCCAAGGGCTTTGCCGTGGATTGGGCGGTGCAAAAGCTGCAGGAGGCTGGCTGGGCTGCGGGCATGTTCGAAATCGGCGGTGAGCTGCGCAGCTGGGGGGAGCGCCCTGATGGGCGGCCCTGGCAGGTGCAACTGGGCACGGGCGGTTCTGTCGAGGCCGAGTCGCTGGTCGTGGCCTGCAGGGAGGGTGCATTTGCCACCTCGGGCGATTTCTGGCATCAGTTCACGCAGGCTGGCAGGCGCTATTCGCACACGCTGGATCCGCGCACGGGCTGGCCGGTGACGCATGATCTGGCCAGCGTGACCGTGTTCCATGAGGAATGCATGCACGCCGATGCGCTGGCCACCGTGCTCACGGTGCTGGGTCCGCAGCAAGGCATGGACTTTGCCCGCCAACATGAGATTGCGGCTGTGCTCACATCGCATCTCGCATTCGATGGCAATGAGGCCTGCAGACAGGTGCTCAAGACACCGGCCTGGATCAACCAATTTGAGGCATGACAGTGGAATGGATTTTGACGCCCGAGCGCATCTATGGGGCTATGGGGTTGGTGGCCGCCTACGCAGGCATGTGCTGGGGTATTGGCACCAAGGTACGCAAGCAACGCCTGGCCGATGAGGCCGAGAGCAAGGCCTCGCAGGGCGATGCTGCTGCGCCTGCCGTCCTGGTCGCCTATGCCAGCCAGACGGGGCAGGCCGAAGCTCTGGCACGCGCCACGGGCAAGATGCTGGTCGATGGTGGTCTGCAGGTGCGTCTGCTGCCCGTCGAGAAGCTGACGACCGAGCTGCTGCAGCAATATGCACACAGCCTGTGGCTGCTGTCCACTACGGGCGAGGGCGATGCGCCCGATCATGCGCTGGGCTTTGTGCAGCAGCTCATGGCCACTCAGCCTGCGCTGACCCAGCACCAAAGCCTGGTGCTGGCGCTGGGTGATCGTGAATACCAGGAGTTCTGTGCGTTTGGTGTGGAGGTGCACGAATGGTTGCAGACCAGCGGCGCGCGCAGCGATCTGGTCTGCGTGGACAATATGGATGCCTCGAGCTTGCAGAGCTGGCAGACTCAGGTCGCTCAGATGCGACAGGACTTGCTGGGCGAGTCTGCGCCCGCCCAGGAACCGGATTCGGACTGGTTGCAGGCGCCGGTCAGCATACCCTTTGTGCTTGGTCGGCGGCGTTTGCTCAATCCCGGCAGCCAGGGCGGGGCGCTATACCTGCTGGAGTGGACGCCGCAGTCCGGCGAGCTGCCGCACTGGGAGTCGGGCGATCTGGTGTCTCTGTGCGTGCCCGCCGACCCTGAGCGCGCGCGCGACTATTCGATCGCCTCGATCACGGCCGACGGCAGCCTGCAACTGCTGGTGCGCGAGAGCACGCGCGCCGATGGTTCGCCGGGCCTTGCGTCGAACTGGTTGTGCTGCGGCATGGCCGAGGGAGATGTGCTGCCGCTGACCTTGCGCGAGCACCGCGGCTTCAGACTCGGTGACAACGCCGGGCGACCGCTGATTCTGATCGGCAATGGCTCGGGCCTGGCGGGCCTTCTCAGCCATATCAAGGCCCGTGTGCAGCAGGAGCTAGGTGATCAATGGCTGTTGTTCGGAGAGCGCAGTCCACAGCATGACGCGCTATTTGCCGATCAATTGGGCGCATGGTTCAGGCAGGGCCGACTGGCACGGCTGGATCATGCCTGGTCGCGCAACGGCAAGGATTCGCGCTATGTGCAGGATTTGCTGCGCAGCCATGCAGAGGAAGTCCGGCAATGGGTGGAGCGTGGTGCGGCCATCTATGTTTGCGGCAGCCTGAACGGCATGGGCCAAGGCGTGCATCTGACGCTGCAGGCCATTCTGGGCGAGGCCAAGGTGGCCGAGCTGTTGGGCTCGGGTCGCTACCGGCGCGATGTGTATTGAGCACGTCCAGGCGGGGGATGGCAGCAGGCCCTGTCACCGTCTTGGAGCAGGACTGCACCGCATCCTATAGGTACCGCACCGCTCGGACATCGGGCAGGATGGATCAGAGGGCGTCTTCACCCGATCGATATGGCCGATCCTGGAGGGCCTGCTTGCGGTCTTCGGCGGACATGGCATGTGCCGCAGACAGCAGCTCTGCGGATCGTATGAGGTGCTGCCTTCCATCCGCATTGCAGCTGCGATACCCGTGAAGGAGGCGGAGTTCATCGTCTGACAGAGCCTCTGCAGGGTGAACTGCCGGTGTGCGGTGTCCTGCCAGCACATACAACAGGTCCACTCCGTGTGCGCTCAGCGCGGTCATCTGAAAGCCATCCGGCGCTGTCTTGCCGGATTCCCAGGAAAAAAGAGTTTGCTTCGTAGTGCCAGCAAGTGCAGCGAAGGCCGGCTGGCTCATGCCCAGCCGGTTTCTTTCTTCGCGCAGCCGTTCCCCTAGGGTCATAAAAACTTGTCCAAGGTGTATTGCATGGGAAAGAAATCTTTCCCATAATTCGCCAAAAGCACGACGACGTGCTTCAACCTAAATAATTAGGCGAAAGGCTACCAGATGCATCCCGAGCAAATCAAAGCGGCGCTGCGCATGAAAGGCATTTCCCCCACGGCATTGGCGTCCGAAATGTGCGTGGCCAACAGCAGCGTGTCGCAAGTCATCAGCGGTCGTGCGGTATCGGCCCGCATTCGACAGCGCATTGCAGAAATCACAGGCATGTCCGTCGACATGCTCTGGCCGCCTGTCAACGAGCGCCATGCACTGCACAGCACACGCCCAGAAGGAGCGGACGCGCGTATCGCAAGGGGGGCGCCATGAGTCGCACGGCGTGTCGCAATCACACGGCCCTGCGCGGCAGGAGAGGCGTTCAATGAGCTTTGGAATTGCAGCACTGATTTTCTTGGCCGGTCTCCTCTGCGGATGTCTCATGGGCATTGCCGGCGTCGTGACGGCTTTGGACGGTTACTGAGGGACAGCGCTCAAGCTTGTGGACCTGCCATGGCCGGGGCTGCCGGGGAGGCGTTCGCCGCACCGAGACCCGAACGTGCGCACGCGTCTCCATGCCTGTGGAGCCCATGTCCTGGCTGCCCGGCAGCTGCAGTCTTGCAGGAATGTGCGGTTCAGGGGGCAAGCATGGCGGGGCACGATGGCGGAGATAGCCCGGGGTCAGCTTCGTGAGGGCCGCGCGGTTGTCGGAAAGACCTGCCGGCCGGTTCCGTCCTGACCAGCGTTCGCGGCCGTGATTCCGTCGGCGTCGAGACCGAGGCATGCACGCATGCATTGCTGCGGTAAAGCCGTCCCAGTCGCGTCGGCCTGTACGCGACACTTGCCTCAGAAATACAAAAAGCTGGCTCGGGCCAGCTTTTTTGTGGTCAGCGCAAGCGCAGTGCTTACTTGACGTGCTTGCCGATCAGGCCGGCCATCTCGAACATGGAGACTTGGGGCTTGCCGAAGACTTCCTTGAGCTTGGCGTCGGCGTTGATCATGCGCTTGTTGGCAGCGTCTTGCAGGTTGTTGGCCTTGATGTAGACCCACAGCTTGCTGATGATTTCAGTACGGGGCAGGGGATCCTTGCCAACCACGGCAGCCAGAGCGGCGCTGGGGGTCAGAGGTTTCATGAAGGCAGCGTTGGGAGTGCGCTTCTTAGCGGCGGGAGCTGCTGCCGGTGCTGCAGCGGGTGCCTTCTTTGCAGTTGCCATATTGCTTATTCCTAATTGGGTAGTGGACTTATCACCAGCGAAATACAGCTGCAATCCACTGGCTGAGTCTGATGCTAATGGCAAAAAATCGCTCTTCCAAGCTAGTGGGCTGTTTTTTTGCCTCGATTTGTTGCTCTCAGGCCCTTTAGTGTCCGTTTTCACGGGTTTTTCCTCGAGAGTGTTGTGAAAAAGTTGCTCTCTGTGTGTGTCCGCTGGTGCTTGTGCTATGTCAGGTGCTCAGGGCAAGATGCGGGAGACTTGGTTCTGTGGAGATTTTCATGAGCGATTCCTCGGCTTCTCTTGGCTTCAGCACCTGCGATTTGTGCGATGCGCATATCAGCGATGACAGCAGCGACTTTCGTGTGCTGCCGCCCGTGTTCCACAGCTATGGCGGGAATGTCGGCTTTATGGGGGAGGTCAGCACCGTGCAGTGTCTGGACGACAACAGCTTGGTGCGAGCGGCGCTGGCCGAGCCGGGAGGTGGTCGTGTGCTGGTGGTCGATGGCGGCGGTTCGCTGCGCCGGGCTCTGGTGGGGGGGAATGTGGCGACATCGGCGGCCCAGAACGGCTGGGCCGGGGTGCTTGTCTATGGCTGCGTGCGCGACGTGGCCGAGCTGAAATCGACGTCCGTGGGTCTGTATGCGCTGGCGCTCAACCCCATGCCTACCGTCAAGCAAGGCCAGGGGCTGCGCGATGTCTATGTGCAGATCGCCGGCCTGTGGATTCGCCCGGGCGACTGGCTGTATGCCGACGCCAACGGCATTGTGCTGAGCCGCCGCAATCTTCTTTCCTGATTGAAATCGACGGCGCCTAGCGCCTGATCTGCAATGAACCGGGCCAGGTTGCAATCACCACGCTGGTCAGGGCAATGCCGAAGGCCAGCAATTGCATGCTGCCGACGCGCTCGCCCAGGGCCAGCATGCCCACCACAGCGGCGCTGATGGGCAGCAGCACGGTAAAAATGCCGGCCCGTGATGCGGGAACGGCGCGCAATCCCGTCATCCACAGCCACACCGTCCAGACGCAGGCGGCCAGAGCGTAAAACAGCAACAGACCCCATGCGGGCGCCGAAACCCGGGAAAAATCAAACTGCCAGGCCAGATAGAGCCCGGCGGGTGCGGAAAGCACAAACCCCCAGAGATTGATCAGCGCCGTAATGCGTTTGGGGCTTACGCTGGCGGTGAGCTTTTTGCCGATCACGGCATATGCGGCCTCGCACAGCACGGCGGCAATCAGCAGCAACTGGCCCAGGCCTTGCTGGGGATGTGCGGCAAGGCTGCTGCTTTCGGTCTTGCTCAAGGCATTCAGCCCTATGCCGGCCACTGCGAAAGCAATGGCTGTCCATGTACGTGCGCCAACGGCTTCGCGCAGAAAAAGCCAGCTCATGATGGCGACTGCGGCAGGAATTGCGGCCATGGTCACGCCCGCCGTGACCGCGCTGGTCAAGGCCACGCCGCTGATCATGCAGAGCGTGAAAAGGAAATTGCCGAAGAAGGACTCAAAAAACAGCAGCCACTTGGTCTGTCTGGTCAGAGTTGTCTCGTGCGCCGGTGGCCTGAGCCAGCCCAGCATGGCCACGGCACCGATGCCAAAGCGCAGCCAAGCCAGCAGCATGACCGGAAAGATGGCAGCCAGAGGCTTGGACAAGGCCACATAGCTTCCTACCAAAGACATGCTGAGCGCCAGGCAGAGATAGGCGATGGGGCGGCTGGGCGTGTGCATGGCGAAATGAATTTCAATGACAAGAGAAGGTGATGCAAAGCAGTGTGGCAGGGCTGTTGCATGCATTTGACCCAGGGGAGGGAACTGTTGTTTTTTGGTTCTCGCCGCCTTGGGCGCCATGTCTTTGTCGTGTCACCTGTTTTTGTTCAAGTGGCTTGGCCTGTCTTCGTGCTGGGTAAATGAGTAGATCAAGACAGGCACCGGGACTTTTTTCGTACTGCGTTTAAAGGATGCCGACTCCGAAGGCCATGCTTCCGCAAATTTTTCATGAAGCAAGAATTCAATTTCTTATTATGAAAAATTGAAATGTTGCGCTGCCGCAAAATTTCTCAATACGAGAAATGCGTTTTCTTATTGTGAAAAATAAAAATAAGCCATTGATTTTATTGAATATAAATTTCAGTCTTTTATAAGACATAAGACTCTGCGGAAGAACGTTGCAGACATAAAGTAGATCCCAAGGACGAACACCAATTCATCTTGTTTTAACCGCTAAGGAGTGCACCATGCCCCAATCCCTGACTCAGCAACTGAGCCGTGAACAGCAAATCGCAGCCCTCGAAAAAGACTGGGCACAGAACCCACGCTGGAAGAGCGTCAAGCGCGGTTACAGCGCTGCCGATGTGGTGCGTCTGCGTGGCAGCCTGCAGCCAGAGTACACCCTGGCCCAGCGCGGTGCTGAAGTGCTGTGGGACAAGATCAACGGCAGCTCGAAGAAGGGCTATGTGAACGCCTTCGGTGCCATCTCTGCAGGCCAGGCCATGCAGCAGGCCAAGGCAGGTCTGGAAGCCGTGTACCTGTCGGGCTGGCAAGTAGCTGCCGACGGCAACACCTCCGAGACCATGTACCCCGACCAGTCGCTGTACGCCTATGACTCCGTGCCCACCATGGTGCGCCGCATCAACAACACCTTCAAGCGCGCCGATGAAATCCAATGGGGCAAGGGCATCAACCCCGGCGACAAGGAGTTCATCGACTACTTCCTGCCCATCGTGGCTGATGCGGAAGCCGGCTTTGGCGGCGTGCTCAACGCGTTCGAGCTGATGAAGAACATGATTCAGGCAGGTGCTGCCGGAGTGCACTTCGAAGACCAGCTGGCTGCGGTCAAGAAGTGCGGTCACATGGGCGGCAAGGTGCTGGTGCCCACCCGCGAAGCGGTCGAAAAGCTGATTGCCGCCCGTTTTGCAGCCGATGTGATGGGCGTGCCCACCATTGTGCTGGCCCGTACCGATGCCGAGGCGGCCAACCTGATCACCAGCAACCATGACGAGAACGACATCCCGTTCCTGACTGGCGAGCGTACTCAGGAAGGCTTCTACCGTGTCAAGAACGGTCTGGAGCAATCCATCAGCCGCGGCGTGGCCTACGCTCCCTATGCAGATCTGGTGTGGTGCGAAACCGGTGTGCCCGATATCGGCTTTGCCCGCGAATTCGCTCAGGCCGTGCACGCAGCCTGCCCAGGCAAGCTGCTGAGCTACAACTGCTCGCCTTCGTTCAACTGGAAGAAGAACCTCAACGACAGCCAGATCGCTTCCTTCCAGGAAGATCTGTCCGCACTGGGCTACAAGTTCCAGTTCATCACGCTGGCCGGCATTCACAGCAACTGGTACAACACCTTCAAGTTCGCCCACGAGTACGCTCGCGGCGAGGGCATGAAGCACTACGTGGAAATGATCCAGGAGCCCGAATTCGCGGCACGTGACAAGGGCTACACCTTTGTCTCGCACCAGCAGGAAGTGGGCGCAGGTTACTTCGACGACGTGACCACCGTGATCCAGGGCGGCTCTTCCAGCGTCAAGGCGCTGACCGGTTCCACCGAGGAAGAGCAGTTCCATTGAGCCACGATGAATCGTGACTCTGTCTAGGTAGAAAAAGTGGGGTTATGCGCCCGGGGCGAAAGTCTCGGGCGCTTTTTTGTTTGCCGGGTTAAAATGGCGCGACTTCAATTCACAAGGGCGAGAAAGGCATCAACGGTTATGACACCGCGAACTACATCGGAGATGTACTTCAGCTGCTGATGGCAGCTGGCGGTTCGCGCCTGCCCGAGATTTCTCGACACCCTCATCAAAGCGCGGACTGGTTCCGCGCTTTTTGCTTTCAGGCAACTCCAAAGCTCTGGCGCTGGCCCTCACCCACACAAATTTGGTTTGACAAGGAATTTCATGATCAACATCACGCTCCCCGATGGCTCCAAGCGCGAATATCCAGGCCCGGTTTCGGTCGCTGACGTCGCTGCTTCGATCGGCTCCGGCCTGGCCAAGGCCGCATTGGCCGGCAAGATCAACGGCAAGGTCGTGGACACCAGCTTTGTGATCGAGCAGGATTCGCCGCTGTCCATCATCACCGCCAAGGATGCCGACGGTCTGGAGGTGATCCGCCACTCCACCGCTCACTTGCTGGCCTATGCCGTCAAGGAGCTGTTTCCCGATGCGCAGGTCACCATCGGTCCCGTGATCGAAAACGGCTTCTACTACGACTTTTCTTATAAGCGTCCCTTCACGCCCGAAGATCTGGCCGCCATCGAAAAGAAGATGACCGAGCTGGCCAACAAGGACGAGCAGGTGGTGCGCCGCGTGCTGCCGCGCGACGAGGCCGTGCAGTACTTCAAGGGCATCGGCGAAGCCTACAAGGCAGAGATCATTGCCTCCATCCCCAGCAACGAGGATGTGAGCCTGTATCGCGAAGGCGCCTTCGAAGATCTGTGCCGTGGCCCTCACGTTCCGAGCACCGGCAAGCTCAAGCACTTCAAGCTGATGAAAGTGGCCGGTGCCTACTGGCGTGGCGACCATCGCAACGAGATGCTGCAGCGCATCTACGGTACCGCTTGGGCAACCAAGGACGAGCTCAAGGACTATCTGTTCAGGTTGGAAGAAGCCGAAAAGCGCGACCATCGCAAGCTTGGGCGCGAACTCGATCTGTTCCACATCGACGAACACTCGCCCGGCACCGTGTTCTGGCACCCCAAGGGCTGGGCGGTCTGGCAGCAGGTCGAGCAGTACATGCGCCGCGTCTATCAGGACAACGGCTACCAGGAAGTCAAGGCTCCGCAGATTCTGGACAAGGGCCTGTGGGAGAAGACCGGCCACTGGGACAAGTACCGCGAAAACATGTTCACCACCGATTCGGAAAAGCGTGAATATGCCTTGAAGCCCATGAACTGCCCGGGCCACATCATCATTTTCAAGCAAGGCATCAAGAGCTATCGCGATCTGCCTCTGCGCTTTGGCGAGTTCGGCAATTGCCATCGCAACGAGCCCACGGGTTCGCTGCACGGCATCATGCGCGTGCGTGCCTTCACACAGGACGATGGTCACATCTTCTGTACCGAAGACCAGATCCAGGCCGAGGTGACGGCTTTCACCTCGCTGCTGCAGAAGGTGTATGCCGACTTCGGCTTCACCAACATCCTGTATCGCCTGTCGACCCGTCCCGAAAAGCGCATCGGCACCGATGAAGCCTGGGACAAGGCCGAGAACGCGCTGGCCGAAGGTCTGCGTGCATCGGGTTGCGAGTTCGAGTATCTGCCGGGCGAGGGTGCGTTCTACGGCCCGAAGATCGAGTACACCCTGAAGGATGCGCTGGGCCGCGAATGGCAGTGCGGCACCATCCAGGTGGACCCGAACATGCCCGAGCGTCTTGATGCGGAATTCGTGGGCGAGGATGGCGAGCGCCATCGACCCATCATGCTGCACCGCGCGATCCTGGGTTCGCTCGAGCGTTTCATCGGCATTTTGGTCGAGCATCACTCGGGCGCGCTGCCTGCCTGGCTGGCTCCCGTGCAGGCTGCCGTGCTCAATATCACGGACGCTCAGGCCGACTATGCGCAGGAAGTTGCGCAGAAGCTGCAAAAAGCATTGCCGAATCAAAGCCTTAGAGTGGTGACAGATCTGCGCAATGAAAAGATTACGTATAAAATACGCGAGCATTCCATGCAGAAGCTGCCCTACATCCTTGTCGCGGGCGACAAGGAGAAGGCTGCTGGTGCGGTTGCAGTGCGCGCCCGGGGTAACAAAGACCTCGGAGTGATGTCGGTTGATGCATTCATTGAATTGCTCGCCAAGGACATCGCGGCCAAGGCCTGAAGCAGATTAATTTTTGTGGCGGGCCGGTCAGCGTGCAAGGCACGCTAGCCGGCTACGCTGTTGTAGCCATTTCAATCCAAGGGTGAAAACCATAGCTACTGAATTTCGCGATCGGCGCCACCGTGAAGAGCGCAAGCATCGACTGAACCGAGAAATCATGGCGCCTGAAGTGCGTCTGTCTGGTCCCGACAACGAGCCTCTGGGCATCGTGCCGCTGCAAGAAGCGCTGCGCATGGCCGGCGAGCTGGATGTCGACTTGGTGGAAATTGCGGCCAACGCATCTCCTCCGGTCTGCCGTCTGATGGATTACGGCAAGTTCAAGTACCAGGAACAGAAGAAGGCTGCTGAAGCCAAGGCCAAGCAGACCGTCATCGAAATCAAGGAAGTGAAGTTCCGCCCTGGTACGGATGATGGTGACTACAACATCAAGCTGCGCAATATCCGCCGTTTTCTGGCGGATGGCGACAAGTGCAAGATCACGCTGCGTTTCCGCGGTCGTGAAATCACGCACCAGCAGCTGGGTCTGAATCTGCTCAACCGTCTGCGTGACGATCTGGCTGATTCCATCCAGGTGGAGCAGTTCCCCAAGCTGGAAGGCCGTCAGATGATCATGATGGTGGCACCGGCTCGTGCAGGCGGCAAGAAGCCCGCCGGTGGTGCAAAACCACAGGCTGATGGCGCCGCAGCTGCACCTGAGGCTGCAGATAAGGCATAATTGCGGTTTTGCCTTATCGGCAAAAGTGGGCTTGGCCCACTTTTGTTTTATGCGGCAGACAAAGAATTTGCAGGCTTGCCTGCAAGACGTCAGCCCGGCCTGGCCGGACTGACAAACAAGTGCCTCGGAGGCCAGCGAAGTGTGTGCGGGTTGCACACCGCCTTGCGAGCACAAATTCAATAGGAGCATTCACATGCCCAAAATGAAGACCAAGAGCAGCGCGAAGAAGCGTTTTCGCGTTCGTCCCGGTGGTACCGTCAAGCGCGGTCAAGCCTTCAAGCGTCACATCTTGACCAAGAAGACCACGAAGAACAAGCGTCACCTGCGTGGCATTGTCAACGTGCATTCCGGCGATATGGGCTCCATCGCAAAGATGTTGCCTTCCGCAGGCCTGTAATTCACTGACGAACTAGGAGAAAACACATGCCTCGCGTCAAACGTGGTGTAACGGCTCGCGCCCGTCACAAAAAAGTTCTGAATCTGGCCAAGGGTTTCCGCGGTCGCCGTGGTAACGTCTTCCGCGTTGCCAAGCAAGCGGTCATGAAGGCTGGTCAATATGCCTACCGTGACCGTCGTACCAAGAAGCGCGTGTTCCGTCAGCTGTGGATCGCTCGTATCAACGCTGCTGCACGTGAACTGGGTCTGACTTACAGCCAATTCGCCAACGGCCTGAAGAAGGCTGCCATCGAAATCGACCGCAAGATGCTGGCCGATATCGCCGTGCACGACAAGGCTGCTTTTGCAGCTATCGTCGACCAAGTCAAGGCCAAGCTGGCTGCCTGAGGTCACGATCGGTAGTTACTCTTGTAGGACTTTTGCAGACAAGAATCCCCAAAGGCATTTGCCGATGGGCGAGCATCTTGCTTGAACTTGATTGCAGAAGTCGTGTCTTGTTCAGTAGCTGCTGATGCACAAACAGCAAGGGCTAGGGCTTGAAAAGGCACTAGCCCTTGTTTATTTTTACAAGTCGATAAAGAGTCGATATGAACGAGTTGGATTCTCTGGTCGAAAGCGCACAGCAACTGTTTGCGCAAGCCCACACCCCCGCTGATCTGGAAAATGCCAAGGCGCAGTTTCTGGGCAAGTCGGGCAAGATGACCGAGCTCATGAAGGGCATGGCGCAGCTTTCCGTCGAAGAGAAAAAGTCGCGCGGCGCCGCCATCAACGTGGCCAAGCAGGCGATCGAAGCGGCCTTGACCGCCCGTCGCAAGGCTTTGGCAGACGCCGAGCTGCAGGCCCATCTGAAGGCCGAGGTGCTAGATGTGACTCTGCCCGGTCGCCGTCGTGGCGCGGGAGGGTTGCACCCTGTCTCCATCACCATGGAGCGTATCGAGGGCATCTTCGGCTCCATGGGCTTTGATGTGGCCCAGGGCCCCGAGATCGAATCCGACTGGTTCAACTTCACGGCGCTGAACACGCCCGAAGACCATCCCGCGCGCTCCATGCACGACACCTTCTATGTCGAAGGCGGCACCCAGCACGCGCCCAATCTGCTGCGCACGCACACCAGCCCCATGCAGGTGCGCCATGCCGTGCAGCATGTGAAGAATTACCGCAACGCGCTCGATGCCGGTCAGACCATGCCCGAGATCCGCGTGATTGCTCCCGGCCGCACCTACCGTGTGGACTCGGATGCCACCCACTCGCCCATGTTCCACCAGTGCGAAGGCCTGTGGATCGGCGAGAACGTGAGCTTCAAGGACCTGAAGGTCGTGTTCACCGACTTCTGCAAGACCTTCTTTGAGCAGGATGATCTGGTGCTGCGCTTTCGCCCCAGCTTCTTCCCGTTCACCGAGCCTTCGGCCGAAATCGACATCCAGTTCCAGAGCGGCCCGTTGGCCGGCAAGTGGCTGGAAGTGGCGGGCTCCGGCCAGGTGCACCCCAATGTGGTGCGCAACATGGGGCTGGATCCCGAAAAATACATCGGCTTTGCCTTTGGCATGGGCCCCGACCGCCTGACCATGCTGCGTTATGGCGTGAACGACCTGCGCCTGTTCTTCGACGGCGACATCCGTTTTCTGTCGCAGTTTCAGTAATAAAAAAGTGAGCTGCTAGCGCATACTATGAAATGATTTCAGATAGTTCTGATGCTGAAATCCATATGTACCAAGCGCTGATAGCTCATCTTTTTGAGATACGCATGCCCAGCCAGTGGCAGACCGCTTGCGGTGCGACTGGCATGAACGCCAAAGAGTCTGACTATGCAATTTCCTGAATCCTGGTTGCGCGAATACTGCAACCCCAACCTGACCACCCAGCAGCTGGCCGATACCCTGACCATGGCCGGTCTGGAAGTGGAAGAGCTGGATCCTGTGGCGCCTCCCTTCACCGGCATCGTGGTCGGTGAAATCAAGGAAGCCGTGCAGCACCCCGACGCCGATCGCCTGCGCGTATGTAAGGTGGATATCGGCCAGCCCGAGCTGCTGGACATTGTCTGCGGCGCGCCCAATGCGCGTGTGGGCATCCGCATTCCCTGCGCCACCGTGGGCGCCGAGCTGCCTCCCGGTGCCGATGGCAAGCCCTTCAAGATCAAGATCGGCAAGCTGCGCGGCGTGCAGAGCTTTGGCATGCTGTGCTCGGCCAAGGAGCTGGGCATCGACGAAGACGCCAGCGGCCTGCTGGAGTTTCCCGCCGATGCGCCGCTGGGTCAGAACGTGCGCGAGTACCTGAACCTGGACGACACGCTGTTCACGCTGAAGTTGACGCCCAATCTGGCGCACTGCCTGAGCGTCTACGGTGTGGCGCGCGAGCTGTCGGCGCTGACCGGCACGCCTCTGAAAGCCCTGTCCTTCCCCGCTGCTGCTGTGGCCTTGCAGGACAAGCTGCCGGTCAAGATTGACGCCACCGATCTGTGCGGCCGTTTCTCGGGCCGTATCGTGCGCAATGTCAACACGCAAGTGAAGACGCCTCAGTGGATGGTGGACCGTCTGGCACGCTGCGGCCAGCGCTCGGTCAGCCCCCTGGTCGACATCTCCAACTATGTGATGTTCGAGCTGGGCCGTCCCAGCCATATCTTCGATCTGGACAAGATCAGCGGCGGACTGAATGTGCGCTGGGGCAAGGAGGGCGAAACGCTCAAGCTGCTCAACGGCAACACCATCAAGATCGACGATTTCCTCAAAGTCGGCGTGATTGCCGATGACAAGCAGGTTGAATCGCTGGCCGGCATCATGGGCGGCGACGCCACGGCCGTGTCCGACGACACCAGGAACATCTACATCGAAGCCGCGTTCTGGTTCCCCAAGGCCGTGGCCGGCCGTTCGCGCCACTTCAACTTCTCGACCGATGCCGGTCACCGTTTCGAGCGCGGCGTGGACCCCGAGTTCACCACCGAGCACATCGAGCGCATCACCGCGCTGGTGCTGGAAATCTGCGGCACGCCCGAGACGCAAGTCGGCGCCATGGACGACCAGAAGCCCAATATGCCCGCCTCCAAGGCTGTGCAACTGCGCGTGGCGCGTGCGGCCAAGGTCATTGGCATGGCCGTGACGCAGCAGCAATGCCTGGATGCCCTGAACGGCCTGGGTCTGCCTGCCACCGTGGCTTCGGAAGGCGTGATTTCGGTGACTGCTCCTACGTTCCGCTTCGACATCAATCTGGAAGAGGATCTGATCGAAGAAGTGGCCCGCATGATCGGCTACGAAAACCTGCCGACCACCAAGCCGCTGGCCCCGATCTCGCCCAAGCTGCGCGCCGAGAACGAGCGCAGCCCCTATGCCGTGCGCCACGAACTGGCGGGCCTGGGCTACCAGGAAACCATCAACTTCAGCTTTGTCGAAGAAAAGTGGGAGCAGGAGCTGGCTGGCAACAACAACGCCATCAAGCTGCTCAACCCCATTGCCAGCCATCTGAGCGTGATGCGCTCGTCCCTGCTGGGTTCGCTGCTGCAAGTTTTGAAGTTCAACGTGGACCGCAAGGCTCAGCGCGTGCGCGTGTTCGAGCTGGGCCGTGTGTTCTTCAAGGACGAGTCCGTGGTCGACTCCGACACCACGGTCAAGGGCTTTTATCAGCCCATGCGCGTGGCGGGTCTCGCTTACGGCGCTGCCGACCAGTTGCAGTGGGGCAGGGCAGAAGTCAAGGTCGACTTCTACGATGTCAAGGGCGATGTGGAAGCACTGCTGGCCCCGGCCAAGCCCGTGTTCGAGCCTGCCGAGCACCCCGCCATGCACCCCGGCCGCTGCGCGCGCGTGCTGCTGGACGGCAAGGCCATCGGCTTTGTCGGCGAGCTGCATCCCCAATGGCGCCAGGAATGGGATCTGGCCCAGGCTCCCGTGATGTTCGAGCTGGAGCTCGATGCCGTGCTGGCCCGCCAGGTTCCCGTGTTCAAGCCCGTGGCCAAGCACCAGGCCGTGGAGCGCGACATTGCCGTAGTCGTCAAGGAGGCCGTGACCCACGCCCAGGTGATGGAAGCCGTGCAGCAAGGTGTGCAGGGCGGCATTCTGCGCTCGGCCGTGCTGTTCGACGTATTCCGTCCCAAGAAGCTCAAGGCGGGCGAGGAAGCGGCGCCGGGCAGCCTGGCTCAGGATGAAAAGAGCCTGGCCGTGCGTCTGACGCTGGGCAGCGACACTGCGTCGCTGACCGATGCGGAAATCGAGGCCGCCATGCAGGGCACAATTGCGGCTCTGGTTGAACGCGTTGCGGCTCGTCTGCGCTGATATGTTCAATCCACAAGGAGATCGACCCATGGAGCTTGCCGTAGAGAGCATCGACAGCCCCGCGCTGACCAAGGCGCAGCTGGCCGATCTGCTGTTTGACGAAATCGGTTTGAACAAGCGCGAAGCCAAGGACATGGTGGATGCATTTTTCGACCTGATCTCGCAAAAGCTGGTGGACGGCGAAGATGTCAAGCTTTCGGGCTTCGGCAACTTCCAGATCCGCACCAAGGCGCCGCGGCCCGGTCGCAACCCGCGCACCGGCGAGCTGATTCCCATCGCTGCTCGCCGCGTGGTGACCTTCCATGCCAGCAGCAAGCTCAAGGAGCTGATCCAGGGCGAGAGTTCGGGGTCTTAAGTGATTGGCACACGGCTGATGCACTGTCAAGCGGAGCATCGGTCACTGAAGAGCTGACAGTCTTGCGTCGCGCGCGGTGCAAGGTCCTGTCAGCTCTTCGCGCTATATTGCTAGGACTTGCGCAAACAGGAATGCATAGCGGGCATTTCTATCGACAAAACACCGTGCCTGATCCGGATTTGCGCAAGTCGTGAATGCATATCTTTCACCCATTCCTTCATTGACCGCTTGCAACCAGCCATGGCTTCATCTTTGCCAGCAATTCCCGCCAAGCGCTATTTCACCATCGGTGAGGTAGCGGATCTTTGCGACGTCAAGCCTCATGTGCTGCGTTACTGGGAGCAGGAGTTTGTGCAGCTCAAGCCCATGAAGCGTCGTGGCAACCGCCGCTACTACCAGCATCATGAGGTGTTGATGGTGCGTCGCATTCGCGAGCTGCTTTACGAGCAGGGCTTCACCATCAGCGGTGCACGAAATCGTCTGCGCGAACTGGTGACGGGTCACGGCAAAGCAGTCGAGCAGCAGCCGGTGCTTGTGCATCCGGCCCAGCCCCTGCAGGGGGAAGAGCTGGCGCAAAGCCATCTGCTGGCTGCAATGCTGGAGCAGGGCCGTTCGGAGCCTGCCGGTACAATGGGCATTGAAGAGGTCAAAGAGGAGCTTTTGCAGATCAGGGCGCTGCTTTCTCTTTGATGTCGAATTTCTGTGTATAATTCAAGTCTTCGGAATGTAGCGCAGCCTGGTAGCGCACTTGCATGGGGTGCAAGGGGTCGCGAGTTCGAATCCCGCCATTCCGACCAATTAGACAAGGGCTTCTGACTATTCAGTCAGGAGCCCTTTTTCTATTTCAGATCAATTCATTGTCAATTGTTCGATTACGACTTTGACTTTGGATGTAGGCTGATTTCACTTTGTAACGCGTGCACCGCTATGATGGTTGCGGTGCTGGAAGCGGTATTGATTCTTAATTTCTTTGATATAAAGAAGGAATGAAAAGAATTGCCAATTCCCGGCAAAAAATTCGGAGTTCGGCTGGTTGAGTGGTTTTTTGAAACAAATCCTTGCATGCCTTGTGCTAGATTTGCAACTGAATCCATTTGTTTGATGGTGCTGCCAGGAGATCTGCCATCAACGCACGGCTTCGCATGCAGGGTTATGCGTCAAGAACACCGGCCGGAAACCGGAGGCTCCGCCTTGCTATCGTGGAAAGGAAAATCTCCAAATGCGCTGTGTCTAGCCGATAGACGCTCCACAGCCTGTCCGCGCGATTTGTTTGGTCAAGGGATTGGTGATGTCATCCTTTCACCACTGCTAAGTGGTGGGTCGTCAAGCAAAAATAGTGAGTTTTGTCGATCAGGCAACAAGCTTGACCTGACCGTCAGTCTCCTGTGCGGTGTTGGCATGACGCCAAAGGCTGTGAGCACGAGAGTTACAGAATTCCATTTTGCGAGTTCTGAGGCCGTATGCAATGCCTTTTCGGGCAGCAGCGAGCCGATCCGCATTAACAACCAGCTTCCGCGGGAACGATTTGCAGAAGTCGCACCGATTGCTCTCGCCAATTTGTTGGCGGGCTAGGCATCGCATTGCCCGGTCGGAGTCAAACAAGAGGGATAACAATGAAATTCAGTCAGATTGCACAAGTGGTAACCACTCTGGGTGTGGCCTCGTGGGCCATGGGGGGTATGGCTCAGACGACCATGAATGCGCAACAAGCCAACGAGCAGGGTGTTGCACTGCAAAAGGTTGTCGAGCAGGCACTGATGACTCATCCCGAAGTGCAGGCGCGCTTTCAGGATTTCAGTTCGTCCGCTGAGGGTCAGAACGTGGCTCGGGGAGGTTGGCGTCCGCAAGTCACCGCGCAAGGTTGGGTCGGTCGCGAGTGGCGCAGCCATATTCAGGATGCTCCATCGCAGAACTGGAACCGTCCGGGCTGGAACCTGCAACTGCGTCAGCTGATCTTTGATGGCTTCACCACTAGCAGCAATATCCGTCAGTTGGGCTTTGAGAAGCTGGCCAAGTTCTACGATCTGCGCGCCACCACTGAAAATTTGGCCAATGATGTTGTCGCCGCCTATCTGGATGTGCAGCGTTATCGCGAAATGGAGAAGCTGGCCCGTGAAAATTTCGGCACGCACCAGGTGACGCTGGGGCAGTTGCGTGAGCGCCAGCAGTCCGGCGTGGGCCGCGGTGTTGACCTGGAGCAGGCAAGTGGTCGTCTGTCGCTGGCGCAGACCAATCTGATGACCGAGAGCAACAACCTCAACGATGTGCTGCAGCGCTACCGCCGCGTGGTGGGTGAGTATCCTGCGGCCACGCTGGACCCGGTGCCCGATGTGAGTGCCAAGCTGCCTGCTTCCGGGGCGGCCAAGGATTTCGGCGCGTCGCTGCGCGCGAGTCCGCTGCTATTGTCGAAGCAGGCTCTGGTGCAAGCGGCAGAGGCCGGTCAGAAGGCTGCCAAGGGGGCGCATATGCCCAAGCTCGAGCTGCTGGCATCCACGGGGCGTGATCGTGATCAGAACTCGCCGGCCTACTGGGATGTGCAGAGTTCGCGAGTGCAGCTGATGCTGACTTACAACCTGTATCGCGGTGGTGCGGACGAGGCACGCCTGCGTCAGACGATTGCCCAGGGCTATGCCGCACAGGATGTGCGCGATTACACCTGCCGCAACCTCCAGCAGGAGCTGTCGATTACCTGGAACAACATGGCCCGCCTGCGTCAGCAAACGCCGTTCCTGCGTGAGCATGTTCTCTCTACGGCCAAGGTCCGCGTGGCGTATCAGCAGCAATTCAAGATCGGTCAGCGTTCGCTGCTGGATCTGCTCAATACGGAAAACGAGTTGTTCGATGCCCAGCGTGCCCTGGTCAACGCTCAATATGACCTCAAGAAGGCCGAGTACCAGTGGCTGACTTTGTCCAGCCAAATTCTGCCTGTGCTGGGGCTCGCGCAGCCGCATGACGACAGCCGTCCGGATGAGCAGCAGGCACTGAACTTGCCGGATGATCTGCTGCGTAGCTGCAAATCCTCGGTGCCGGACACCAGCAATCTGACGCCTGTGCCTGCCAGCGCAGCGGTTGATCTGGGGGCTCCAGCCCAAGCGCCGGCATCTGGTGCGACGGGCCGCCAGTGATAGCAGGTGGAGTCTGGTGCAGCTTTTAGTGGGAGTTGATGAACAAGATGGATAAAAGCGATTCACCACCGTCGGAGCAGTCCTCCCGGCAGGAGTTGTCGGCACTGGATGCGGATTTCATCCGCGTTCTCGAGGACTTGATTGACGCCTTGCTTGCCAATGGGGCTTTGCGCTTGACGGATCTTCCGCCGCAGGCGCTGGAGAAGCTGAACCAGCGCAAGCAGGCGCGCCAGCGTATGCGTAATTCGCTGGACTTGATTGATGACGACGAAGAGCTTTTATAGGTTGATTGTTGAAGATGACCAGACCAGACTTTGAGCCTTCATTGGCATCGAGCAACGGTACGGATGCGACTCAGAAGGCCGGGCAAGGTTCTTTGCCGGAAGCCGCGGCTGCGGCGGAGCAGGCCGGTCCGGCCTTTCTGGGGGCGCGAAGCTCGGCGCATGCACCGGCCGGGGACTGGCGCATGCCGGCCCATGAGACCCATGCGGATCCCTTGCTGGATTGCCTGGTGCAGCTCACCAACTTGCATGGCAAGCCCTACACCGCGCAGGCACTGAGCAATGGTCTGCCGTTGGTGGATCAGCGCCTGACGCCTTCATTGCTGGCTCGCGCTGCGGCTCGTGCACAGTTCAGCACGCGTATCGTGCAGCGCAGTCTTGACGCCGTTCCTCAGGGCTTGCTGCCGGCAATTTTGATTCTCAATGGAGGCCGTGCCTGTCTGTTGCTCAGAGCGCTGGAGAGCGGTCGCTTCCTGTTGCAGTATCCGGAGTCGGAGAGTCCGGTCGAGGTAGAGGCCCAGGCTTTGCTGCAGGACTACGCGGGGCTGATGTGCTTTGTGCGTCCGCAGTTCCGCTTCGAGCCGCGCTCCGTGCAGCAAGGCATGGAGCCCCGCAGCAGTCACTGGTTCTGGGCGGTGATCCTGGAGAATCGGCGCCTGTACCGCGATGCCTTGCTGGCAGCCGTACTCATCAACGTCTTCGCGCTGGCAATGCCTTTGTTCAGCATGAACGTGTATGACCGGGTGGTGCCCAACAACGCGGTGGAAACATTGTGGGTGTTGGCTATCGGCATTTCTTTGGTGCTGATCTTCAACTTTGTGCTGACGACGACGCGTGCCTATGTTGTGGATGCCGCGAGCAAGCGTGTGGATGTGCAGTTGTCCGCGCAGATCATGGAGCGCGTTCTGGACTTGCGCATGGAGAGCCGACCCGCATCCGTCGGTTCGTTTGCGGCCAATCTGCGCTCGTTTGAGTCGGTCCGTGATTTCATTGCGTCTGCAAGTCTCACGACCTTGGTGGATCTGCCTTTTGTGCTTCTGTTTCTGGTGGCGATTGCATGGGTTTCGCCCTGGATGCTGATTCCGCCTGTGGTGGCGATTGCCGCGATCTTGCTGGTTTCCTTCTGGGCCCAGGCACGCATGGAGAGTCTGACGCTCAAGACCTTTCAGGCTTCGTCTCAGCGCAACGCGCTGCTCGTGGAGTCGCTGACCAATCTGGAGGCGGTCAAGGCGCTCAATGCCCAAAGCGGAGTGCAGCGTTTGTGGGAGAGCTCCACTCAGTACATTGCCTACATGGGGGGCAAGATCAAGTTCATCTCGTCCGGTACGGTGAACTTTGTTCAGACCTTGCAGCAACTGGTCACCATAGCCGTGGTCGTCATCGGCGTGTATCAGGTGCAGGATGCGTCGCTTTCCATGGGTGGCATCATTGCAGCCTCCATGATTGCAGGGCGTTGTCTGGCACCCTTTGGTCAGGTGGCGGGGCTGATGATGCAGTTTCACAATGCGCGCACCTCGCTCAATTCCATTGACAACTATATGAAGATGCCGGTCGAGCACGAAGCTGAGCGCGAATTCGTCTCACGTCCGGATCTGCGTGGCGCCATCGAGTTTCGCAATGTCAGCTTCAGCTATCCGGGAAGCGAGCAGGCCAGTCTTTCGGGAGTGAGCTTTTCGCTCCGACCTGGCGAACGGGTTGGCATCATTGGGCGTATCGGCTCGGGCAAGACCACGCTTGAAAAGCTGGTCTTGGGGCTGTATCAGCCCAGTGAAGGCTCGGTTCTGATCGATGGTATGGATGCCCGCCAGATAGACCCGGTGGATCTGCGGCGGGCCATCGGGCATGTGCCGCAGGACCCGATGCTGTTCTATGGCAGCTTGAAGCACAACCTGCTGGTGGGTGCGCCATTCGCGGATGAGACAGACATGCTGCATGCGGCACGCATCGCGGGTGTGGATGATTTCGCGGCGCGCAATCCCAAGGGCTACGACATGTTGGTTGGCGAGCGGGGCGAGTCACTTTCTGGCGGCCAGCGCCAATCCATTGCTGTCGCTCGTGCCCTGATCAACGACCCGGCCATATTGTTGCTGGACGAGCCCAGCAGCAATCTGGACAACCAGAGCGAGGCACAGCTCAAACGTCGTCTGGAAGAGGCCTCCCAGGGCAAGACCATTTTGCTGGTCACTCATCGCACGGCCTTGTTGACCTTGGTTGACCGGCTGATCGTGATTGATGGCGGCAGAATTGTTGCCGATGGAGCCAAGGATCAGGTGATCGAAGCCCTGAAGCAGGGACGGATTGGTGGAGTAGGAGGGCGAGCATGAGCGAGTCCAAACCCCAAAAAAAGCCGTCGCGCTTCAAGGATGCGCTCAAGGCGCGCTGGACGCGACTGGAGCGATGGCTGCTTGACGGCAGCGAGGTTGTCGGAACGCATCAGCCGGATGACCTCAAGGCCGATGCGCAGTGGGCTGCAGGGCAGCAGCAGGCGCGTGGTTCGCGTCTGTTGATATGGGTATCTTTGGTCACCGTGGTGGTTCTGTTGCTATGGGCTTGCCTGGGTCGCATTGATGAAGTGGTGCGAGGCCAGGGCAAGGTGGTTCCTTCGCGTCAGGTTCAGGTGGTGCAGAGCCTGGATGGCGGTATCGTCAAGGAAATTCTGGTGCACCCCGGCGAGCATGTAGAGCAGGGGCAGGTCATCTTGCGCATCGATCCAACGCGCTACAGTTCGTCCCTGGGCGAGAACAAGGCCGAACTTCTGGCATTGAAGGCCAAGGCCGCGCGTCTTCAGGCCCTGGCATCGGGCGAGCCTTTCAAGGCTCCGGAAGATGTGCAGGCTCTGGCGCCTCAGTTGGTGGAGATGGAGCGGCGCATGTGGGAGAGCCGCTCCCAGGAGCTCAACACCAACGTCAATATTGCGCGTGACCAGTTGCGCCAACGTCAGCAGGAGCTGCGCGAAACGCAGGCCAACCGTGACCAGGCCTCCTCCAGTTGCAGCTTGACGTCCGAAGAGCTTTCGGTGACTCGCCCCTTGCTCAAGAGTGGAGCAGTGTCCGAAGTGGATTTGCTGCGCCTGCAACGCGATGTGGCTCGCTTCTGTGGCGAGGCCAAGGCGGCCGGTGCGCAGATCGGGCGCATTCAGGCTGCGATTCAGGAAGCGGAGCGCAAGATTCAGGAGTCGGAGCTGAATATGCGCAATCAGTCTCGCTCCGAGCTCTCGGAAACCCAGGCCAAACTGGGCACCTTGGAGCAAGGCAAGGTGGCGCTGGAGGATCGCGTCAAGCTGGCCGAAGTGCGCGCACCCGTGCGCGGCACGGTCAACACCTTGATGGCGAATACCGTCGGCGGTGTTGTGCAGCCGGGCAAGGACATCCTGGACATCGTGCCGCTGGATGACACCTTGTTGATGGAAGTGCAGATCAATCCGCGCGACATCGGCTTCCTGCATTTTGGTCAGCAGGCTGAAGTGAAGTTCACTGCCTATGACTTTGCCATCTATGGAGGTCTGCAGGGGAAACTGGAGCAGATCGGTGCCAACACCGTTACCGACGAAAAGGGGAACTCCTTTTATGTCGTGAAGGTGCGCACGGAGAAGGCTCACGTGGGCGATGACTCGCGCCCCATCATTCCTGGTATGCAGGCCGAGGTGCATATCCTCACGGGCAAGCGCACCTTGATGCAGTATCTGCTCAAGCCGATTCTGCGTGCCAAGTCCAATGCCTTGATCGAACGTTAGTTCATGGATCGCCAACAATTACAAAGGAACTCTATGAATGCCTTGCCTGTATTGATGCTGACTCAGGATGCCACGCTGTGGCAGGAATGGCAGCAGATCGCAGGCCCTCAGTGGATGCCTGCGCGCGGCCAGAGTCTGGCCGATTTGCAACGTTGGAAGCAGCAAGGTCGTACCGTGGTGGTGCTGGATGCAGCCCTGCCATCCTTGCCCGAGTCGACAGCGGCCCGCTGGATTGAGCTGCTGAAGGATCTTCAGGTTCTGGTTCTCAGCAACCGCCCCAGCGATGAGGAGGGGCGAAACCTGCTGTCCCGCGGAGCATCGGGCTACGCCCATGCGCAATCGAGCCCGGAGGTGCTGGCACGGATGCTGCAAAGCATGGCTGGCGGCAACATCTGGCTTGGACGTTCTCTGTTGCAGCGCTTGTTGCGCGATGTGGACGCCCGTCTGCCTGAGCATGAGTCGGACTGGGCCGAACCATTGTCTGCACGCGAGCAGGAGGTTGCCCGCTATGCATCGCTGGGTGACAGCAATGCGGAGATTGCCGAACGCATGTCCATCAGCGAGCGTACTGTGCGGGCCCATCTGTCTGCTGTTTTTGAGAAACTGCAGGTACAGGATCGATTGATGCTGACATTGAAGGTTCACGGTATCGGGCGCAAGCAGCTGGCTTGAGCCTGATTTTTGGGTTACTGATGAATACCTAGTCACCTCTTTCCTCTGGAGTGCCTGTTGCTGAAAAGCCTGAAGCCTGCAATATGCAGGCTTCAGGCTTTTTTTGATTTACAGCAGCAGAGATCGAATAAAACAGATCCCGATTGGCTTTGGCGCCAATAGTGCTGTGGGGCCTTGGCTTCTACCATTCAGCTGAAATATTGGAGAGGTGTCTTTGTGCACCTTCACTTTTTAATCTGACTGGATAGGCAGACCCTCATGGCAGCTCAAACCGTTCTCGTTACCAAACTCACTGGCCAGGCTTGGATGCGTGGTTCTGATGGCAATCTGACGGTGCTCCGTGAAGGCATGCGTATTCCCGCTGACGCCGAGATAGTGACGGCTTCCGGCAGCACCGTGCAGTTGCAGGCGGATGGTCAGCCACCGCTGATGGTGGGCGAGAACCAGGATGTGCATCTCACTGCGGACCTGATTCAGCCGCCCACCGTGGAAGAGGCGGCTGTGGCGAGCCCCGCGAATGCGCAGATTGACCAGATCATTGCGGCCATCAATGCCGGCCAGGATCCGTTCGATGAGCTGGATCCCACGGCGGCCACATTGTCGGGCGGCAGCGAGGGTGGCAGCACTTTTGTGCGCCTTTCCAGCATCATTGAGGCGGTGTCGCCGCTGGCGCTGGAGTATGGACGTCCTGTACCAGCGACTACTGTCCTTCCACTTTTTAGTGGGGTGGGCGCTTTGGCGGACAACACGGATCAAGTTACGCCGCCTCAGCCTGTCACAAGCATTCCCCAGGCAAGTGCTGATTCGGGTGTGATCTTCGAAGATGCGGTATCCGCCTTGCAAGGCAATGTGCTCGCCAACGACAAATTGGGCGAAGGGGTCCTCACAGAGCATCGAGTTGTTCTGGTCGGCGCAGATCAAGGGCTGTATGGCAAGATTACCCTCAACTCCGATGGCAGCTACAGCTATCAGCTTGATAGCAGCTTGAATGCTGTGCAGGCATTGGGTGTGGGTGAGACCCTGGTCGAAACTTTTACGTATACCCTGGTCGATAAAGACGGCGCCAGTTCTTCTGCGACATTGACTGTCACCATCGTTGGCACCAACGACGATCCCGTCCTCACCGGTAAGGCCGATGGGGCTTTGGCCGAAGACGGCGTGTCGGTGGTCACCGGCAAGCTCGACGTGGCCGATGTCGACATCACCGATACCCACAGCTGGAGCGTCAGCAACGAAGGTAAGGGCCAGTACGGCAGCTTCTCGGTTGACCAGAACGGCGAGTGGACCTATGTGCTGAACAACGACGATCCCAAGGTCCAGGCCCTGGCCGAAGGTCAGAAGGTCACCGATACCATCACCGTGACCGTCGACGACGGTCACGGCGGCACAGCGACTCAGACCATCACCGTCACCATCACTGGCACCAACGATCTGCCTGTGGTGCCCAATTATCAGCACACCACGCCGGAAGACCAGCCCGTCAGCGGCAAGGTCACTGGCACCGATCCCGATGGGGACACGCTGACCTACACGGTCGACAAGCAGCCCGAGCACGGCAAGCTGGAATTCAATCCGACCACCGGCGAGTACACCTACACGCCGAACGAAAACTATAACGGCCCCGATCAGTTCACGGTCATCGTCGATGACGGCCACGGCGGCAAGACCACTTCCGTCATCGAGATCGGCGTCACCCCGGTCAATGACGCACCGCTGGTTCCCAATTATGAGCATACGACGCCCGAGGAACAGCCCGTTAGCGGCAAGGTCGTCGGCACCGACGTCGACGGCGACAACCTGACCTACACGGTCGACAAGCAGCCGGAGAATGGCACGCTGGTGTTCAACCCGACCACGGGTGAATATACCTACACGCCGAACGAGAATTACAACGGTCCTGACCAGTTCACGGTCATCGTCGACGACGGCAATGGCGGCAAAGCCACCTCGATCATCAATATCGGTGTCACGCCGGTCCTCGACGTACCCACGATTACCGTCTCCGACGCCGGTGACGTGAACGAAGGTTCCTCGGCCACGTTCAACATCAGCCTGCAAAACACGGTCGACCTTGACAAGGACACCACGGTCACGCTCAAGCTGGACGGCCAGATCGAAACGGCCGATCACGGAGCGCCGACGGTCACCATTGGGGGCCAGACCGTCCAGGTCACAGCGAATGCCGACGGCACCTACAGCTTCACGCTTCCCGCTGGCACCACGGGAGGCATCGTTGTCACGGTTCCGACCAACGATGACGCAGTCTTTGAAGGCCGTGAGCAGATGACGCTCACGGCTACCTTGACCGGGGAAACGTCCAGCGGCACGCTGCCGTCCGGTATCTCCGACTCGGGTAGTGCCGTAATCGTCGACACCGAAAGCACGGATCCGGGCAACCCCAATCCGGGCGCTGACGTGCCCAAGCTGGACGTGTCCAACCCCGGCGACGTCAACGAAGGCACCGATGCCACGTTCAACATCACGCTGGACAAGGCCGTCGACGCCGCCACCACCATCACCTTCAAGCTGGGTGGTGACATCGAGTCCGACGATATCGGCACGCCCGTGGTCACCATTGGTGGCACCACGGTCACCCTGGTGAACAACGGCGACGGCACCTACAGCTTCCAGGTCCCGGCCGGCACCACCGGCGGCATCGTGGTCACCGTTCCGACCACCGACGACGCCGTCTTCGAAGGCAGCGGCAGCGAGAAGCTGACCCTCGAAGCCACGCTGAGCGGCAAGACCGCCAGCGGCGTGGATCTGCCCGCCGGCATCACCGACACCGGCAACGCCGCCATCGTCGACAGCCAAGGTCCGGGCGCTGACGTGCCCAAGCTGGATGTAAAGGATGCGGGCGATGTCATCGAAGGCAACGCAGCGAACTTCAACGTCAGCCTGGACAAGGCAGTTGATGCCGAAACCACGCTGACCTTCAAGCTCGGCGGCGAGATCACCGCGGCTGACCATGGTGTTCCCACTGTCAGCATCGGCGGCCAGTCCGTCACCGTCACTGCCAACGCCGACGGCACCTACAGCTTCAAGGTGCCCGCGGGCACCACCGGCGGCATCGTGGTCACGGTTCCGACCACGCCCGACGGCATTTACGAAGGCCGTGAGAGCATGACCTTGACGGCGACGCTGACCGGTGCCACCGCCAGCGGCACCGCGCTGCCCTCGGGCATCACCGATAGCGGCAACGCCGCAATCGTCGACATCAACAAGCCGCCTGTCGTTGGAGATGGAAACACGGCCGTCTCCGAAGAAGGCCTGGCTGGTGGCATCAAAGACAGCAACGGCACATCGGATACGACCGATTCGCCCCAGGCGAACGGCCAACTGTCGATCACCGACGACAACAACGCCACCTACAGCATTACGCTGGTTGCGCCCGCCAATAGCGCCCTGACGTCCCACGGCACGCCCATAGTCTGGGCGCTGTCCGACAATGGACACACGCTGACGGGCCGCGCGGGCGGCACGGACGCCATCGTCATCAAGATCGACGATAACGGCGCCTACAACGTGAAGCTGCTGGCTCCGGTCGACCACCCCGACACCTCGCGTGAAGACACGCTGGGCCTATCGGTCGGCGTCAAGGTGTCGGATGGCGTCAATCCGGCGGTGTCCACCAACATCAACATCACGATCGAGGACGACTCGCCGGTGGTGCAACCGAACGACCCCGTCTCGGTGCAAACCACCAACATCCCTGATGTCTACACGGGCAAGGTGAGCTTCGCTGGTTCCCAGACCAGCACCAACCAGATGAAGATGACCTTCGGCAATGGCGCGATCGAAGTCACGGCCAAGGGCTTCACGTCCAAGTCTGACTTGACGCTGATCGACGCCAATGTCAACCAAAGCAAGACCGGCCTGGGTGTCGCAAGCAAGGATGCGCCGTATCACAACATCGCCAACGAAATCGACTACCGCGTTGGACCGGATGGCAAGGGCGCGTCCGAAGAACTGACCATACGCCTGACTGGTGGCAAGGTTGCCTATGGCGCCACTATCGATTTCGGCGCCATGTACGGCGGCGAGGTGGAAAGCGGCGTCGCGAAGTTCTACCGCAATGGCGTGTTGATCGCCGAACGCACCTTCACCTCCGATCAGAACGGCGGCGACTACGCAGCCAACTTCCGCGTCGAAGAAGGCGGTTTCGACACGATCGTGATTTCGGCCACGGACAACCACAAGGATTCGTCCAGCGACAACAGCGACTTCACCGTCACGGGCATTACCTTCCTGGGTAGCAATACCGTCCAGGCTATCGCCTACGGCGAAGGCACTCTGAACTACGGCTACGGGGCCGACGGCGCAGGCCGTCTGGAGCTGACCGGCGCGGAAGGCGGCCTGAAGACGCGCGACGGCGCGAACATCACGACGACGCTGAGCAACGGCAATCTGATCGAAGGCCGCGACCCGTCGGGCAATCTCATCTTCGAGATGCGCTTGACGCCAGCCACCGGCAAGTGGGAGTTCTATCAATACCAGCCGATGCAAGGCACCGCGGACGGCAAGCTCGATTTCACCTACAAGGTGACGGATGCCGACGGTGACTCCACCGCTGGCCATTTCGAAGTGGCGGGTGTGGAACCTCCTGCTCCCAGCCTCAACATCGAGGACTACAACCTCGCTGCGCCGGGCGCCATCAGCGTGTCGGAAGCTCTGGCCTCCGGCAGCGGCACGTTCACGATCACCGCGAGCGCAGGCCTGAAGTCGCTGACGCTCGATGGCCCGGACAACGCCGACGCAACCCTGACGCTGGACCGTCTGGCCGACCTGGTGAACAATCCGGTCACGCTGACGACCAGCAAAGGCACGCTGACGCTGACCGGATACGACGCCACGACCGGCAAGGTCAGCTACACCTACCAGACCAGCGGCCAGCAGGCGCACACCGGTGACGACACCAACGTGCAGGACCACTTCCAGATTACGGTGGAAGACAAGTTCGGTGGCAAGGCGACGGGCGACCTGGGCGTGCTGATCACCGACACGGCTCCCAGCCTCAAGCCGATCGCCGAAAGCTCGGCGTTGTCTTCGCACGGCACCAACATCATGCTGACGCTGGATACGTCTGGCAGCATGAATTATGGCAGCGGCGTGTACAACGGTTGGACGCAGCTGTCGCGCCTGGCGGTACTGAAGTCCTCGGTCAACAACCTGCTCGACAAGTACGGCGAAGCCGGCGACGTCCGCGTGATGATCGTGGAGTTCAATACCTCAGCCTCGCAGAAGGGCGGCGGCTGGATGTCCCTGGCGGAAGCCAAGGCGCTGGTGAGCGGCCTTGGTTATGGCGGCGGCACCAACTACCAGACCGCGCTGGACACTGCGATGAATGCCTGGAACAACTCCGGCACGGGCAAGCTGGAGGGTGGCAACGTCCAGAACATCTCCTACTTCTTCACCGACGGAGAACCCGATTCGAACCGTTCCGTCAATTCCGCCCAACAGGCGACGTGGGAAAAGTTCCTCGCGGACAACCATATCAACTCTTATGGCATCGGCCTGGGTACTGGCGCCACCGGCGGCTACATCGATCCGATCTCCTATAACCCTGACCGGCCCGCAGACAGCAACACGATCCTCGTGAAGGACCTCAACGGTCTCGACACGGCGATCGAAGGCACCATCGCGCCACCCATCAACGGCGACATCGCCGCGGGCGGCACGCTGGGCGCCGACCTGAGCGGTGCGCGCATCACGCAGCTGGTCATCGAAGGCAAGACGTACAACTACGATGCCGCGACCAACAAGGTGACCGCCACCTCGGGCGCCACGTACAGCTTCGACCCCGCCACGTCCGAACTGACCGTGACCACCGCGCATGGCAAGTTCACGCTTGACATGGCTGGCGACAACCTGGGCAACTACCGCTACGTACCGAAGACGGCCGGCACCGACACCATCCAGTTCACGGTGCAGGACGGCGACGGCGACACGGCGAGTTCCAGCATCACGGTCAACGTGACGGCGCCGGTGTACCAGGCCCCGGATGCGGTGAATGACAAGATCATCACCAACATCATGGGCACGCAGCTCACGGTGCAGTCCGGCGCACTGCTGGCCAACGACGTGCGCGGTACGGGTGCGCTGACTATGGGCCCGCTGACAGTGAATACGGGCTGGGATCAAGGCAAGGACTTCACGCGCAGCACGTTGAGGACCTATGACATCGCCAACAACAAGAACACTAAGGAACTGACGATCGCGCGCAGTGAATTTACGAAAACCGGCGCGGGTACGGACAAGGCCCAACTGGTGGTGAAGGGCTATCTGGACAAAGTTGGCGCTAATAATGGCAACGATCAAGACACTCTATTCATTGCGCTGACCGCCGGTGAAGTGTTGACCTTGGATCACAGTTTCGCCGACCCCAATTGGATCAGGATGGAATACCGTCTGGCCGGCTCGACTGGACCATACACCGTGGTTCCCGATGGAGGTACGATTCCTGTGACTGAGTCGGGCAACTACGAGATCCACATTGTCAACATCCCCGACAATGGGAATGGCACGGGTAACACTAGCGCGGAAAACTATACGCTCACCATGAAGGTCGACTACAGCAACGTCAACCTGGACGGCGCTACCGCGAATAGCTCGTACACCATCCAGACGGCGGACGGCCACAGCGACAGCGCCAACGTCTCGGTTAGCTACCAGTCGGGCAACCACCTGATAGGCACCAACGACGGCGAAATCCTGTTGGCGGGCAATGGCAACGACACGCTGAGTGGCGGCAAGGGCAATGACGTGCTGGTCGGCGGCAAGGGCGATGACACGCTGATTGGTGGTGAAGGAGATGATGTTTTCCTGTGGCTCAAGGGCGATCAGGGAACCACTGCGGCTCCTGCCAAGGATGTGATCAACGACTTCGGCAAGGGCGGCTCCGATACCAACGGCAATGATGTGCTGGACCTGCATGATCTGCTGCAAGGGGAGGAGGGCAGCACGGATCTGTCCAAGTTCCTGAATTTCTCCAAGAGTGGTGCAGATACCGTGCTCAAGGTCTCCACCGATGGAAATTTGGGTGCTACAGGCTCCAACTACGATCAACTGATCACGTTCAAGGGAGTGGATCTCACCGCTGGGCACTCGTTGACCACCACGGCGGATCAGAACGCCTTGATCAAGGAGCTGATCGATCAAGGCAAGCTCAAGATCGACCACAGCTGATAAGCCGCCCCCGGCGAGGTCAGGCAGAAGTCTTGAAATATCAAGTCTTCTGCCTCTTCGCTCGGCTGTGATCGGCAGCTTGTTTCAAGAGCTTGCTTGATTGGTTACATTTGTGAGCATTGCATCTTGACTGTGTTCTCGTCGACCTTTCAAGATTCATAGCGGTCATCACAATATTTACAGGCGTCTCAAGCAATTTATGTCTTGCGCGCCTGCTCTTTTTACAGCTCGATTGAGTACTTCGCCTAGCCTCCTGTTTCCACAGCCCGTGGAAAAAATGCAGCGTCTGTCGCGCAGAGGCATGCTTTTGTATGGCTCGGCGATTCTCGGAGCCTGGGCGCTGCAGAACGGATTTGAGGCCGTCGCGCTGGATTTCGACGGCGAGCGGCTGCAGAGCAGCATGCAGTCTCGTTATGGCGCCGCAGGTGTCCAGAGGCTGGGTCAGTGGCTGACGATGCTGCAAGCCCAGAAAGACAGGTCGCTGCAGCAGCAGCTGCCGGCCGTCAACACGTTCTGGAATCGCGCAGTGTTGCAGTCTGAGGACAGCGTCCTCTGGTCCCAGTCCGACTATTGGGCCACGCCTCTTGAAACCCTGGGTAGGGGGGCTGGAGACTGTGAGGATTACGTGATTGGCAAGTATTTTTCGCTGCTGCGCCTGGGCGTGGCGGTAGAGAAACTGCGCCTGATCTATGTGCGTGCCCGCCTGGGGGGCGTGGGTAGTACGCAGAGCATTGCGCATATGGTGCTGGGCTATTACGAGACACCTGCAGCCGAGCCGCTGGTGCTGGACAGTCTGCTGGACAACATCATGCCGGCAAGCCAGCGCAAGGACTTGACTCCAGTATTCAGCTTCAATGCACAGGGTGTATATGTCGCGGGTGCACAGCCTGCTTCGGTGGACAGGATCACGCGTTGGCGCGATCTGCTGGCACGCATGAGGCAGGAAGGTTTTTTGCCATGAATGCCATGTTTGGCGGTGCGGGCAGCGGAGCCATGTTGAATGGCCGACACAGATAAGGCAGCAAGATGTCGTTGTTAAAACAACTTTTGATAAGCGTGACGGTGGCCATTGTGGCAATCTTGATCGGCACCCTGGCTTTCAGCATTGGTGCTGCGCGCCAGTATCTGGATGGGCAGTTGCAGTCCGAGAGTGAGAACGCCGCATCTTCGCTGGCCTTGTCGCTGTCGCAGCCGGCCAACCAGGATCCGGTCACGCAGGAGTTGCTGATGATGGCCTTGTTCGATGGCGGGCAGTTCAAGCTGATCCGCCTAGCGTCCCCCCAGGGCGAGACCTTGTTCGAGCGCAGACGCGACAACGGCATTACCGATAGTTCTGCCAAGCTCAAGGACGGTGCTGCTCCGCCGTGGTTTGTGGAGGTGCTGCCGCTGCGTTCGCCAAAGGCAGAGCGTGTGATCAGCGATGGCTGGAAGCAGGTTGGGCAATTGACGCTGGTTGTGGACGACAGCTATGCGAGCCAGGCACTGTGGGGCAGCAGCGTGCGCTTGACGGGGGTGGTGGTGCTGGCCGGGCTGGCCTGGGCTTTCTTTGTAGTCTTGCTATTCAGATGGTTTCGCAAGGTCTTGCAGCAGGAAATCTCGGCGCAGGTTCAGGCGATTGGACGTCAGGCAGGAAGTGAGGCACCGGCGAAGCCCGTCAAGGCCGCGGTTGCCGAGCTGGTGCCCGTACTCAGCGCCATTGCAGACACCCGAGAGCGGGTGCAGGCTACGGCGCAGGAGCAAATGGAGCGTATCGAATCACTGGAGCTGGAGGTCAATCTTGATCCAGTTACTCAGCTGCCGAATCGCAAGTACTTTGTCAATGAGTTGCGTCGCGCGCTCAGTGAAACTGATGGCGTTGCGGCACATGGCCATGTGATGCTGTTCAGGCAGCGTGATCTGCTGGCTCTGAATGCGCAGATGTCCCGGGCCAGTGCCGATGCATGGTTGGCTGCGATGGGTGAACAGGTCAATCAGGTGTTGAAGAGTCATGCCGAGTGCAAGGCCCAACTGGCGCGCCTCAATGGCTCGGACTTTGTGGTTCTCATGCCGGCCCTGGCCGGGCCCCAGGCCATGTCGTTGGTGCAGCAGATCCGACAGGTGCTGCTGTCCATGCGTGTGACCTTGAGTAGCGGCCAATGGTGCCGCTGGAGCTTTGCCCTGACCGATTACTCGGCATCGAGTTCGGTAACAGGTGTGCTTGCGCGGCTGGACTACGGTCTGATGCGAGCCGAGAGTTCGGGCCAGGCCGAGGTGGAATATGTAGCCTACGGCGATGATGAGGTGGTTTCCGATCTGGCCGGAGAAACCTTGTGGCGTCAGATGCTGATTGCCGCCCTGGAGGCACAGGATGCGCTTTCCCTGTCCGTTCAACTACTGCAATTCAAGGGCCGAAACGGGATGCAGGAGCGCGGCGAAGCGTCGCTCTCGCTGCGCACTGCTTCCGGCGAGACCTTGATGGGGTCGCTGTTCCTGCCGGTCGCCGTGCGCCTGGGCTTGTCGGCAGAATTCGATTTGCGAGCGGTGGCCCTCGGGGCTGCATGGCTTGAGCAGAACGATTGCGAGCTGGTCATTCGAATCTCCTTGCCCTCGCTGGCCCAGCCCGACTTCCTGGGCCGGCTGCGTGAAGAGCTGAGTGCACAGAAGTGGGAGCATCGCCTGTCCCTGCTCTGTCTGGAGCTGGATGCGCATGGACTGACGGCTTATCCCGAGGAAGTGGCCGAGTTCTGTCGGGCCATGGCATTGGCCGGTGTCGGCGTGGGACTGCGCCGTCTGGATCAGCAGCCCATGGGCCTGACCAAGCTCCATACCTTGCCGCTGCGCTATGTGAAACTGGGTGGTGAATTCTCGGAGCAGGCTGCGCAAAGCCCTGGTGCCTTGCATCTGCTGCAGGCCATCGTCGAGACTGCGACCGGGCTTGGAATTCAAGTGGTGGTGACCGATGTCGTCAATACGGAGGCTGCGAAGCTGCTGCGTCAGCAAAACGCGCTGACGCTGCTTACTTGAAATGATGGATCTTCCGTGAAAAGAACAAGGGGCGCATGAAGCGCCCCTTTTTATGGGTCTTGTGCTCTTAATGAGCTTCGCTCTGATCGGCGATCTGCACACGCTTGGCATAGCGCTGCGCCAGTACGGCGCAGACCATGAGCTGGATCTGATGGAACAGCATCAGCGGCAGCACGATTGCACCCACGGAGGCGGCGGGAAAGAGCACATTGGCCATGGGAATACCACTGACCATGCTTTTCTTGGAGCCGCAGAACACGAGAGTGATCTCGTCCTCCTTGCTGAAGCCCAGGCGGCGTGCACCCCAGGTGGTGATGAGGAGCACGACGGCCAGCAAAATGCAGCACAACACGATCAAGCCCAGCAGCGAGGGCATGGGTGTCTGCTTCCACAGGCCGCTGATGACGGCCGCGCTGAAGGCGGCATAGACCACAAACAGAATGGAGCCCTGGTCCACCAGCTTGATGATGGAGGCACGACGCTGCAAAAAGCCGCCGATCACAGGGCGCATCAGATGACCGATGACAAAGGGCAGCAGCAGCGTCATGGCAATCTTGCCAATGGCATGCAGTGCATCGCCACCCTCTGCATTTTTGTGCAGTATCAGGCTCACCAGAATCGGCGTGACCAGAATGCCCAGCAGGGTAGAGGCGGACGCGCTGCACACGGCGGCGGGCACATTGCCGCGCGCCATGGAGGTGAAGGCAATCGCCGATTGCACCGTGGCGGGCAGGGTGCAGAGAAACAGCACGCCGATATACATCTCGGTGGTGACCATGGGCGAAAGCACCGGGCGCAGCGCCAGCCCCAGAACGGGGAACAGCACAAAGGTGGCGATGAAGATCCAGATATGCAGGCGCCAGTGACCTATGCCCGCCAGGATGGCCTGGCGCGAGAGCTTGGCGCCGTGCAGAAAGAACAGCAGGCTGACGATGCCGGTGGTGGTCAGTTCCACATATTTGGCGACCTGGCCCGAGGCGGGCAGAAAGCTGGCGAAGATGACGGTGGCAATCAGTGCCAGTGTGAAGTTATCGGGGAGAAAGCGGGGGCGAGACATATTCTTGAACTGAAGCCATCCATGCAAAGCACCGGACCGGTGCGCGATGGCTGCGTATTGGACACGCAATCCATTTAAAAGAGAAATGGATTTATTCGATAGACCTATAATTTTTTGATATGAATGTCAGTCTGCGTCAACTGCGTGCCTTTGTGGCAGTGGCCCAAAGCAGCAGTTTCAGTCGTGCTGCCGATGCCCTGGCATTGACCCAGCCTGCTGTCAGCCGCAATGTGACGGATCTGGAGCAGGCCTTGGGCTTGCTGCTGCTGCATCGCACTACGCGTGAGGTGGAGCTGACCGAGGCAGGCCGTCTGCTGCTGGGCAATCTCTCGCGCGTGCTTGAGGATCTCGATGCCTGCCTGCTCGAAGTGCAAGGCCTGGCGACTCAGCGCAAGGGCCGCGTGAAGGTGGCCAGCAGTCCCACGCTTTCCGCCAACCTGCTGCCGCAATGCATTGCGCGTGGCAGACAACAGTCACCGGGCGTCAATATCCAGCTGCTCGATCGTATTCAAAGCGATGTGCTGCTCAGCGTGCGCAGCGGGGAGGTGGATTTTGGGGTGGTGATCGACCCATCCGAGAAACAGGACCTGCATGCACAGACCATCCTGACCGAGCCTTTTTGTCTGGTCTGCCTTTCCTCGCATAGCCTGGCGCGCAAGAAAGAGGTGCACTGGGAACAGCTGGCTGGTGAATCGTTGGTGCTGCTCGATCATGCATCGGGCAGCCGACGCCTGATCGATGCCGCACTGCAGGCGCATGGCGCGGCTGCATCGGTGGTGCAGGAGGTGGGACATACGGCCACCATCTACAGCATGGTGCAGCAAGGCCTGGGTTTGAGCGTGGTGCCGCGTCTCGCCATTCCCTCGGCCTGGGCAGCTCAGACTGCTACGACTGCGGCAGCTGGCAGTGCCGCTTTGGTCAGCCGTCCCCTGGTGCCCCGGGTGCAGCGCAGCATCATGCTGGTCAAGCGGCAGCAGCGTGAGCTATCGCCCGTCGCGCACTTGGTCTGGGATCTGATTGCAGCGGAGGCTGTCGGCCTTCTGGGCGAATAGCGGCTCAGGGCCTGAGCACGATGCGTGAATCAATCACCAGCCCTTGCGGCTGCGGCGCGACATATACCGGCTGGGGCGGGGCTACATAAACCGGTTGTGGCGCATAGTAGGCATCTGGACGGTTTCTGCACTTTCGCTTTTCCTTGTACTCGCCATTGTTCTTCCACTTGCGCTCCACTTTGCAGTGGCCGTCCCAGTACTCTTCCTTGTGCTCGCGCTTGTGGTGATGGTGATGACGATCATGTGCCTGGCTGCTCAGTGGCGTGGCAATCAGCACCACAGGCAGGCAGATGGAAACAAGAGCAAGGATTTTCTTCATTGTGGGTGGGGCAGTCCATGGCCCAAGCCATGGCCGCATCGGTTTTAAAACGCTGCGAGCATAAGCGCAATGCACCGAAGAGACTGTATCAATTCATGAGCGAGATTTGTGCTGTGGCTGTGCGCTGGACGTGCGTGAGGTGCTGGTACTTATGCAAAAGAGAGCGGCTTGTGCTTGAAATACATTAGCTTTGACATGATTTCTATCTGAAATCAAGTAAATTGAAGTGGAACAAGCTATTCAAAAGATAGCTTTTCAATGGATAACTGCTTTGATCTGGACCGTGGTAGTAGACACAGCTACTCGAATGTCATGGCTTCAGGAGACGGACATTGATTTCGCAAACCGGAGCCGGGATTGACTGAGCCTCGGAAGACCGCTTTGGGCCGGCTCGCTGGTTTCCTATCGAGGCATGTCTGCGCCCGAAGAGGCTTCGATTGCTGGATTGCATGTCTGGACCATGGCCGCTGCTTTCCGGGCAGACCTTTTCTGATGGTGTTGCCTTGGTCGATCGGCTGGCGCGTGCGGTCAAGAGATGGCTCGGCTCTGGCGCTGTCTATCGCCAGATCGATGGCGCCACAGAGGGGTGATCCCATGTCCTGCTCACTGGATGGATCACCCGTCTGCCAGCCGTTCCCATCGGCAAGCCGGGCAGGCGAACCAGAATGTCCTATGTCGATGGGTACCAGGCACAGTCTGCCAACTGCCGCCGCAGCCCTAGCAGCCCTGGGAGCTGTGCCGCATTGTTTCCTTGAGCAGGAATGATCGCTGCGGCCCCGTTGGCAGTGATTGAACCGTAGCTTCAGGTTCGGCCTCGTCTGCTGCTCTGCCCCGTGTCGTTTCACGAGATGGTGGAAAATCCGTCCGACCCTGTCCAATCTAAGCAGGGAAACTACAGGCAATGCAAAAGTGCCGCTCTTGCTAGGTTGACGATGAGAGGAGTGTTGAGGTGTGGTGTCGAAAAAAGAAGAGGGAGGCCAGCGTCACCAGTCGTGGTGGCGGGTGCAAAGTTCTGGCTGCCAAGCGCGATGCACAGCTGGCGACCAGTCTGCTGTTGGTAATCTGGGTCTCTGTACTGGTAGCCACCAGCTGGCAAATCTGGTCGGCGCATCAACGCACTCTGAGCGAGATTGATACCAACAATCGCAATCTTGCACAGACGCTGAACACCTATGCCGAGGGGGTCTTCACCCAGAGCTCCATGCTGCTGCTCGGCATGCTTGAGCGCCTGGAGGTGGAGGGCACCACGCCTGAGCATCTTGCGCGCATGCAGCAACTGGTCGGTCGCCAGGAACATCTGCTTTCCCAGCTCAATGAATTGCTTGTCATCGACGCGAGCGGTAAATGGCTTATGTCATCGAGAGGGAAATTTCTCGAGGGAAGCAACAGCGCTGACCGTCGCTTTTTTTCATACCACCGCGATAACCCGTCGCACGAGATCTTCATCGGTGCGCCCATACGCAGTCGCTCTACGGGTGAATGGGTGCTTACCATCAGCCGGCGATTTGAGAACCAAGAGGGGGACTTTGCCGGGGTCATCGTTGTCGTGCTGGGGATAGAGAACTTTCTGCACTTGTTCGGCAAGATTGATGTCGGCGAGCAAGGGTCTATTGGATTCGCAACGACCAGCGGACAGTTGTTGGTGCGTTATCCATTTCGTGAACAGGATCTGGGGCGTGACTTCTCTCGCTCCCCTAACTTTCTGCGCTATTACTCAAACCTGAAATCCGGCACGGCGTCCTTTGAGTCCGGCATAGATGGAACGGAAAGGCTATATGCCTTCAGGAGCAATGATCGTTATCCCGTTTTCACGGTGGTGGCCCGGGGGCGGTATGAGGCACTGCAAGCCTGGCGAAGCCAGGCGCTGCTGACGGCTGGTGTGGTGCTAGGCCTGCTGGCAGTTGTCACACTGATAGGCTGGCGTCTGATCCTGCTCATCCGACAGCGTGCGCAGGCAGAGACATCCTTGATGGCAGTGCGTGAGAAGTTGCTGGATGCCAACCTCGAACTGGAGCGGTTGGTCACCCAGGATTCTTTGACAGGGCTGGCGAACCGGCGACGCTTCGACGAGGTACTGCAACTGGAGGTCCGGCGTGCCGCGCGTGACGGGACGGTGCTCTCGCTTTTGCTCATCGATCTGGACCATTTCAAGGGCTTCAATGACCGCTATGGTCATGTCGCCGGCGACGAATGCCTGAAAGCGGTGTCGCGGCAGCTGGAGCTGTCGGCCAAGCGCTCAGGGGATCTGGCAGCACGTTACGGCGGAGAGGAACTTGCCATCATTCTTCCCAATACCGCGCTGGAGGGGGCCATGCGCGTTGCCGAGGAGTTGCTGAAGTGCATACGAGGACTCGACATTGCCCATGAGTCCAGCCAATTCGGCCATGTCACTGTGAGCATAGGAGCGGCAAGCATGCAGGGCAGGCATGGACTGGCGAGTCCGCTGGATCTGGTTGAAGCGGCCGATCAAGCCCTGTATCGGGCCAAGGCGGCTGGGCGCAATCGTGCCGAGTGCTGAACTGTCGGAGCTGATCTCTCGGATCCTTGGACGACATTCAAGCAATCTGAGGGCGCGAGCCATCATTTCAAATCCGTAGTCTTGCCAAAGGGGAACGCTGCCTGGAGGTATTTGTCGATCCATGGCCAAGAGGTCGGCGCAGGACGCAGCAAAAGCACCGAAGCCGGTTGGCGTATTCCTGCGAATATCTGGCCTGAACACTGGTGCCCGCGAACGCAGGCAGGTTGGCCTATCGCATGATTTACGACAGGGCATCATGTTGATGCTGGCTCTGATAGTTATGACCTGCATCGAGGCCAGCGCTACGTGCAGGAAGGTCGCAGATCTACAAGAAATTTCAACACTTGCAGCGAGGGGCAGGAGCTGGGATGAGGCCAGCGATAGCAACGCCACCGATGACTGGTGGCGGACTTTGTGCATGCCTGATTCCAGGCTGGATGTGCAGGCGGTGGGAATCTCAAGCAAATGGCGTGAGAGTGCCTCAGCGATCCATATCGATACGCGCTGAAGGCAGTGCGAGCATCGAAGAGCCAGAGCTGACCTCTGCGATCTGCATCTGGAGCAGGCAGAGCTTGCAATTGAGCTGCAGGCCGGGTGCTTGCGCGGCCCCGTGATCCTGCAGCTGACACAAGCATGTCGAACTGGTCGCCGTAGCGCACCAGATCAACCGCCGAGGCTTAGTGGCGGCGCTGCTGCGGCGCAGGGTTGCTGTTGTTGGAACGCTCGATATGACGGAAGGTCAGGCGACCCTTGTTCAGATCATAGGGAGACATCTCCAGCGTTACTTTGTCGCCTGCCAGCACGCGAATACGGTGCTTGCGCATCTTGCCGCCGGAATAGGCAATCAGCTGGTGGCCGTTGTCCAGCGTCACACGAAAGCGGGCGTCCGGCAAAACCTCGTCCACTCTGCCTTGCATTTCAATCAATTCTTCTTTGGCCAAAATATTTCCTTTCTACAAAGAGGTCAGTTCAACTGGTTGTCCAGCACCATGCTGCGCCCCTCGGCGAGGGCATATTTGCTGGCCATATCCGGGGTGTCGAACTGGCGGATAAACCTGAAAATCCGGTCATAGGTTCCGCGTCGGATGGAAACCGCTGCAGCAACCTTGCCGGAGTGAGTCATTTGGGTGAGGGCAGTCACAATGTAGTTGCCGACACGCTCTGTGATTTGTTCTGTATGCATATCGAGTCAACGGGCGGCACAAACCCAGGGCAGGGCATGCCGACCAATGAAAAATGAAGGAGTCCAGCTCTGATGAGCCGGGATCAAATAAGCCAGCCGCTTGCGGGTGGCTTAAGCTTCTTGCCATGGAGTGCTATGACTGTATGGAGTCAAGCGTGGGCAACGTGAGAACTGCCTGAGAGATACTGCGCAGGGCAAGTGCCACGCAGCAATCCGCAGATTATAAAGCATTGTTCTTTTATGCGCAAATCGTGATGAAACCGAGGAGCCGCAAAAGAAAAAGCCCCAGGCTCTTGTGAACCTAGGGCTTTTATTCTGGTGCCGGAGAGATGAATCGAACGCTTGTGCGGCACTGTGCAATAGATGCATAAATATGAATTAAATCAACATGTTATGAGAATTGAAAAATTGGTATAGTGCGATGAATGCAAGGTTTTGAACAGAAGTTCTACCCATTTCTACCCACTTTTACCCGTTTTTTTGCCCATGTCTGCACCCCAAAAGACGCCTTCAGGAAGCTGGCGGATACAGGTCTTCTATAAAGGCGCGCGTGACGCCGCAACCTTCCCTACGCAGCGCGAAGCGCGGGCGTGGGCCGATGCTCGTAGAACCGAGCTTCGGGCTGCTGCTGAGGGTGGGGCAGTGGCTGCCAAGATCCGCGGCGAAGCGTTCAATTTGAACGACGCAATGAAGAAGTATGGGGAGGAAGTTTCTCCAGAAAAGCGTGGTGCACGATGGGAGCTGCTTCGCATAGAAGCAATTACGACAAAGCACCCGCACTGGCCGGGCAAGAGGCGGATGGCAGAGTTGGATGCCCAGGACCTTATTCAGTGGCGTGATGCTCGATTGAAGGCGGTGTCCAAAGGTACAGTGCTGCGTGAAATTGCATTGGTGAGCCATGTTCTCGATACCGCTCGCCAGGACTGGGGCTGGATCACAAGCAATCCCATGGCTGATGTGCGCAGGCCAAAGACGCCCGATCATCGGGAGCGAATCATCGCGGGCCCAGAGATCCGCGCCATGCTGAGGCAACTGGAATGGACGAGAGGCAGGAGAGCGACCACTACAAAGCATGCTGTGGCACATTGCTTCATTGCCGCTCTGCAAACTGGGATGCGCGCCAGCGAGATCGCTAATTTAGAGTGGGATGATGTGCGAGACTCATTCTGTATATTGCATACAGGTCGCACGAAGACGGGTAAAGGGCGCCAGGTCCCATTGACCCATGCCGCACGCAGAAACATCGAAATGATGCGTGGGTTTCATGATGTGCTGGTGTTCGGCGTGGAGGCTGCGTCACTTGACGCGTTGTTCCGCCGTCACCGAGCTAAAGCAGAACTGGACGGGTTCACCTTTCACGACACCCGACACACAGCAGCGACCCGTATGGCTCAGGTGCTGCATGTGCTGGATCTGTGCAAAGCGTTTGGGTGGACGGATACGAAGCGCGCGCTAACGTATTACAACCCCACGGGATCTGATATTGCCGCACGGCTTAACGCTGGGCGCGCCGCGACTCCCATTCAATGATTTCAGACAGCAGCCATTTGCCATCTGTGCCGGGGCGGGGCATGGTTCTGTCCTGCGCGAGGCGAACATTCAATGAGTTGCGGTGAATGCCCAGCCTGTGCGACAGCTGAGCTCGTGTGAGGCGTGAGCCTTGCTGTACGCACAGCATTTGGACAGCGCTCGTCAAAATGGCCACTTGGCTTTTCAAGGCGAGCAGGGCAGAGTTTTCTGTAGATGCGGTCATAGTGCGTGTTAATAGTTGGGTCCGCGGTTCGGGACTTTCTTATTTGGATGGCTGATAAGGCGCGCGGCCTGGTTGTAGGCATCCCAGAGCTGCAGACCATCGGGGCAGCGCGCCTGCTTGCCGCCAGATCGGCCGGCAGCGCAGCAGGTGGGGCAGTTAAAGTGGTGAGCTATGTAGGCCTTATCTTCTGGCAGGCCCACGGTGCTGGCGCTGGTCATCGCGGTTTCTCGATGCGCTTGAAGTCGATCACCCAGACCCAGGGATTTGCGGCCCAGTCACCGCCGGTGGACTTCCACACCTCGGCAAACCAATCGCGCGGGTCTGCACCATCGGCCAAGTTGGGGAACGGGCATCCTTCGGCCATGACATCCCCTCGGCTGATGGACTGCAGGCGCTCCACCCGCACTCCAGTGATTTCCAGCCAGACTCGGGCCAGATCTTTGGGCATGTGAATCGCTGGGGTGTATTTCACGCCTGCGGCCTTGTCGCTGCCGTCCTGGTAGTCGGCGGCAAAAACAACCTCATCGCTGCCGCAGACCGTGGGCACACGGGCGAATGTCTCGCGCACATAGATGCGGTCGCCGGGCTGGCCCACCGGTGAGAACTGCTGCACATATGCAAGGTCGTTGGGTTGCAGGCTCCCCTCGTCCAGAAAGTGCGACACCTCTCCAATGGCAGCAGCAGCGCGCATCTGCTTCATCATGTGCTCGCTGAATGCGCGGCGCGTCTGGGTCTTCAGGTCGCTCAGGATGTCGCGCACCAAGGGCGCTTTGAACATCAAGCCGGTTTCTTTCATTGGGTAGCTCCCTAAAAGCAGAACCCCGCTCAGTGGCGGGGCTCGGGGTGGTTGATTGGTCCGCGCCATCTGTCGCGCTTGTCGCCTCGGTCGCGGGCTCGCTTGCTCATAGTTCGCGGTTCCTCACATCGATTACCGGCGCTACCTTGGCCTTGGCCGTTCTGATGCGCGCCTTCAGACGGGCTTCTTCCTTTTTCAAGGACTCGACACCATCCCTGAGGTCATTCAAGCTTTTCTGAACATGCTTGTGGTCTTCCCAGGCGCGCTGCAGGCGAGTGACTTCCTTTTGCAGGAAATCGAACGGATCGAATACCTGGTCGCAAGCGGCGCAGCGCACGGTGCGGCTGTGATCATCCAGGGAGATCTTTTTGTGCTCGCAGAAGTTGTTCCAGTTCTTATTGGCTGTGAGCGTCTGCTCCGGAAGCTCAGTCCCTGGGAACTTCCTGATGTTGGAGTCTGGGGTGCTCATGCTTGGCCTTTCTGCGCCTGGTCGCGCTGTGCGGCCTTGGCTTCTCGCCACCGCAGCTCTGTGACGATGGCAGTTGCGCGGTCGCTTGCGATCTCTGCATTGCCCACAACGTTGCGAAAGCAGTAGCCATCACTGGCGATGAGGTCGCCATCTGAGTCTTGATAGGCGCGCTGACCGCCGATCCAGGTTGACCAGTCCCTGATCAGTATTTCAATCAGTCGCATCGCCGCCCCCTTGTGTCTGCTGGGCTGCCTGGGCTTCATACGGAAACAGCTGCATGGGTCGGAAGGTTTCGATCTTCCCGCTCTGCATCTGCATAACGATTGCGTACCCGCCGGCATGCTTCAGACTGACGACTCCTATTTGCTGGCCAACTTGGCCGAATCGGGAATCGCCAGATCCTGCGCGCCACCATGGTCCATCTTCGATCACGGTGTAGTCCACCAACTTCGACAGATCTATTCCTTTGGGGATACCCATCACTCACCCCCTTGCGCTGCCTGGGCAGCGATGGCGGCGCGGATGGCCTCGCGCGGTGTCGATCCAGACCCGCAGTGATTCGGCTTTTCATCGCCGTTGTAGACCTCAGCGTCCCATGGGCCCTCGTACTCTGGAACCACAGCGATGCGCTGCCGCTCCATTGCATCCAGCAGCGCGCTGTCGGTCAGCGCATCCCGCGCGTCTGCCTGCGCCTGGGGCGAGAGACTGGCGATTGCCCTGCATGCAGGCTCCAGCAAGTCTGTAACCACTGAATCGCCTTGCCACTCGTTGCTTCCGACAGCGGTGTTGATCGCTTCAACCAGCTTGAGGGGCAACGTCATTGCCTTGGTACAGTCAGTGCAGTCACATCGCTGGCAATCTTCGGCAACTGCAATCGCTTCCCGCAGATCGTGCGTTGTCGGCCGCGCGCCAATCAGGCCATTGGATACCCAACGAATTACAGAACCCTCTGCTGCAGGTGCGGATACTCCGCCCAGCAGGGCGCGCACTTGCTGCTCTGTATAGAGCTTTGTGCCGCGTACCACAGTGTCTATGAGCCATTTCACATCAGGCTTCTTGCGCCACTCGAATGTCACTACAGCGGCAGGCTCAGGCAGCACCACTGGCGCTGCTGCTGCCGGGGTGGCGGCAAGCGCTTCGACAAACATGACAATCCTCTGTCGCGCCATGCCCTGGGAAATCACATTGCCCGATTTCATCTGGCCGAACCAAGCATCGACCAGCTCCATCATTCGCTCGGTGGCAGGTGCCTCCACGGCGGCTGGGGTAGCGGCAAGCGCGGCTCGGGCTTTCCACACATCCCAGCCAAACTGGATGTAGTCATCGTCACCCCCATAGAACCCGTCTTTAAAGGTGAAGTCAGAGGGGACGTAGTGATGGTTGTCGATCAGCTCGCGCTCAAACGCGGCATGATCATCAGGCACTGCCACGGCTGCGGGCGCTGCCTGCATAGAGGCGGGCTCCTGAATCTGGACCAGGCAGGGCTTGTGCTCTATCGCTGCTTGCCAGCCGTAGCGCATTGCCAGTCGCTCATTACGAAAATCGGGATGATCAAAGCTCACGCCATACTGGCGCTCAAAGGCGGCAATCAGGCCTTCGGGAATGTTGTCTTGCATATAGGTGGCTCCCAGAATGAGAAAAGCCCGCGGCTGCGGGCTGGGGTGGTGTTCCGAAATTTGCCCGCAGTGGGTTTTTTTGATGTCGGTGCTCTACTGGATTGCGCCGCTTTTGGCGTATCAAATGGAGAGAAAAATGAATTCGATTGATAAGAGCCGCAACTCCCCGATTCAGCCTCGTTTTGAAGTTGTGGCAGCCAAGCCTGGAGGGCCTGCAAGGTTGAGGGACCTGCTTGAGGATCCAGGGGCCAGTGCTGAGGCGAAGCAGGCTGCCTGGCAGGCCCTGAAGAACTTGCAGCGCAGAAAGTAGGGCTCCAGAAAGCAGAAAGCCCGCTCAGTGGCGGGCAGGTGTGATTCAATTGACGGTGCTGAAGACTGTTTTTTAGATGGATCTTAAAATTTCACCTTTAAATGAAAATGCTAATATGGTGACGATGCTTAGCATGTAGGGGGCAAATAAGTCTAGATTTTCTCGATGTCTAAATAAAGCATCAATTTGATATTTGAATTCTAAGAAAAATACTCTTTTATAGTCGCAGGCAGTCCATTTTTCTGTGAATGAGTGTAATTTTATCTCATGGGTTCCTATATATTGTTCTGTTCGACCATCTTCACCCTCGAAATGATCCAAGAAATCATACTCAATAGACCTGCGAAAAAATCCGGAAAACTTATATCTTGGGTGCTGAATGCCTGGGTAGTCTCCGCCCCACGCCACGATAGCTTCCTGAAGTAGTCCTTTTACTTCTTGTGATTGCTTGTCGTAGTAGAAAAATTCCGTGTCTAGCATTAATCGTGCAATCCAGTAGTCATTTATCCTTTTATGATATGGTTGCGCGAAAGAGTAATATCTAATTGTTAGAAAAATGATAGTCGCTGCAAATAAATAGCTGAGGCCTTTATAGTTTGAAAACTTAATTTTAAAAATAAAGGTGTTTGCCTCCTCTATGCTTGCTCCAGTCAGATTTAGTGCTAAAAATATCATGCAAGTCGTAACTAACAATTTTCTTACTGACTGTAATCCCTTATCGTTGTCAAATTGATCTCTGAATTTTATAACTTCCTCATCCATAGCCAATACTCTTTTGTTACATTGGCGCGATGATATTGGATTAGGTCCTAATCCGCTAGGATATATCTGACTACTGGATTTCGATGTTGTTGGGCGTCATGTGGCCAGTGAGTTGAATATGCCACCAAGCGCGGCGCAGCCTTCTCCGCCCAGGGCTTCGATCAGATCCGGAATCAGGCGCGACAGCTCGCCGGTGGCAATGGCTACGTCGGTATCAAAGCCGCCGTCCTCTTTGCTGTTGCCGTCCATGACCGCATCCAGCAGCGCGATGTTCTTTATCTGCAGGCCTTCGGTCAGCACAAAGCTCACTCGGTCGTCCCAGGTCATGGCCAGCTTGGTGGGCAGCTTGCCTTGCTCGATGTGCTGGCGCACCTCATCAATATCCAGCGGGTGGCGGGCGTAGCGCACCACGGCCTTTGACTCGTCGGCAGCTTTCAGCTCTGTCTCGCGGTCGGCGGTGAAGCCGGCGGGCGGCTCCTGCGTCATCAGCCAGTGCGCCATGGCTGCCTGTGGGCTGGTCTGGGTATCCAGCAGAGCCAGGGCAAAGCCGGGCAGGCCTTCGACCAGCAGCGTGACCACCTCGTCGGCGCGGCTCTGGGCGCTGGTATCGAGCACCAGGGTGCGCGCCTGCGGATCGATCCAGACCCACATGCTGCCCTGCTTGGTGAAGGCCATGGGCAGCAGGTCCAGCTTGGCCTCGTCCTTGAGATCGCGCTTCTCCTTCTTGCCGGGCTTGCGGCCCTCGGTCTTTTCGATGTGCTCGGCCTTCTCGTTGACCTTGCGATTGAGCACGCTGGCCGGCAGCACCTTGGCCTCGGTCATGAAGCGCATGACCCACTGACCGGCAACGGATTCGACCAGCGGGCCATGCGGCTCGCTGCGCGGCGGCACCCAGCCCACGGAGCGCTCCTGCGTGGCGCCGCACTCCTCGAAAACTGTCTGCTGCAGCGCATCCTCCAGCGCCTGCAGATCGCCTTGCCAGCTCTCGGCAATGCGGTAAATGATCATGCTTTTGAACATCAGGACTCCAGAAAAGAGAAAGCCACCAGAGCGGTGGCAGATGGGGCGGGAGAGGGCGCTGCGTTCACGGCAGCACTTTCAGGCATTGCACGGTCTTTTCGTCCAACCACTCGGCATGCATGCCAGGGCAGGCAAACTCATCGCGCAGGTTCTGGGCGATGGTCTGGGGCTCATCGGCCTGGGCATCTGGCACGGCCAGCCAAGCCAGACCCAAGCAGATGGCAACGATCAAGATCAGGGCTTCAAGCAGCTTTGTCATGGTTTCGCTCCTTAGCGCTTATGCAGAAAGCGCGACCAGCTATCAAAATTGATGTTCAGATGGGCCAAGCTTCCGGCGTGAGTGCCATCACCACGACAGCGCCGACCAGGCAGAAAAGGCCGAAGCCGGTGAGAGCCCATTGCGCCGCGATCAGCAGCTTTGTGTTGTGGGCTGTAGGTGGAGTCGGATGCATGGGGTCTCCTGCGGGCAAAGAAAAAGCCCGCGAGCGGTTGCTGCGGGCCTGAATAAAGAGCCGGCGACCTTTCGGGTCGCGCCTGGGGAGGAAGGTTTGGAGGGAGGAGGGAAGCCCCGGGCCCGGCTGAAAAGGGTAGACAGCGCAGCGGTTCGCCGGATGAGGGTCCAGCTGTACATATGCGCAAGGGTTAGAGAAATTGCCGCGCCATCTGGTGTGACCACTGTCGCCACGACGCGGATGCGCCGAGTTCTCAATTGCCGGTAGCCCAGGCGAATTCCTGTGCTGCCGTACCTGCTCGAGTGGTCACGCCAGATGGCCCTGGTAACGCACAGGGCAGGCGAGTGTTTCAGACCGTTGAAGAGTGATTACATGGAGCCTCCGTGTTGTCCCCGGCGCTTTCTGGCCGCGCCGGTTGGGCCGGTGATCAGCGCAATGTGCGCCTCACCATCACGGCGGTGGACTGGGCCACCTAGACCTAGCGCGCATGGCGCATCGGTGTAGTCCACGGAGTCGAACCGTGTCCAGCCCACCTGCGTGATGGCCCCGCTATAGCCCTGCGGGAGAGGGCACATGCATGCCGCATGCTGGCTAAACGCTCACATTTTTGAAACTCCTTTAGTCCTTTACAAATTTCTCGCCGCAGTAGGGGCAGTAAGTCGCCAGCATCGAGGCCTTGCTTCGGATTGCCTTGTCCTTCCCGGTCTTGGTGAATCCCTTGGCTGTCAGGTCGATGCGCGCGGCAGGTCGCAAGCCGCCACCCTTGCCAAAAACGATGGCGTAGCCTCCCATTTCAACCTCGTGGCCGGTCGCGTTCGGGTGCTCCTGCTTGAATTTCTCCAGCACGCGCCTTTCGATGTCTTCTTTGCATTCGCACATGGCTCTCTCCTTGTGAAAACAGAAACAGCCTCCTGTTGGAAGCTGCTTTTGCTTTGCCCCTGATCTCGCTCAGGGGCTGGCGCTGCTTGCGCAGATGTGTGCACGTGGCGGCGTCACCTGGTGTAAGAGGGCGGGCGACTCCTCAAACCATCGGCCAACTTTGATCCCGTGCCGGCTTTCGTGCGGCTTTCTACGCCTGTCTGCGAATGGCAGGGGCTGGGCCGGGTCATCCGGCCTATTCATCTCGCATGTGTTCTCCTTTGCAGCAGCGTGGCTGCCTAGTTGGGATGCTTTCGCTGGCATCGATTCAGCAGTGCTCTGGTCTCACGCGTTGCACTTCTTTCCGCGTGCCTTCACCTCATTGAGCAGAAGGCTTGCCCCGTGTACAGACTTCCTCTGCATGGGGACGGGGTTGACCCGCGCCGCGCGCTGTATTCACTGCGCTTGGCCATTTCGCTATCTATGTGGGCTGATGTGATTTGGGGAGTCGGGCCGGGCTCGACACCGGCTTTTCTGGGTTTCGTTGAGCGCGCTCGTTGCGCGTGTCTCTTCCCCACAGGTCGCTACCCTGGCTCTATGCGTGTCCATCCACGCCGCCGCCTCTCCAAATCACACCAGCTGCTTTTTAAAGACCCGTGGCACGCGGCTCGATCGCTTGGCACCCATCGCTGCGGTTTGTTGCTGCGATGAGTTATTGTTAGCCTGAGCGAACATTGTGTCAATAGCCTAGGCTAACTAAATGGTAGCTTAAGCAAATTTATTTGAGATTTGGAAAGCCTTGGGCAAAGAAAAACCCGCACGAGGCGGGTCTGACTAAGAGCATGGGGATTGCTTATTCGCAAGCGAAGGTGCTGAACTGAACCCCTGTCCCTGCGGCGAAGCGCGGGTTCTTGTTTGCGGATCTTAGTAGTTTGGCGTTTGTCTTGCCATTTTGTTTGCAGGCCGCAATAGCCACCTCCCGGGCTGAGTCGATTGAGACGAAGCCATCGTGTTCGATAGTCACCGAGTCTCCAGTGTTGGATGTCACCATGCCAGCGCACCCTGCCAATGCGATGGCGGATACCACACCTAAAAAGCACTTCATCTGTATCTCCAGTTTGCCTTGCTTGGCACTTAGAACACCATGGAATCCGGTCCCACGGATCCAGCCACGCGGCAAACACACTCCACATCCTCTTTGGAGATCGTCATCGGGGCATAGCCGTTGTTGATGCTCAGCAGCTGGATTTCGTCGCCGCGAATCCAGTTGAGCTCCTTGAGCAGGCACTTGCCATCGTGAAGTTTCACCACAACATCGCGACCTGGCTGGGCTTCTATGCTGGGAGTGACGACCACGAATTCGCCTGCGCGGTAGCGCGGATGCATGGAGTCTCCTTTGATGCGCAGGGCATAGGCCTGGGGGTCTCCCGTCCAGTATTCCACCCAGCCGTCGGGAGTGGTGTCTTGCACCAGATAGCCGTCGTCTCCACCGCGCACGCTTCCTGTAATTGGCACTCTTCTTGATTTCTTAAGTTCTAGGGCCGGCTCCACATTCGAATGCTCTGCGATCACGAGGCGGGTACCTGGGGGCAAGTCTTTCGGGCCAATTCCCTCAGCAAGCCACGCAGGGGACACGCTCAGTTGGTACTCAGTGCAGATGATTTCGGCATGGGTTCTGCTGATAGAAGACACCTTCTCCGGATTGTTGAACCAAGCGGAAACCGTTGGGCGACTTACTTCGCACTTCTTTGCGATGTTAGCCATGACTCCTCGTTCCAGCGGCTGCTGGAAAACATCTTTGAGTCTTTCTTGAATGTTGCTCATTAGCCTAGCCTAACTATTTATTTGTTAGCTTGGGCTTGCGTTTATTGTTAGCTTGATCTAACATTTGCCATATGAACACATCCGCAACCAAGGTAATTGACGCGCTCGGCGGGACGTTTGCCGTCGCACGGATCTTTGACATCAAGCCCCCCAGCGTCAGCGACTGGAAGAGGGATGGGATTCCTCGTGCCCGGGTGATGTACCTGAAGGCTGCATATCGCAAGGCGCTGGCCGGAATCGACTTGGCAGAGGCAACCGCCCCGCTGCGCACCCGTCCAGTCAGCGCTGAACACGAGAGCGCCTTCACCCCGGCAAAGAGTTGATGCCTGTTTCTTGGTTCTCGGCCTGCATTTATTTCCATGCAGCCAGTGTCTTTTCCAGCGGCCAAGCCCGCAACGTCCTTTTTCTGGAGATCCGGACATGAGCACACTTGATGCCCTGCGCCGTGGCGTAGACAACTATCCTGGCGGCCGCGAAGTGGTGGCCGTTCGTATTGGCAAGACTGGCGAGGTGCTGCGCAAAGAGCTGTCTGGCGCGGCCTCCCACAAGCTCGGCGCGGTGGACGCATTGACCATTGCCCGCATCGCCTGCGAAGAAGGCCGCCCTCACTGCTATGACTACGCCGCCATGGTGGCTCAGGAGTGCGGCGGTCGTTTCGAGGTGGTGACAGAGCCGGTCAACGAGTCAGTCAGTCCCGTGGCGAAAGTCTCCAAGCTGGTCCTGGAGACCTCTCATGTCACCAGTGCCGTGATCGAGGCCATGCAGGACGGGGTGATCACCAATAACGAGCTGGCGCAGATCGAGCGCGAGATTGCCGAGGCCGAGGAAGTGCTTCGCAAGCTGCGCCAGGCTGCCCGCGCTGTGAACGCCGCTGGCAAGCCCGCTGGAGCTGCGAGGTCAGAACGATGAGCAAGCTCCCATGGTTTCGCACCTACACGCGTATGGTCGATGACGACAAGCTGAAGCTGCTGGCCTTTGAGGATCGCTGGCACTTTGTGGCCTTGCTGTGCCTCAAGGGCGAGGGGCTGCTGGACAAGGGCGATGCACCTGCGCTGCTGATGCGCAAGGTCGCCGTGAAGCTGGGCCTGG
>NZ_RSDT01000016.1:0-63029 GCF_004522605.1 Comamonas sp. A23
GCCGACTGCTGGGCCGTCCCGGCCGGATTACAGCGCTGCAGCGCTTCCTCGACCACATCCAGAAGCACGACAACGTGTGGGTGTGCCGCCGTATTGATTTGGCTCGTCACTGGGCCGAGCGTTTCCCCTGCAAGGAAGCAGTCTCGGCCTGACTGTACGTTCCGAGAACCCCAGGAGATTGAGGAAGGCAAGCTAGGCACTCGATTTTTCGAGACATCATCGCAGCCAATTGCAACTAGTGCGGCCCTGCATCCCTGCCCTGTGGGCAGGAGTAGCCTCTGTGGAGGCTTGCCAAGTGCGCCAAGTGCTGTCCCTGCTTTGCCGTTGATCGGTCCATGCTGACCAAAAGTGCTGGGTGCTATCGCCATCCCTTGCGAGGAATCGGACGAACGCGATCAGCCTCGATACGCACCAAGCAATGCGAATGCATCTGCTTACAGCCCGCATCCAGAGCGCGTGCGCTCGGGAATTGATAGCTGCCTTTGATTCCCGAAGCCGGTCGCGAGATACTTCAGGCTTCGAAAACTCACCGAGAACAACAACTATGCAAGGCCATCCCGAAGTCGTCGACTACCTCAAGGACCTGCTTCGCGGCGAGCTCGCGGCGCGCGACCAGTATTTCGCCCACTCGCGCATCTATGAAGACCAGGGGTTCGCCAAGCTCTTCACGCGCCTGGACCACGAGATGCAGGAAGAAACCCAGCACGCCGACGCACTGCTGCGCCGCATTCTGATGCTGGGCGGCCGCCCCGACATGCGTCCCAAGGAATTCACGCCCGGCGAGACCGTTCCCGAGATGTTGCGCAAGGACCTGGACACCGAATACGAAGTCCGTGCCGGCCTGCAACAAGGCGTGGCGCTGTGCGAGCAGCACCGCGACTATGTGAGCCGCGACATCCTGCTGGCCCAGTTGCACGATACCGAGGAAGACCACGCCTACTGGCTGGAAAAGCAGCTGGGACTGATCGACAAGATCGGACTGCAGAACTATCTGCAAAGCCAGACCTGAGCCCAGCAACGCAGCGCGGAAAAATACCGAGGCCGTCCTTGATAGACGGCCTTTTTCATGGACTCGAGGCGGGCTCAAAAACCATAGTCATCACCCTTGGCGGCAAAGCGGCCTTCGCCAGATTGTCGATCTTGCAAGGCTCGCCTGACCCCATCTTCTGGAACGAGGCTCCACCAAGATTCACGCCCTTGTGACATCCCATTGACTCGTTGACAAACGACAAGTCAGAGCCCCCGGGCGACTCGGCCATCACCGGATGTCATACGGGACTGCCGCTCTTCGTCTCCAACCAGGCACAAGCTGCGGCTGCCAGCAGGACCTGGCGAAGCAAATGCACATGTCGGACAGGCCCCTGCACCCGGGCCTGCCCTGCACGCCGCATCCTCAGCGGATTGCCGTTGCGGGCATGACCTGTACCTTCATGCTGCGCACAATGGCCGCCAGCACCACGCCATAGGCGGGAACAAACAGCAGTAGACTCACACCCAGCTTGATGACATAGTCGACCATGGCGATTTCCACCCAGTTGGCCGCCATGAAGGCATCGGAGCTATTCCAGAAGGCGATCGAGAAAAAGGCTGCGGTGTCCAGCACCTGGCCGAACACCGACGCGGCCGCCGGAGCCAGCCACCAGGAATGGCTTTTCTGGCGGATGCGGTCGAAGACCTGAATATCCAGCAACTGGCCCAGCACATAGGCGGCAAAACTGGCCAGTGCAATGCGGAACACAAAGCCGTTGAAGCTTTGCAGCGCTTCCCAGCCATTGAAGCGGCCTTCGTGGAACAGCACGCCCACCACATAGGACACTACCAGCGCAGGGAGCATGGCACGCATGATGACGCGTCGCGCCGCAGTCTTGCCGATCAGGCGTACGGTCAGATCGGTAGCCAGAAAGATGAACGGAAAGCTGAAGGCGCCCCAGGTGCTGTGAAAGCCCAGCAGCGTGATGGGCAGTTGCACCAGGTAGTTGCTGGCGATGACCAGCGCGATATGGAAGGCGACGAGAACGGAGAGATAAAACGGCACGCGCGACGCTTGCGTCTGCACGGCATGAGCGGATGTCATGACAGTCCTTTTTGGTCGATGGGGGCGAGGGAACCCATGGTTGCGAAGAGTGCGCCAGCGCGGCGCAACCGTGAATTTTATGCTGTACGGAATTATCTCTGCCTCCCCCGGCCCGCTTATCCGCCCGGACACATGGCGGATATAAGAAAAAGCATAGCTTGTAGCGACTGCCAATCCATGTTTTCAGCAATAAATCAGTCTGCTTTCAAAGAATGACAGGCGCTAGCTGATATTTTTTTGATTCATTCAAAGCGCGAGCTGCGCCTCCTGCCGGGCCGCATGGCGAGAGGCACGCAGCCCTGCCCACTGCAGATCGGCCAGGACCAGCACCACGACGGCCTGCGCCGCCACCCAGGCCAGACCCCAGGCACTGAGCGCCAGGCCGGAGCCAAACACCAGGACCGCGCAGCCCAGCGCCCAGCCCAGATTGCCAAGAGCCACCAGACCGATCAGCGTGCGCGGCAGTGGCTCGCGACGCGCCATCCAGGCTGCGGCCGATGCATAGGCCAGCAAGAAAAGACCCGTTGCCGTCAGCAGGAAAGGCGGCAGCCCCGTCAGATCGGCCAGTGGCCGCTGCAAGGCCAGTTGCAGTGCACCCGTGGCGGCGCAGGAGGCCGCATCGGCACACATCACAAGACGCAGAAACCGGGGAGAAGCAAAAATGGACATGGAAAACTCCTGTTCTATGACGAAGGTCTTGCGGCCGGCCCTGTGCCGGCTGCTGGGGCCCATGATTGCCATCCGCTCGCACAGCGTCGATAACCTCGCAGGTCATGGCCTGCTGTCCGGCCTGCCACTACGATGCGGGCATGAACTCCAGCACCTCCCCCTCTTCTTTTCATGCCGCTCATAAGCCGCCTGGTGCACTCGCGCCGTTTGGCGACCACCTGCGCCACTGGCGCCAGCACCGCCGGCTGAGCCAGCAAGGGCTGGCGCTGGAAGCCGAGATTTCGACACGCCACCTGAGCTATGTGGAAACAGGCCGCGCCCAGCCCAGCCGCGAGATGGTGCTGCGGCTGGCCGAGCGCCTGTCGGTGCCGCTGCGCGAGCGCAATGCACTGCTGGTGGCTGCGGGCTTTGCGCCCATGTACCAGGCCCGTCCCCTGGACCACCCCGATCTGGCGGCCGCGCGCCAGGCAGTGGAGCTGGTGCTCAAGGGCCACGAGCCCAGCCCGGCCCTGGCCGTGGATAGACACTGGAATCTGGTGGCCACCAATGCCGTCGTGCCGCTGCTGCTGGACGGCGTGGCGCCCTGGCTGCTGGAGCCACCCGTGAATGTGCTGCGCCTGAGCCTGCACCCCGAGGGGCTGGGCCCACGCCTGGCCAACTCCGCGCAATGGCGTGCCCATTTGCTGCACCGCCTGCAGCAGCAGATCGCCGCCACGGCAGACAGCGAGCTACAGGCACTGCATGACGAAATCGCAGCCTATCCGTTCGCCGAGGACAAGGACTCCCCTCTGCCTAGCCCCATCGCCGTGCCCTTCGAATTGCACACCCATCTGGGCACACTGAGCTTCATCAGCACCATCACCATCTTCGGCACGCCCGTGGACGTGACGCTGCAGGAGCTGGCCGTCGAATCCTTCTTCCCGGCAGATGCCGAGACACAGCGGGCGCTGCAACGGCTGCAGGCCAGGCGCAGGGCCTGAAAAGCAAAAAACCCGCAGGACTTGCATCCTGCGGGCTTCTTAGCAAGGCCCTTGAAGGCCCTGTCATCTGGCGCCTGAGCGCTTAGATCTTGGCCGCCACTTCAGCGTACTCGGCGATTTCGTTGAAGTTCATGTAGCGGTAGACGGAGGCCTTGTCGGCATCGATCACGCCCATTTCCTTCAGATACTCTTCCTTGGAAGGCAGGTAACCCAGACGCGAAGCGATGGCTGCCAGTTCGGCCGAGCCCAGATACACGTTGGTGTTCTTGCCCAGACGGTTGGGGAAGTTACGAGTGGAAGTCGAGATGACAGTCGCACCTTCACGCACTTGAGCCTGGTTACCCATGCACAGCGAGCAGCCGGGCATTTCTGTACGGGCACCGGCAGTGCCGAAGGCAGAGTAGTGACCTTCCTTGATCAGCTCGTCCTGGTCCATCTTGGTGGGAGGAGCCACCCACAGCTTGACGGGGATGTCGCGCTGGCCGCCCAGCAGCTTGGCTGCAGCGCGGAAGTGACCGATGTTGGTCATGCAGGAGCCGATGAAGGCTTCGTCGATCTTGGCGCCGGCCACGTCAGACAGGGTCTTGGCATCATCAGGATCGTTGGGGCAGCAAACGATGGGTTCCTTGATGTCGGACATGTCGATTTCGATGACGTGAGCGTACTCAGCGTTCTTGTCGGCTTCCAGCAGGTCTGGCTTGGCCAGCCAGGCTTCGACCTTTTCGATACGGCGCTGCAGAGTCTTGGCGTCGGCGTAACCGTCAGCGATCATGTTCTTCATCAGAACAATGTTCGATGTCAGGTATTCCTTGATGGGCTCGGGGTTCAGCTTGATCGTGCAACCGGCGGCGGAACGCTCGGCAGAAGCGTCAGACAGTTCGAACGCTTGTTCAACCTTCAGATCTGGCAGACCTTCGATTTCCAGGATGCGACCCGAGAATTCGTTGATCTTGCCGGCCTTGGCCACGGTCAGCAGACCTTGCTTGATGGCGTACAAGGGAATTGCGTGCACCAGATCGCGCAGGGTCACGCCTGGCTGCATTTCGCCCTTGAAACGCACCAGCACCGATTCGGGCATGTCCAGAGGCATCACGCCAGTAGCAGCGCCGAAGGCCACCAGGCCGGAGCCTGCGGGGAAGGAGATGCCGATGGGGAAACGGGTGTGCGAGTCGCCACCAGTACCCACGGTGTCGGGCAGCAGCAGGCGGTTGAGCCAGCTGTGGATCACGCCGTCACCAGGACGCAGGGCCACGCCGCCGCGGTTGCTGATGAAGTTGGGCAGTTCGCGATGGGTCTTCACGTCCACGGGCTTGGGGTAAGCCGCTGTGTGGCAGAAGGACTGCATCACCATATCGGCGGAGAAGCCCAGGCAGGCCAGATCCTTGAGCTCGTCGCGAGTCATGGGGCCGGTGGTGTCCTGCGAGCCGACGGTGGTCATGCGAGGTTCGCAGTAGGTACCAGGGCGCACGCCCTGACCTTCGGGCAGACCGCAGGCGCGGCCGACCATCTTCTGGGCCAGTGTGAAGCCAGCCGTGGAAGCGGCAGGAGCCTGGGGCAGGCGGAACTCGGTGGATGCGGGCAGACCCAGGGCTTCGCGAGCCTTGGCGGTCAGCGAACGGCCGATGATCAGGTTGATACGACCACCTGCTTGCACTTCGTCCAGCAGCACGTCGGACTTGAGCTGGAAGTCAGCCACGGTTTCGCCGTTCTTGACGATCTTGCCGGCGTAGGGCAGCACGTCGATCACGTCGCCCATTTCCAGCTTGGAAACATCGACTTCGATGGGCAGGGCGCCGGAGTCTTCTTGCGTGTTGAAGAAGATGGGAGCGATCTTGCCGCCCAGCGTCACGCCGCCAAAGCGCTTGTTGGGAACAAAGGGAATGTCCACGCCCGTGCCCCAGATGATGGAGTTGGTGGCGGACTTGCGCGAAGAACCGGTACCGACCACGTCGCCCACATAGGCAACCAGGTGGCCCTTCTTCTTCAGGTCTTCGATGAACTGCATGGGGCCACGCTTGCCGTCTTCTTCGGGCTTGAACGCCGCGTCGGGACGCGTGTTCTTGAGCATGGCCAGGTAGTGCAGAGGAATGTCGGGACGGCTCCAGGCATCGGGAGCGGGCGACAGGTCGTCGGTATTGGTCTCGCCGGGCACCTTGAAGACGGTGACGGTGATCTTTTCCTCGACCTTGGGACGCGAAGTGAACCACTCGGCATCGGCCCAGCTTTGCATCACTTCCTTGGCCTTGGCATTGCCGGCCTTGGCCTTGTCGGCCACGTCATTGAAGAAGTCGAACATCAGCAATGTCTTCTTCAGCGCATCGGCAGCCACGCCAGCCACTTCGGCATCGTCCAGCAGCTCGATCAGGGGGTGCACGTTGTAGCCACCCACCATGGTGCCCAGCAGCTCGGTGGCCTTGGCCTTGGAGATGAGACCCACCTTCAGGTCGCCGTGAGCCACGGCAGCCAGGAAGGAAGCCTTGACCTTGGCTGCATCATCCACACCGGGCGGCACGCGATGGGTCAGCAGATCCATCAGGAATGCATCTTCACCGGCGGGTGGATTCTTGATCAGCTCGATCAGGTCTGCGACCTGCTTGGCATCCAGAGGCAGCGGGGGGATGCCAAGTGCGGCGCGTTCTGCCACATGGTCACGGTAGGCTTTCAACATGGGTTCTCTCCAATGGTTTTTTGAAAAAGGCTGCGCGTGGAGCGCGAATTACAGGACTGGCGCATGTGCGATACGCCAGTCCTCAGCCTCGCCAGACTTATTTGCTGTCCAGCAGGCTGGGAGGTGGGTTCTTGCGGATGGCTTCGGCCACTTGCTGCTGCTCGGGGCTCATGCACTCATCCGCCAGACGCTGGCCGGCCTTCTGGTTCATCAGCATGGACTTGTTGGCGATCTGCAGCCACACGGCGCCAGCTGCCTTGTCTTCCAGGCGCACGGTGCCGGTGGAAGTCTTGACGGGAGACATGTGGTACTTGAAGCCACGGCCGTCCACGATGAAGTAACCGGGGTTGGCTGCGTCGGCGTTCACGTTCACATAGGCGCCCAGCTCGCAGGCAATGCGGCCCTTGTGCACGCGCTCGGCCACGGCCAGCTCTTCCGTGCCCAGTGCGGCGGAAGCCGGGCCGGCGGCCACGACGGCGGCAGCACCCGCGCCACCTGCAGCTACGGCAGCGGCAGCCTTGCCCTTCTTGGAAGTAGTGGTGGCCTTCTTGGCGGCGGGAGCCTTCTTGGCGGCGGCCGCCTTGGCCTTGGGTGCGGTTTCTGCCACGGCAGAGTGGCTGATTGCGACCAGGGGAGCGGCAATCATCAAAGTGGCGATCAGGGTCTTCATAGGAATTAGCTCCTGCAGACTTGTTATGAGTTCAACGGATTGAGGCCGGGGCAAACCAGGGTTGAACTTCAACCGGCAAGACCTGCCCCGTCTGGTGAGCGCGCTCCAGCAACTGCCAAAAATAGCGGTAGCTCGCGCGGTCGTGTAGTACACCACCAAAACTGATGGGCGCCCAATTCTGCACCGCTGCAGAGGTAAGTATTTGTGCCGCCTGTAGAACTTCGTCTTCTGCTGGCGCAAATGCACGCAGAATCGGGCGAATCTGGTCAGGATGAATGCTCCACATGCGCGTGTAGCCAAGCTCACGCGAGGCTTTTTGCGCACAAGCCCCCAAAGCATCAGGATTCTTGAATTCCGTGACCACGCAGTGCGACGGCACCTTGCCGTGGGCATGGCAGGCTGCCGCGATCTCGAGCTTGGCACGAACCACCAGGGGATGCTCGAACTGGCCCTGTGCCGTCATGGCGGAAGCCGGGATGGCGCCACCGTGAGCCGAGACAAAATCCATCAGCCCGAAAGAGATGCTCTGCACGGCCGGATGTGCGGCGATGTCGAAGGCCTGCTGCACAGCAGCAGGAGACTCAATCAAGACATGCAGCGGCACACGCTTGTCTGTCGCGCGTTGCAGGGCTGCTTCGGCCTTGATGACGTCATCCACCGACTCCACCTTGGGAATCATGATGTGGCAGAGTTTGTCTGCCGCCCCGCCGGCAATGATGTCCATGTCTGCCTGGAAATGTGCATGCTCCACCGCATGCACCCGGGCCGCCACGCGCGCGCCTTGAGCCGCTCCATTCGCCAGCTCGACCACCAGACGCGCGTGCTCGGCCTCCTGACCGACGGGAGCTCCGTCCTCGCAGTCCAGCGTCACATCGAACACGCAGGTACCGAACTCCTGCATCATCTCGGCCTGCAGTTGCAGGCTTTTGCGCATGCGCGCTTCCACGCCGCTGTAGTGATCGCAGACGGGCAGACGCTGAGCGCCACCCTGAGCATCGAGAAGCACGGTGGCGGGATGAACCAGTTCTTTCGTCATGACTTGCGCTGAGCCACCATGAAAAGTCGGGGAAAAGCCAGCAGACGCTTGCCGTCAGCTCGCTCCGGATACGCCGCATCGATGCGGCTTTGATACTCGGTCAGGTACTCGGCTTGCAGCTCCCGGGGCAAACCTTCCACGAAAGGCTTGAGGCCCGTGCTGCTGAGCCACTGCACAATCGCTGCGGCCGAGTCCATGGGATGCTGATAGACGGTGTGCCACACATCGACGCTCGCAGCCTCATTGGCGGGAGACGCCGGCTGAGGCGCTGCCAGCAGGTCGTAATACACCCCTATGGGCAAAATCTCGGTACGCACCTTGCTCGCGTCCCCGATATGCGCCGCAAACCGGGGCAGTTGGGCGACTTCGCGCATGTTTCGGTGCGAGGGTTCCTGACGGTTGTCAGGCATCTGCACGGCCAGCACGCCACCGGGCGCCAGCAAGGAAAACAGACGGGGAATCAGGCTCTCATGCCCGCCCACCCACTGGATGGAGGCATTCGCATAGATCAAATCAGGTGCTGACTCACCTTCAGCAGGTGCCCAGGAGGCAATATCACCGGCCTCGAACCTGGCCTGCGGCAACTGCTTGCGCGCAGTCTCCAGCATGGCTTCGGAATTGTCGACACCGAGCACATCGGCGCCGGGGAAACGCTCCACCAGAAGTTCGGTGGAGTTGCCCGGCCCGCAGCCCAGATCCACGATGCGGAGGCTGCGAGCGGGTGAATGCAAGCTGGAAGGTACTCTTGCCAGCAGTTCTGCCGCAGGGCGCGTGCGCTCATTGGCAAAGCGCAGATACAGCGCGGGGTTCCAGTCTTGCATAGGTTTTGCGCTGATTACAGCAGGTGCTTGACGCCGTCCTGCTCGCCTTGCAGCTCAGCCAGAGTCTTGTTGATGCACTCTTGCGAGAAGGCATCGATTTCCAGACCTTCGACGATCTTGTATTCGCCGTCAGCCGTGGTGGTCACGGGGAAACCGAACACGATACCGGCGGGGATGCCGTACTCGCCGTTGGAAGGCACGCCCATGGTGACCCATTCGCCGTTGGAGCCCAGGGCCCAGTCACGCATGTGATCGATGGCAGCGTTGGCAGCCGAAGCAGCCGACGACAGACCGCGAGCAGCGATGATAGCGGCGCCGCGCTTGCCCACGGTGGGCAGGAACACGTTGGCATTCCATTCCTGGTCGTTGATGGCTTCCTTCACGGACTTGCCGTCCACGGTGGCGAAGCGGTAGTCGGCGTACATGGTGGGCGAGTGGTTGCCCCACACGGTCAGCTTCTTGATGTCGCCGACCTTGAAGCCGCCCTTGGCAGCCAGCTGGGAAGCAGCGCGGTTGTGGTCCAGGCGCAGCATGGCGGTGAAGTTCTTGGCGGGCAGATCGGGAGCCGACTTCATGGCGATGTAGGCGTTGGTGTTGGCGGGGTTGCCGACCACCAGAACCTTGACATTGCGCGAAGCCACGGCGTTCAGAGCCTTGCCCTGGGCGGTGAAGATCTGGGCATTGGCAGCCAGCAGGTCAGCACGTTCCATGCCGGGGCCACGAGGACGGGCGCCCACCAGCAGAGCGTAGTCGGTGTCCTTGAAGGCGGTCATGGGGTCGGCGTGGGCTTCGATGCCGGCCAGCAGGGGGAAGGCGCAGTCTTCCAGCTCCATGATCACGCCCTTCAGAGCGTTTTGAGCCTTTTCGTCGGGGATTTCCAGCAGTTGCAGAATAACGGGCTGATCTTTACCCAGCATTTCGCCGGAGGCGATGCGGAACAACAGGGCGTAACCGATTTGGCCAGCTGCGCCGGTAACGGCGACACGGACGGGCTTCTTGCTCATGGTGAAACTCCAAGATTGGAAAAAAGTGAGATGTTATGGGCGCCAGGTTGCACCAGCGTAACCACCAGTAGCGCAAGCTCCGCAAACATGCGGCAAGTGTACTGCCGAAATCAAAGCCCGGTCAATTTGTCTTATGTCTTATATAAGATATGATCTTCACTTAGCGACCAGAGTCAAATCGACTGTTTTTTGTGCATCGCATCGCGGAGGCGATACCTTCAAAACCAACTATGCCCAGCCCCCACAACACAGCCCCGGACAACAACGCCAGCCATAGCGGTGGTGCCGGCGTCTCCACCCCAGCCTTCAGCCCTCTGTACCAGCAGATCAAGGGCCTGATCCTGCAAAGTCTGGAAGCTGGCGAATGGCGCCCCGGAGAACTGATCCCCAGTGAAATGGAGCTGGCAGCCCGCTTCAAGGTCAGCCAGGGCACGGTGCGCAAGGCAATCGATGAACTGGCTGCCGAAAACCTGGTCATGCGCCGCCAGGGCAAAGGCACGTTTGTGGCCACTCACGCTGCCCAGCAGGTGCAGTACCGCTTTCTGAATCTGCGACCCGATGCCGGCGACCTGCAGGGCGAAGGCCGCGCAGAGCGCCACATCCTCGAGTGCCGCCGCCTGCGCGCGCCTGCCGAAGTGGCCCGCGCCCTGGCCCTGCGCACCGGCGACGCCGTGATGCATGTACGCCGCACCCTGTCCTTTGCCGCAATCCCGACTATTTTGGAGGACATCTGGCTGCCTGGCAACGCCTTCAAGGGGCTGACGACCGAACAGATGTCCAACTACCAGGGCCCGACTTACGCCATGTTCGAACTCGACTATGGCGTGCGCATGGTGCGGGCCGACGAGAAAATTCGCGCCGTTCTGCCGGATGCCGAGCAAGCCCAGTTGCTGAACATTCCCAGCACCACGCCGCTGCTCAGCGTGGAGCGAACTGCTTACACATACAACGATGTTCCCATGGAGTTACGACGCGGCCTGTACCGCACCGACACCCATCATTACCGCAATGCATTGAACTGAATCCCCCCGTAAAAGCGTTGATTGCAACAGAGCCCAATCATCTGCTATGCAAATTCGGCTAACGGATTCTGCTGCATTGCAATAGAATTTTGTGTCGCTTCGCACTAGCGATTACAACGCAGTTACATCCACGAAAGTACCCTGCCATGACAGAGCAAAAAGCAAAACAGCGGCCAGAGTTCCGCAATATCAACTTCTTCTCGGACCTACCGACCTATCGCCTGCCCCTGGCAGGCATTGTGTCCATTCTGCACCGCGTCAGCGGCCTGCTGATGGCGATCCTGCTGCCGTTCATCATCTGGATGTTCGACAACTCGATCTCGTCGGAAATTTCGTTTGATTCCTTCACGTCGGTATTCGCAGGTCCCTTTGGCTGGTTTGCCAAGCTCGTCTGCCTGGCACTGATCTGGGCCTATCTGCACCACTTCTGCGCAGGTGTCCGCCATCTGGTGATGGACGTGAACCACCACGCCGTGAACAAGCAGACCGGCAAGTCCACCGCCGCCGTCGTTCTGTGCATCAGCGTTGCCCTGACCGTGGTGCTTGGCGCCAAGCTGTTCGGCCTGTACTGATCAGCGCCCAGTCAATAACACCTCACGATAAGGAAACAACCATGTCCGTGAATTACGGCTCCAAGCGCACCGTTGTCGGTGCGCACTATGGCACCCGCGACTTTCTGGCTCAACGCTCTACCGCCGTCCTGATGGCGCTGTACACCGTTGTGCTGCTGGTGCGCTTTCTGACGGTCGGCGGCCCCGTGGGCTACGAGCAGTGGGCCGGCATTTTTGCTCCCCAGTGGATGAAGTTTCTGACCCTGGCCCTCTTCGTGGCTCTGGGCTGGCATGCCTGGATCGGCGTGCGTGACATCTGGATGGACTACGTCAAGCCCGTGGGCCTGCGCCTTGCACTGCAAGTGGTCACCATTGTCTGGCTGGTCGGCTGCATCGGCTGGGGCATCCAGGTTCTGTGGCGTCTCTGATTGAGACACAGTCTCCACGATTGAAGGTTAAGAATGAGCTACTCCAAAGCAAATATCACCAAGCGCAAGTTTGACGTCGTGATCGTCGGTGCCGGCGGCTCCGGCCTGCGCGCTGCGCTGGAACTGTCGCGCGCCGGTCTGTCCGTCGCCTCGCTGTCCAAGGTTTTCCCCACTCGCTCGCACACTGTGGCTGCCCAGGGCGGCGTGTCCGCTTCGCTGGGCAATATGAGCGAAGACAACTGGCACTATCACTTCTACGACACCATCAAGGGCTCCGACTGGCTGGGCGACCAGGACGCCATCGAGTTCATGTGCCGTGAAGCGCCGAACGTCGTGATCGAGCTCGAGCACTTCGGCATGCCTTTCGACCGCAATGCCGACGGCACCATCTACCAGCGCCCTTTCGGCGGCCACACCGCCAACTACGGCGAAAAGCCCGTGCAACGCGCCTGCGCCGCTGCTGACCGTACCGGTCACGCCATGCTGCACACGCTGTACCAGCAGAACGTCAAGTCCAAGACCAACTTCTTCGTGGAGTGGATGGCGCTGGACCTGATCCGCAACACCCAGGGCGATGTGGTCGGCGTGACCGCACTGGAACTGGAAACCGGCGATCTGTACGAGCTGCACGCCAAGGCCGTGCTGCTGGCCACCGGCGGTGCCGGTCGCATCTTCCAGGCTTCGACCAATGCCTTCATCAACACCGGTGACGGCCTGGGCATGGCTGCTCGCGCCGGCATTCCTCTGCAGGACATGGAGTTCTGGCAGTTCCACCCCACCGGCGTGGCCGGTGCCGGCGTGCTGCTGACCGAAGGCTGCCGCGGCGAAGGCGCTATTCTCTTGAATAGCGAAGGCGAGCGCTTCATGGAGCGCTACGCTCCCACGCTGAAGGATCTGGCACCGCGTGACTTCGTGTCGCGTTCGATGGACCAGGAAATCAAGGAAGGTCGCGGCTGCGGTCCCAACAAGGACTACATCCTGATGAAGCTGGACCACCTGGGTGCAGAAACCATCCGCAAGCGTCTGCCTTCCGTGGAAGAAATCGGCCACAACTTCGCCAACGTGGACATCACCAAGGAACCCATTCCCGTGGTTCCCACCATCCACTACCAGATGGGCGGCATCCCGACCAACATCAACGGTCAGGTCGTGGTCTGGGACGGTCAGCAGAACAATGTGGTCAACGGCCTCTACGCCGTGGGCGAATGCTCGTGCGTGTCCGTGCACGGTGCCAACCGCCTGGGCACCAACTCGCTGCTGGACCTGCTGGTCTTCGGCAAGTCTGCCGGCAAGCACATCGTGGAATTCGTCAACGGCTTCGGCGCTCACCACGAAGTGCCTGCCGACGGCGCCGAGCGCACCCTGGCCCGCCTCAACCAGCTGCAAGACTCCAAGGACGGCACTTACGCCCAGGACGTCGCCGGCGAGATCCGTCAATCCATGCAGACTCATGCTGGCGTGTTCCGCACGCAAAAGAGCATGGACGAAGGCGTGGAAAAGATCAACGCGATCCGCGAGAAGGTCGGCTCCGTGACCCTGAAGGACAAGTCCATGGTGTGGAACACCGCTCGCATGGAAGCCCTGGAAGTGGACAACCTGATCGAAGTGGCACAAGCCACCATGACCTCGGCCGCAGCCCGCAAGGAATGCCGTGGCGCACACACCGTGTACGACTACGAGCACCCTGCCGACCACGCCGAATTCCCCCTGGGCCGCAACGACAAGGAATGGCTCAAGCACACACTGTGGGACAGCGCGACCAACAGCCTGACCTACAAGCCTGTGAACCTCAAGCCCCTGACCGTTGCCAGCGTTCCTCCCAAGGTCCGCACGTTCTAATTCAGCAGCCCACGAGAGAAGATCAAAATGAAGCGCACATTCAAAATCTACCGCTACGATCCGGACAAAGACGCCAAGCCCTACATGCAAACAGTGCAAGTGGAGCTGGACGGTCACGAGCGCATGCTGCTGGACGCCCTGGTCAAGCTCAAGGCCATGGACCCCTCCATTGCCTTCCGTCGCTCCTGCCGTGAAGGCGTGTGCGGCTCCGACGCGATGAACATCAACGGCAAGAACGGTCTGGCCTGCCTGACGAACATGAACACCCTCAAGGGCGACATCGTTCTCAAGCCCCTGCCCGGCCTGCCCGTCATCCGCGATCTGATCGTGGACATGACCCAGTTCTTCAAGCAGTACCACTCGATCAAGCCTTACCTGCAAAGCGATGTCTACGCATCGCCCAGCAAGGAGCGCCTGCAGTCGCCCGAAGAGCGCGAAGAGCTCAACGGCCTGTACGAGTGCATTCTGTGCGCCAGCTGCTCCACCAGCTGCCCCTCGTTCTGGTGGAACCCCGACAAGTTCGTGGGCCCGGCCGGTCTGCTGCAGGCTTACCGCTTCATCGCGGACAGCCGCGACACAGCCACGGGCGAGCGCCTTGACAATCTGGAAGATCCTTACCGCCTCTTCCGCTGCCACACCATCATGAACTGCGTGGACGTGTGCCCCAAGCACCTGAACCCCACCGCAGCCATTGGCAAGATCAAGGAGCTGATGGTTCGTCGAACCGTCTGATGCTGATGACGAATACTCTGCTCGACGAACGTGAGCGCGACCTGCTGAGGTGGCGCAGCCGCCGTGGTCTGGTTGAGAACGATCTGTTCATCGAGCAGTTCTTCGCCACCTACGGAAGCCAGCTCACGCGGAGACACGCGACTGGCCTGTCTGCCTTGATGGATCTGGCAGACAACGACCTGATGGATCTTTTCTTGCGTCGCAAGGAACCTGAAGGACAACTCGATACCCAAGAAGTCAGGGAAGTGCTGGAGATGGTGCGCAAGCGCCAGCCCGGTAACTGTCCCCAGTAGGCTAGGCAAACTAGAGAAGGAAGTTTGGAAATGAAACTCGCTGACAACAAAGCAACGCTGTCTTTCAGCAATGGCGCTCCCAGTGTGGAAATGCCGGTGTACCAGGGCAATATCGGCCCGGATGTGATCGACATCCGCAAGCTCTATGCCCAGACTGGCATGTTCACGTATGACCCGGGCTTCCTCTCTACCGCCGCCTGCCAATCCGCCATCACCTACATCGATGGCGACAAGGGCGAGCTGCTGTACCGCGGCTACCCCATCGAACAACTGGCCAAGAACTGCAACTTCCTGGAAACCTGCTACCTGCTGCTGTACGGGGAACTGCCCAACGAGAAGGAAAAGGCCAACTTCGAAGAGCTGGTGACCAAGCACACCATGGTCAACGAGCAGATGCAGTTCTTCCTGCGCGGCTTCCGTCGTGACGCTCACCCCATGGCCGTGCTGACCGGTCTGGTGGGCGGCATGTCGGCCTTCTACCACGACAGCACCGACATCACCAACCCAGAGCACCGCAACATCGCTGCGATCCGCCTGATCGCCAAGATGCCTACGCTGGTCGCCATGGCATACAAGTACGGTATGGGCCAGCCCTACATGTACCCCAAGAACGACCTGTCGTATGCCGGCAACTTCATGCGCATGATGTTCGGCAACCCTTGCGAAGAGTACAAGGTCAACCCCGTGGTTGAGCGCGCTCTGGACCGCATCTTCATCCTGCACGCCGACCACGAGCAAAATGCCTCGACCTCCACCGTGCGTCTGTGCGGCTCTTCGGGCACCAACCCCTTCGCCGCCATCTCCGCTGGCGTGGCCTGTCTGTGGGGCCCTGCCCACGGCGGCGCCAACGAGGCCTGCCTGAACATGCTGGAAGGCATCCAGGCCAATGGCGGCATCGAAAAGGTCGGCGAGTTCATGGAGCAGGTCAAGGACAAGACCAGCGGCGTGAAGCTGATGGGCTTTGGCCACCGCGTCTACAAGAACTACGACCCCCGCGCCAAGCTGATGCAGGAAACCTGCAACGAAATCCTGGCCGAACTGGGTCTGGAAAACGATCCCCTGTTCGCCCTGGCCAAGAAGCTGGAAAAGATTGCCCTGGAAGACGACTACTTCGTCCAGCGCAAGCTCTACCCCAACGTGGACTTCTACTCCGGCATCGTGCAGCGCGCCATCGGCATCCCCGTCAACCTGTTCACCGGCATCTTCGCTCTGGCCCGTACCGTGGGCTGGATCGCTCAGCTCAACGAACAAATGGCCGACCCCGAGTACAAGATCGGCCGTCCCCGCCAGCTGTTCACCGGCTCCGTGTCGCGCGACGTCAAGCCTATCGCTCAGCGTTGATCGGCACACCCAGGCCCGGATTTCCGGGTCTCAGGGTGGCAAAAAGCCCGCAGACTGCAAAGTCCGCGGGCTTTTTTACGTCCCCCCCGATCTCAGCTTTGGTAAAACCATAGCTGGTTACGCAAGACACAGGTCGATTTCAAGTGTGAATCATCTCAGTATCCATTGATACAAAGCGCTAGCCGCTATAGAAATTTATAAATCTATCCACATCAGAAATGCGGAGCGAGCCCGGAATCGGCTCTTCTATACTGGTCTTCATGCACGCAAAACGACAACGCAATCTGGAGCTGGCCCATGCCGTGCTCGACTGGAACCAGCGCCACCTGAACCGTCACACCACGCTGAGCCGCGAGCAGGTCGCCGAATGCTTTGCCGAGCAATTCGTGGTCGAGCCCAACGGCCGCCACTATGCAGCGGACCTCGAGAGCTATCGCGAATTTCTCGAAGGCATGAAGCAGGACATGGAAGGCATTCGCTACGACATCCGGCACACCACGGCCGACGAGGACTCCGTGGTCTTTTCCATGGATGTCTGCATCACCAAGGCCGATGGCAGCGCCCAGCACTTTGTCGCCATGCTGCTCATGCGTTTTGACGAACACGAAAAAGTCAGCCTATGGCGAGAGGTCTATCTGCCACGCCCCCAAGCCGGCGCGCAGTAAGACCGCTACCGCAGATAGCCCCTTCAAGGCACGAGCAAAATCGGCTGCTGGGCTCCATGCGCTTCCAGCTGCCGGTGGGCCTGCGCGGCATCGGCCAGCGCAAACTCCTGCGGCTCGCCCATGCGGAAATGCTTTTTGCGCAGCGCCTCGAACAGGCGCACGGCCATGGCATCGCGCTCTCTGGGCTTTTTGACGAAGTGAAACACCATGGGCCGGCACACGCTGTTCGACTTCGCGGCTAGACGCGCAATCTCCAGCGGCGGCACCGGACCGGAAGACTGCCCGTACATCACCAACTGGCCGCCGATGCCCAGACTGGCCAGCGAGGCATCGAAACTGTCCTTGCCCACGCCGTCATAAGCCACATCCACGCCTTCGCCGCCGGTCAACTGCTGCACACGCACAGCCACATCCTGGGCGCCCACGCCGCGATAGCGGATCACCTCCACACAACCGGCCTGGTCGGCCTTTTTTGCCGTGGCATCGCTGCCCGCCGTGCCGATCACCATGGCCCCCAGTTGCGTTGCCCACTGGCTCAGGATCTGCCCCATGCCGCCACCGGCGGCCTGGACCAGGATCCGCGATCCCTGGCCTACCCGGGCCACCCGGTGCAGCAGCACATCGGCCGTCAGCCCGCGCAGCAGGCTGGATGCGACCAGCGCGTCGCTGAGGTCATCGGGCACGGCAATCAGCTCGTCGCCCGCAATCACGCGCTCGGCGGCGTAGATGGCATAGGCGCCAGAGACATAGCAGACCCGGTCGCCGGGTCTGAAGCGAGTCACGCCCTCCCCCACTTCGGCCACTACTCCCACGGCTTCGATGCCGGGCGTGCCCGGCAGCGCCAGCGTCTTGTACAGCCCGGAGCGCACATAGATATCGTGAAAGTTCACACCAATGCGCGTGTGTCGCACGCGCACCTGTCCAGCCGTCAGCGGCAGCGAAGCGACCGAGGCGATCTGCAGAACCTCGGGGCCTCCGTATTCCGTCATGACAACGGCTTGATGCGTGATCTGACTCATGGCTGATGCTCCTTGCGGGTTGTAATCCTGCGAATGTAGCCTGCGCCGCGCTTGTCCCTGCGCCTCGCTGCGACGCGGCAATTCCCGCACAATGCGCCTCCTGCACACCGCTATTGATTCTTCTATGTCTTTTGCCCCCCTAGGCCTGCGCGCCGAGCTTCTGGATGCCACACTCGACCTGGGTCTGCGCGACGCGACGCCGATTCAGACCGAGGCCATCCCCGCCGTGCTGGCCGGACGCGATCTCTGGGCCTGCGCGCCCACGGGCTCGGGCAAGACCATGGCCTATCTGCTGCCCCTGCTGCAGGCCTGGCTGGCGCAAAAGCGCGGCCACACCGGCTTTGTGCGGCCTCTGGCCACCCTGATTCTGGTGCCCACGCGCGAGCTGGCCCTGCAGGTTCATGAAAGCCTGAACGACATCACACGCCAGTTGCGTGAGCAACCACGCAGCCGCGTGGTCTATGGCGGTGTCTCCATCAACCCGCAGATGATGCAGCTGCGTGGCAGCGCCGACTTTCTGGTCGCCACGCCGGGCCGCCTGCTGGATCTGGTGGAGCACAATGCCGTGCGCCTGAACGCGGTGCAGCATCTGGTTCTGGACGAGGCGGATCGCCTGCTGGACCAGGGCTTTGCCGAAGAACTCAACCGCGTGCTGGCCCTGCTGCCCGCCAAACGGCAGACCCTGCTGCTCTCGGCCACCTTCCCGCAGAACGTGGAGGCGCTGGCCACCCGCCTGCTGCACGATCCCGTTCGGGTGCAGGTCGATGCCGACCAGGCCGCCGAGCATTCGACCAGCCCCGAGAACATCAGCCAGCGCGCCATTGCCGTGGACGGCCCCCGCCGCACCCAGTTGCTGCGCCAGCTCGTCAAACAAGGCGAGAACCAGCCCGAATGGGAGCGAGCCCTGGTCTTTGTCGCCAAGCGCCACACTGCCGAAATGCTGGCCGACAAGCTCTACAAGGCGGGCATCTACGCCACCACCTTCCACGGCGATATGAGCCAGGGTGCGCGCAAGGACGTGCTCGACCAGTTCAAGGCCAAGCGCTGGCAACTGCTCATCACCACCGACCTGGCCGCGCGCGGCATCGATATCGCACAGCTGCCCACGGTCATCAACTACGACCTGCCCCGCTCGCCCGCCGACTATATTCATAGAATTGGCCGCACGGGCCGTGCAGGGCATGCCGGTTGCGCCATCACTTTTGTAAGCCCCGCCGACACCGCACACTGGAAACTGATCTGCAAGCGCAATCAGCTGGAAATCGATCTGGAGCAAATCCAGGGCTTCGAGCCTACCGAAGCCGTCCCGCCACCGCCGGTCGCGCAGGACGGCAACGGCGGCATCAAGGGCCGCAGACCCAGCAAGAAGGACAAGCTGCGCGCTGCTGCAGCCGCAAAGCAGCAGCCAGCCGATTAAGCTGCCGCGCAAGGCCGAGAACTCCCTCGCCTCAGCTCATCAAAAAGGCCGCCCCTGCGGCCTTTTTTGCGTCTGACAGAGACCGCCTTCAACCTGGCCGGACGCAGCCGCACCCTCTTCCTGCCGCTTTTTCGACAGAGAAATCCCCAAATCCTCATAAGTCCAATTGAAGTTCAATCACCGATAGATAAGAACTATTCTTACATCAACCACATCGATAGTCATAGACATTAGGAAACATGGTTTACATGAATTTTTTAAATAAAAATCGATAAGCCAGGTCCCTTGGCAGCACTGCGAACGCGAGCCAAGGATGTCACTGACCTGTCTGCATGCGCCTGTGAAGCGATGCGGGGGGAACGGCAATGAAATCGTTGAAAGCACTGGCAGGGTTGACCATCGTCATTGCCTGCTCCGCAGTCCAGGCCGACGAAGCCGATCAGTCTGCCGAGACCACTCAGCCCGTCGAGGTCAATCAGTCTGCCCAGGTCAGCCAGGCAGCGGGCGCATGGCATATCAATCTGCACACGGTCAGCCACCATTTCAGCGAACGGAAACGTGGCAAAACATGGAACGAGGAAAACCTGGGCCTGGGTATCAGACGAGAGTTTTCCAGCAATTTCTCCGTGCAGGCCGGCTTCTATCGCAACAGTATCGACCGCTGGAGCACCTACGCCATAGGCGAGTACACGCCGCTGACTTTTGGCAATCTGCACTCTGGCGTTTATGCCGGCTTGCGCACCAACTACACACGCCCCGTCATGGCAGCCGCCGGAGCCCTGGTGCGCTGGCAGGGTGAGCGTTACAGCGTTACGGTCCGCGCTGCACCAAAGACCTGCGGCCAATGCTCAGCTTTCATTGCGCTCGAGTTCGGCTGGAAACTGTGATCAATTTGTAAAACGGGTACGGAACCGCAGTGCATACATTGCCAATCAGCGTTGGCAGCACCAGAGAGCACGCTAAAGTGCCAGCTCACTGTGCTTTTTGATGCCCCATGCACGCAGACTCGAATTCCGCCCTCATCACCCGCCAGCTCGAAAAAAGCCGCCAGGCGCTGCTGGACCTCTCCACACGCAACCGGCTGCTGAGCCTGCCTCAGGCCGCCACGGCACGCGTGCTGCATTTTGCGGATGAACGCACGGACGAGGTCTATCGCCTGCTGGCGGGCGAAAGCAAAGCCATGAGCTTTGCGCCGGCAAAGGCCGAGGAGGAGCAAGCGGCCGCAGCCCCTGCAGAGGCCCAGGAGACACAGACCACCCTCGCCCTGCCCCAGCCCGAAGAAAGCGTCGACGAGCAGCTCGATGCGCGCGGTGTGGCCCAGCGCCATCGTGACCTGAAATTGCAGACGCGCCTGTCCAGCGAGAAGCTGCAGCGCCGGCTGCTGGACATGTATTCCGATGCCCGCACCTTTATCGAGGAACAGGGCGTCAACATCTTGTTTCTGGCGCTGGGTCAGCTGCAATGGTTCGACCGCAATGCCCCCGACAAGCCGCGTTTTGCACCGCTGATTCTGCTGCCCGTGGCACTGGAGCGCAAAAGCGCGGCCGAGCGCTTCACCCTGTCCTGGTTGCAGGAAGATGCGGCGGAGAACCTGTCGCTGGCGGCCAAGCTCAAGGCCGACTTTGGCCTCGAGCTGCCCGAATTCAATGCCGGCGACGACTTCGACCCCCGCGCCTATCTGGCCGCGGTCGCCGCCATGGCTGCGGCCCAGCCCGGCTGGCAAGTGCTGCCCGACGCCATGACGCTGGGCTTCTTCAGCTTTGCCAAGTTCCTGATGTACCGCGATCTGGACACTGCGACCTGGCCGCCGGAAAAGTGGCTCGACCAGCAGGCGCTGATTGCCGCCGCGCTGCAGGACGGCTTCGAGGCACGCGAACATCTGTTCCCCGAAGACGCCGATGTGGACCAACTGATCCCCGTGGACAGCCAGCGCCATGTGGTCGATGCGGACAGCTCGCAGTCACTGGCCATCGAAGCCGTGCGCCGCGGCGAGAACCTGGTCATTCAAGGCCCGCCGGGCACGGGCAAGTCCCAGACCATCACCAACGTGATTGCAGCGGCGATTGCCGACGGCAAGAAAGTGCTGTTCATCTCAGAGAAGATGGCCGCACTGGAGGTGGTCAACCGCCGCCTCAAATCCGTGGGCCTTGGTCCTGCCTGTCTGGAACTGCACAGCCACCATGCCAACAAGCGCAAGGTGCTGGAGGAACTCAAGGCCACGCGCGATCTGGGCAAACCGCGTGTGGAGCACCGCGAGCAAATCATCCATGAGCTGAGCAACGTGCAGCAGCAGCTCAACGCACACAGCCGGACCATGCATCAGGCGCTGGCGCCCTGCGCACTCACGCCCTATCAGATCCTGGGCCAGCTGGCGCGGCTGGATACGGTGCAGATCGCGCATCTGCCCGATCTGCTGCAAGGCACACAGAACTGGTCACCCGAGGACTTTCATTCACGCCAGCAGATTGTCGAAGCACTGCGCCAGGCGGTGTCCAAGGTGAGCCCGGTGGCCAGGCACCCGTGGCGCGGCGTATGCCATCCGGCGCTGCTCAAGCTGGATGCGCAACGCTTTGCCCAGCAACTGCCGAAGCTGCAAGCAATGCTGGCCCGGTTGCAGCAGGATGCTGAGCTGCTGGCGCAATCCCTGAGCGCGCCGGCGGCACAGACTCTGCAGACTCTGCATGAGCAGATCACTCTGGCGCAGCAGCTCGCCAGTGCCCCGTCCATAGACCGGCAGGCCGTCGCCAACAGTATCTGGGATCAGGGCCTGGGCCAGCTGCACAAGCTGGTGGAATGCGGCACACGGTTCAGCCTGAAGGCACAGAACCTGGGTAGCAGCTTTGCCGAATCCGCCTGGACGGCGGACTGGAGTGCCCCACGCCAGAGCATCGCAGCATATGGCGACTCGCTGTTTCGCATTTTCAACAGCGGCTACCGCGCGGCGATTGCCAACCTCAAGGGCCAGCTGAAAACGACATTGCCGAGCTCACGGGCAGAGCGTCTGAACCTGCTCGACAGCCTGATCGAAGCCCAGCAACTGCGCCAGAACCTGGGCCAGCAGCAGACCCTGGGGACAGATGCCTTTGGCAGCCTGTGGCTGGACGAGCAAAGCGACTGGGCGCAACTGCAGGCCGTGCTGGGCTGGATGGCCGGCCCCGACGGACAGGGCCGCAGTGCCGCCTTTCGCCAGCTCTATGCCCAGCTGCCATCGCCCGCACATTGCGCGGACCTGGCCGCCCGGGCCAGTGCCTCGCTGCAGGCATTCGAGGATGCTGCGCAAAGCTTGCTGGACGGCTACCGGCTCGAGACGCAGGAAGCCTTTGGCGCCACCAATCTGGCCCGCATCCCGCTGACCGACTTTGGCGAGCGCCTTGCACAATGGGTCGCCGAGCCCAACGCCTTGCTCGACTGGACCTCGTACCACGCCACCCGTGAGCAGGCGCGTGCGGCCGGCATGGCCGTCCTGGTGCAGCAGCTCGAGAATGAATCCATTGCACAAGGAGCCCTGCCCGCCATCTTCGAGCGCGCTTGTTACGAAGCGCTGCTGCGTCAGGCCACCCAGGCTCACCCCGAGCTGGTCGCCTTCAACGGCGATCAGCACAGCCAGAAAGTGCGCCAGTTCCGGGCGCTGGATCTGGAGCGCATCGAACTCGCGCGCGCCCAGTCGGCACTCTCGCATTACGAGCAGGTGCCACGCAGCGCATCCGGCATGGGCCCGCTTGGCGTGCTCAATGGCGAGATTGCGCGCAAGCGCGGCCATATGCCGCTGCGCAAGCTTTTCAAGCTCGCAGGCGAAGCCGTCCAGGCCATCAAGCCCGTGTTCATGATGAGCCCGCTGTCCGTGGCCCAGTTTCTGGAGCCTGGTGCGGTCGAGTTCGATCTGCTGGTGATTGACGAAGCCAGCCAGATCGAGCCCGTGGATGCGCTGGGCGCCATCGCCCGCTGCAAGCAGCTGGTAGTGGTGGGCGACGACCGCCAGCTGCCGCCCACGCGCTTTTTCTCGCGCATGACCAGCGAACAGGACGAGCTCGACGACGAGGACGAGAATGGGGACGCCAGCCAGCTCATCGCCGGAGCAGCCGATGTGGAGAGCATTCTGAGCTTGTGCCTGGCCAAGGGCATGCCCCAGCTCATGCTGCGCTGGCATTACCGCAGCCGCCACCAGTCGCTGATTGCGGTGTCCAACCAGCAGTTCTACAACAGCAGCCTTTACGTCGTACCCAGCCCCTACACGGCCCGCTCGGGCATGGGACTGCGCTTTCACCATCTGCCCGAAGGCCGCTTTGACAGCGGCGCCAGCCGCATCAACCGCATCGAGGCCCAGACCATTGCGCGCGCCATCATGCAGCACGCACAGCAGTCGCCGCAGCTCAGCCTGGGCGTGGCCGCTTTCTCGCTGCAGCAAAAAGTCGCCATCCAGGACGAGCTGGAACTGCTGCGTCGCCAGCAGCCCGAGGCAGAGTCCTTTTTTGTCGCCCATCCCAACGAACCCTTCTTCATCAAGAACCTGGAAAACGTGCAGGGCGACGAGCGTGATGTGATCTTCATCTCGGTGGCCTATGCGCGCAACGCGCAAGGCTATCTGCCCATGCGCTTCGGCCCGGTGAGCGCCGATGGCGGCGAGCGCCGCCTGAACGTGCTGATCTCGCGCGCCAAGCAACGCTGCGAGGTGTTTTCGTCCATCACCGCCGACGATATCGATCTGGAACGCGGCAAGGGCAAGGGCGTGGCTGCGCTCAAGGTATTCCTGCAATACGCGGCCACCGGTCAGTTGGCCCTGGCCGGCATCAGCGGACGCGATCTGGAGTCGCCGCTCGAAGAAGATGTGTACGAAGCGCTGACGGCCCAGGGTCTGCAGGTGCAGACGCAGATCGGCATTGCGGGCTTCTTCATCGATCTGGCCGTGGTCGATCCAGAGCAGCCGGGCCGCTATCTGCTGGGCATCGAGTGCGACGGCATGAGCTATCACCACAGCCGCTCTGCGCGCGACCGCGACCGCCTGCGCCAGTCCGTGCTGGAGAGCCAGGGCTGGACGCTGCTGCGCATCTGGGGCTGCGACTGGTTCCGCCAGCCGCGTGCCCAGACCGAGCGCGTCCTGGCCGCCGTCGAAGCTGCCAGGCAGCGCAAACAGGCCGAACCAGTTCAGCCGGTAATGGCCACCCATCAGTCACAGACAGCCACAGAAGTCATAGAACGCGCAGCACGGTCCGATGCCGGAAGCGCCGAGAAGGAATCGGCCGCCGGCCCTGACGACAGCCTCTACCAGGAAGCCCGCTTTGCCGTTCCCTCCGGAGAACTGCACAGCCAATCCACCGCAAAGCTGGCCCAGCTGATGCACCAGGCAGTGGAGCTGGAAGGACCGATTCATTTCGACGAACTGGTCACTCGCATGCGTACGCTTTGGGGCCTGCAACGCGCCGGCAGCCGCGTGCGCGATGCGCTGGAGCAGGCACGCCAATCGCTGCTGGCCGATGAGGCACTGGCCGCAGAGGGAGAGTTTCTCGACCTGCCGGGACGAGCGGTGCGGGTACGCAATCGCGCAGAGGTAGGCTCGGCCAATCTGCGCCGCATCGATTGCCTGCCGCCAGCCGAGATCCGTGCAGCGATTGCTCTGGCCCTCAGGAGCAGCCTGGGCGGCCAGCGCGAGGAACTGCCCGTTGCTGTGGCCCGGCTGCTGGGCCTGAGCGCTGTCACCGCGCCGGTACGCGAGCTGGTGCTGACGCAGCTCGATGCGCTGCATGGCAGCGGCGCCGTGGCATTCAACGGGACGCTGTATCGACTGCCGACCTGAGTCCTGAGTCAGTGGTCGTTGCTGACCTTGCGGTCCTCGCTCTTGGCCTCCTCCATGGCCTCGGGCTCCAGTTCCTCCGCCGAACGATTCAGGTGCACAAACACCCCCCAGCCGACCATGAGCATGCCGACGGCAATGACCAAGGCGGCGGAATACAGCAGCTTCTCGGGCTGCTCCTGGGCCTTGAAGGTGGCGACCAATCCCTCGACGGCCAGGGCGACCACCAGCACCACCATAAAGCGTGAGAGAAAGCGACGCACTCTTGTCGGGCCGCTGATATGGGCGTCGCGCACCACCTCTTCTTCAATCACGGTCTGGGAAATCTGCAGAGCCACCACGCCTGAGGCCAGAATGCCCAGCGCCTCCACCACATGCAGCGTGGCCTCCGGCTCCAGACCGGCAGCAATTACGGCCCAGGCCTTGGTGACCGCCATCCAGATCAGGCACAACGCCGCCAGGCCGAACAGCAGGGCAATCAGCGAATGGGTCAGGGTGTAGAGCCAGTGAACAAACTTCATGAGCAACTCCAGGACCGTGTTGACGATCCATCGCCGCCCATGCTTGCAGACTTGATCTGGCCGCTTCGTAGGACAGTCAAGAAAACTGCTGACTCAATGCAAAGAGTGCCCTGTTTGCCCTGAGCACTCCCCAAATCTGCCTACTATTGGCATATGCCTCGCCAGAACACCAGTCCCGCAGAGTTTCCGCCCGCCATTCTTTTGCAGATAACGCAGCTGGCCCAGCACATCGTGGCCCTGCGCAAGAGTCGGGGCGAAACACAGACGCAGTGGGCAGAGCGGCTGGGTATTTCCCAGCCCACCATGGCACGCATAGAGCGCGGCGACCCGGCCGTGGCCATGGCGACCTATGTGTCCTGCCTGTGGCAGCTCAATCCCGAGCTGGACCTGACCCGGTTGCTCGCACCCAAGGCTCCAGCACTGGCACCCGCATCCCGCTCGGATGCCCCCTGCCTAGACAGGAAAAGAACTGCGGCGCCAAAGAGGACCAAGTCCGCTGCCGAACCTGCCGTCGAGACCGCGAACCACGATGAGCAACAGGCGCAGATTGAGCGCAATTTTGCTGCCGCCAAGGCCGCTCTGGATTTCTTCAAGAGCCCTCTGTTCTGATCGGCTGGCCGAAAGCCGGCTGCTTCCGACAGAACGCCGCAAGCCCATCAGTCTCCGAACCGCTCCCGGTAAGCCACAGGCGTGATACCCAGCTTGCGCACGAACAGATGTCGCAGCGCTTGCTCCGAGCCCAACCCGACCTTGGCGGCCACGGTCTTGAGGGGCACAGAGCCCAGATTCTCCAACAGCTGCTTGGCCCGCTCCAGGCGAGCGTTTTCCACAAAGCTGCTGGGACTGCAGCCGGTCTCCTGCTGAAAGACGCGGCGAAAATTGCGCTCGCTCATCGCCGCCTTGCCCGCCAGCAGCGCCAGCGGCATGGGCTGGTCCAGGTGCTCCAGCACCCACTGCTGAGCGGCCTGCACTGCGCTGTGCTGCGTGGCCTGTGCGGCCAGGGATACGCTGAACTGCGACTGGCCGCCAGGGCGTTTGAGATACATGACCAGATCGCGCGCCACCTGCAGTGCCAGCGCATGGCCGAAATCATGCTCCACCACCGCCAGTGCCAGATCAATGCCGGCAGTGACACCGGCCGAAGTCCAGAGCTGACGCATGCCGTCGCTGTCCTTGATTTCGTCGCACACATAGATCGCATCGGCATCCACCTGCACCCGCGGATAACGCTGGGCAAGCGCCCCGGCCACACTCCAGTGCGTGGCCGCGCGGCGATCATTGAGCAAACCGGCTGCTGCCAGAAAAAAACTGCCGCTGCACAGCGCGATCATGCGCCCGACCCCGGGAGCCACTCGCGCCACCCAGTCCACCAGCTCGGGCGAAGCCGCCAGCACTTGCTCGATATGGCGCGCACCCACCAGCAGCACCGTGCACCCCGTGCCCTCGGCCTCGACCTGCGCCAGGGTATGGCTGGCCTGCAAGCCCATCAAGGTGTCCGAGGGCACCAGACCGGCCTGTGACGCTACCACCCGCACCACATATCCGTCAGGCAGGCCTTTGTGCCGCAGATGCACATTGGCATAGTCAAACACGGACATGGGGCCTATGGCCTCCAGCGCCTTGAAGCCGGGGTAGACAACCAGATCGACGCGGTGGGCGCCAGCGTGATGGTGTTCCATACAAAAATCAGAGCAGTTCGAGCATATACAACCAGCGCTGCAGGCACTTGCAGCGCACGAGCCTCGACTATACGCAAGCCCTCTCGGCAGCTAGTGCAGGCAGTCGCATCCACTGCTAAAGTCCGGGGCTTCTGCCCCTTTTTCCGCCCATGATTCCCGGACCTCTTTTTACCCTGCCCATGCTGTTGCTGCTGCTCGCCCCCCTGGTGGCAGCCGGCCTGAGCCTGTGGCTGCTGCTGCGCGGGCTGTTCTGGTGGCTGCGCCATAGACATACGCCCGCCTCCGAGCGCCCGCCGTTCTGGCACTGGCCCGTCGTGGTGGTGGCCATATTGGCCCTGGCCGGCGATCTCTGGGGCCTGGTGCTGGCGCGCAAGCTAGTGCAGATTGAAGAGGCCGTGACGCTGCGGGCCCACTATCGCGAAAGTCGACAGCGCTTCGTGCTGCCCGAGGACTTCCGCTATGGGGAGCAGCTATTCCCCAAAGGCACCTTGATCAACCGCTACGACGCCTTTGACAACGGCGAGCGCCAGCGACCGCTTGGCCTGCGAGGACTGAGTGCGGCGCGCTTTACGCAACCGGTGCAAATTGCAGGTGCCTGGGTCAGCGCCATCGGCAACGGCGTGTTGGAGCTTGCCCGCGACCAGCGCCTCGGTCCGGTGTTCCACTTCGATCCCGACGTCAACCCGGGTTATGGCGCCTGGGTGGTCGACCCGAAGCGCTCCTATCTGGAATGCCGCAAGGGCGATATCGCCAGCCTGCATGTGCCCTTGATCGACTATGACATTCAGGCCGAGTTTCTGGTCGGCGCCCCCGACGGCCCTGAGGCGCGCTACCGTCCCAGTCAATGGGGCTTCATCGATTGCCAGGAGGGCAAGCCCGCCATTGAGGTGCAGCCGGCCTATGACGGCCCGGCGCCACCAGACGCACACCTGCCGGTATGGGGGACGCTGATACCGAATGAGGATTGAGCTGGAGACGCTAGGCGCGCCAATACTCTGTGCTGCCCGCGATGATCCGACTCGGGTGTGACGACCGGATCCTCCCCGATCAATGCTGCAACGCATGCTGCCCGAACCGCCAGCAAGAACGCGGTCAAGTTGCTGATGATGTTCAAGGGCCCGCCAGCGGCAGGATGGACGCCGGCCATGCCGTCCCTATGATGGCGGCCTCAGCCGGAGTGCAAAGCGGCTGATCAGGATTCATGGCATCGCCAGTCGACAGAAGACGATCCCGCGAACCATGTGACATTCGGCCAAAGAGCCGCCATCTGCGGCCACGAATTTCCATAGGGCGACGGGATCGCCTACATTCACACTTCACAACCGGTGCGCCCAGTCAGGCCTCGGCCCTGCCCCGGGCAGCCACCGCATCCTCAGCCTTCCAAGAAAGACCTGCCCATGAAATCCCGCGCCGCCGTAGCCTTCAAAGCTGGAGAACCCCTGCAAATCGTCGAGATCGACGTCGCGCCGCCCAAGGCTGGCGAGGTGCTGGTCAAGATCACCCATACCGGCGTCTGTCACACCGACGCCTTCACCCTGAGCGGTGACGACCCCGAAGGCATCTTCCCCGCCGTGCTGGGTCACGAAGGCGCAGGCATTGTGGTGGAAGTGGGCGAAGGCGTAACCAGCGTCAAGCCCGGCGATCATGTGATTCCGCTGTACACCGCCGAATGCGGCGAATGCCTGTTCTGCAAGAGCGGCAAGACCAATCTGTGCGTGGCCGTGCGCGCCACCCAGGGCAAGGGCGTGATGCCCGACGGCACGACGCGCTTCAGCTACAAGGGCGAGCCCATCTATCACTACATGGGCTGCTCGACCTTCAGCGAATACACCGTGGTTGCTGCCGTCTCGCTGGCCAAGGTCAACCCCGATGCCAACCCCGAGCAGGTCTGCCTCTTGGGCTGCGGCGTGACCACCGGTCTGGGCGCGGTCAAGAACACTGCCAAGGTGCAGGAAGGCGACACCGTGGCCGTGTTCGGCCTGGGCGGCATCGGCCTGGCCGTGATCCAGGGCGCCAAGCTGGCCAAGGCCGGCCGCATCATCGCCGTCGACACCAACCCCGGCAAGTTCGAGCTGGCCAGGACCTTTGGCGCCACCGACTGCGTGAACCCCAAGGACTTCGACAAGCCCATCCAGCAAGTGATCGTCGAGATGACGGGCTGGGGCGTGGACCACAGCTTTGAATGCATAGGCAATGTGGACGTGATGCGCGCGGCGCTGGAATGCGCCCACCGCGGCTGGGGCCAGTCGGTCATCATCGGCGTGGCCGGTGCCGGTCAGGAGATCAAGACCCGCCCCTTCCAGCTGGTGACCGGCCGCAAGTGGCTGGGCACGGCCTTTGGCGGCGTCAAGGGCCGCAGCGAGCTGCCCGGCATGGTGGAAGACGCCATGGCTGGCAAGATTCAGCTCGAACCCTTCGTCACCCACACCATGGGCCTGGCCAAGATCAACGAAGCCTTCGACCTGATGCACGAAGGCAAGTCGATCCGCTCGGTGGTGAACTACGCTGACGCTTCGTAACCCCCTGAGGCGCTTCGCCTGGGCGGCCCCGCGCCTTCCCCCTTTCTCGCTTCGCGGAAGGGGGACGACACCCTCGGTGCGCGGCGGCGCTTCCTCGGTGTCTCATCGATGGCCCGCGCCAGTTTTGAAGAACCACCCAGCGCTTTTAATTTCATAGCTGCTTGCGCATGCTTTGATTCATATTTATATATAAAACAGCTGCAAACGCTTGATTGACGAGCGCAAGCAGCTTTTCTTTTAGGAGTGACTGCCATGGAACTCAAGAACGCCCACGCCTGCTTTGGCGGCGCTCAGCGCTATTACGAACACCATAGTTCCGAGATCGGCCTCGCCATGAAGTTCTCGGTCTATCTGCCGCCCAAGGCCGTGATGGGCGAGAAAGTGCCGGCCCTGCTCTATCTGGCGGGTCTGACCTGTACCGAGGAAACCTTCATGATCAAGGCCGGCGCCCAGCGCCTGGCCTCCGAACTCAATATCGCCCTGATCTGCCCCGATACCAGCCCGCGCGGCGCGGGTCTGGCGGGCGAGGCCGACAGCTGGGACTTTGGCGTGGGCGCCGGTTTCTACCTGGACGCAACCACCAAGCCCTGGGCGCTGCACTGGCGCATGGAGAGCTACATCCTCAATGACCTGCTGCCCCTGGTCGGCAGCAAGCTGCCCGTGGACCTGCAGCGTCTGGGCATCTTCGGCCACAGCATGGGCGGCCACGGCGCGCTGACCCTGGCATTGCGCCACCCCGGCCGGTTCAAGTCGGTCTCGGCCTTTGCACCGATTGCCAACCCGCTCAACTGCCCCTGGGGCCACAAGGCTTTCAGCGGCTATCTGGGCGAAGACAAGGCCGAATGGGCCAGGCATGACGCCAGCGAGCTGATGGGCGCGCAAGCCTCTGCCCCCTATCCCGCAGGCATCCTCATCGACCAGGGCCTGGCCGACAAGTTCCTGATCGAAAAGCAATTGCTGCCCGAAGCCTTCGAAGCCGCCTGCGCCAAGGCCGGTCAGCCGCTCACGCTGCGCCGGCATGCGGGCTACGACCATGGCTACTATTTCATCCAGAGCTTTGTCGACGACCATCTGCGCCACCATGCGCAGCAACTGGGCGCCTGATTCTTTGGAACGGGTTCGCGCAGCCGGGACTGCCCAGCCATAGCTGTCACCCCACACGGGCAAAAGCCGCCTGACTGCGGTTTCTTCTTGATGCGGTCCGGCGCCGGATCAGTCCTCGGAGCGCTCCGATCTTCTCGCGCGCCGCTGCTGCTCGCGCTCATCGGCACGCTGGGTCTGTACATACAGCTGCTCCACCTGTTCGCGCGCCCAGGGCGTCTTGCGCAGAAATTTCAGGCTCGAAGAGATGCTGGGATCCAGATTGAAGCAACGCACGGGCACCCGGCGCCCCAGCTCGCGCCAGCCGTAGTAATCCACCAGATCGGTAACGATGCGCTCAAGCGTCAGCCCATGCAGCGGGTTGCGCGGTTGTTCTTGGGAAGTCATGGGCGCATTGTCAGGGAATCACCCTCCAGGCGTCTGCTCCGGGGACAAGTGCCAGGCCGTGCAGGCCGCAGCGCCTCTCCCCGCCCAGCAATGGACATGGAAAATGCGCCACGCCAATGACATGGGTTTGGCTTTGCTGTGCGCCAGCAAGAGATCACACTTTTGGCAACCGGCCTGAGCGAAGACAGGTTCGCTTCAACGGCCATGACGAGGCGCGAAGGAGCAAAGAATGTCCAAGCAACAGCAAGTCCCCCAGACCAGGGGGGTGGCCGTGCAAATGCTGGCCACGCTCGACCTGGGCCCCGAGATCGAAGGCATGTCGGGGCGCCAGCTTCGCATGCGCCTGGTGACCATGGCGCCGGGCGGCGTGTTCGGCCCGCTTCACGACCACAGGGACCGACCCGGCATGGTCTACATCCTCGAAGGATGCATTACCGACCATAGAAACGGCGTGGCCACCGACTACGGCCCGGGCGTGGGCTGGCCCGAAGACAGGAACACCACGCACTGGCTTGAAAACCGTTGCGCCGTGACGGCAGTGGAAATATCGGTAGACATCATCAGGCTGCAGCAGGCTCCAGGCTAGGTGCCGTCAATCCAGGTGCCTTTAAGCGGCGGCCACAGCCGGGCGGCATACAGCTCAGGTGGCGCGCGGGGCCTGCACCTCGTAGAGCCGCAGATCCCGCTGCCCGATCCCCAGCTCCGGCCAGGCGGCACGCCAGGCCTGGATATGCGCGGAGGCGAAATGTGCATCCAGCGCCGCCTGATCCTCCCACAGCTCCTTCACATGGATCAGCCCCGGCACCAGCACATCCTCGGCATAGCCGTATTCGAGACAGCCCGGCTCGGCACGCGAGGCCTCCACCATGGCACGCATGGCAGGTCGGGCAAGGGCCAGGTTTTCGGATGGCAAACGCACGGTACCCACGATCAACAGCATGTCTTCTCCTCTTGAGCACAAGCAAACATCGTAGCAAGCAGCGCCCGCTCGCACCGCCCCGGACGCAAAAAAGGGAGGGGCATGCCCTCCCTGAAACACCTTCCAGGCGTTGATGCTGCTCAGTAGCCCTTAGGTCGCGGGCTCTCAGGCCCGCATGAAAGACTCGAAATAGGCGCTCAGTGCAGCGTGATCGCCCAAGGGCAGAACCTGGGCCACATATTGGTCGGGACGCACCACCACCAGAGCGCCCTGCTGGCGGTCTATGCCGCGCAGCTCGAAGATGTCCTGACCGGCATTCTTCAGATCGGGGCTGAACACTTTTTCATAGTCGATCATTCCCAGCTGGCCCTTGGGGGGCAGCAGCAAGGCAGGCAGCGTCTCCAGTGCCACCTCGGTATAAGCCTGCGGGAAGACGGCACGCAGATCGAAGATGCTGTCGATATCCTGGCCGGATGGCGTGAAGCGGCGCAGCGGCGATGCGGCATCGCTCTCCAGGAAGCGACACAGCGCCAGCAGGCCGGACTCGGGCTGCGCCAGGTCGTTCGGGCCTGCAAACGCATACAGGCGCCAGCGGCCATCGGCCTTGCCGCAGTGGCCCAGCTGCACGGGCTTGGCGTCGGAGACGCGCACCACCGGTGCGGAATGGAAGCGCATGCCCACCGTGAAGCCGCTGGCCAGTGCCTGATGCGTGGCCTGCCCCGTCAGCACGGATGGCGCATAGTGCGTGCCCACGCCAGCCGTGAAGCGGCCATGCTGTTCGAAGTACTTCTGGAATTCCTTGGGGTCCACACCGCCCTGGCCGCCTTCCTTGGCTGGGTCGCTGAACATCTTGGCCCATTCGCGGTCGAAGTCGATCAATTGCTGGGCCACGACCTGGCGCTCGGACGAATAGGTGTGCAGCAGCTCGGGCGCACATTGCTTGCGCAGCACGGCAGCCAGCTTCCAGCCCAGGTTGAAGCTGTCCTGCATGGAGAAATTCATGCCCTGCCCGGCCTTGGGGCTGTGGGTGTGGCAGGCATCGCCGGCGATGAAGACGCGCGGCAGGGGCGAGTCCGGCGTGGCCACGGCATCGGCCACATCGTCATATTTGGCGCAGATGCGCTGGCCGATCTCGTACACCGACCACCAGGGCACGTTCTTGACTTCGAGCTTGTAGGGATGGAGCACGCGCTGGGCGGTTGCTATCAGTTGCTCCACCGTGATGTTGCGGCTGGCCACACGCTCGTCGGCATCGAGCTTGTCCATCTCCACATAAAAGCGCACCAGGTGACCGCCTTCGCGCGGGATGATGAGCACATTGCCCTGCTCGGACTGAATGGCCACCTTGTAGCGCACATCGGGGAAGTCCGTCACGGCCAGCACATCCATCACGCCCCAGGCCTGATTGGCCGAATCGCCGACCAGCTGGCGGCCAATGGCCCGGCGCACATTGCTGCGCGCGCCGTCGCAGCCCACCACATAGCGGGCCTGCACGGTTTCGATCTGACCGGCATGGGCGGCGTCGCATCGCTCCAGCGTCACGGTGACCGGATAGTCGGCAGCGCCGTGGTCGACCTTCACATCCAGCACTCGGCGGGCGTAGTGCGGCTGCAGACGGCTGGGCGAGTTGCGCATGCGCTCCAGATAGTGGTCGTGCACGCGCGCCTGGTTCAGGATGACGTGAGGGAACTCGGACAGACCGTCTTCCGTGTCCTGCACGCGGCCATGGCGGGCGATCCGACCGGGCTGGCCGGGGTCGGGCTTCCAGAAAGTAACATCGTTGATCCAGCAGGCCTCCTTGAGGATGGAGTCGGCGAACTCGAAGGCCTCGAACATCTCCATGGTGCGGCAGGCAATGCCATCGGCCTGGCCCAGCTCCATGGGGCCTTCCTTTTGTTCCACGATGCAGGTTCGGATATCGGGAAAGGCCGCCAGTTGCGCGGCCAGCGTCAGGCCGGCAGGACCGCAGCCCACGATCAGCACATCGACCTGTGAGGGCACGGTCTCGGTATGGGCAGGGGCCAGCGGCGAAGCTGGAGCGATCAAGGGGTTGCCGGGACGAAAACCGTTCAAATGAAACTGCATGGAGGCCTCAAGTTCTTCAAGTGCGCAGACGCCAGTGTCTGCCCAATCAGTCCGCACACAAATAGTATGTATGCATACCAAATGCATGCATCGTATTATTCGAAGCTTGAAATGCCAACCCCACCTAGGGAAAACCATGATTAACTCTGCACTGCCAAACGTTGCCTCAGACAGCGCCAGCAGCCACCCCGTCTTTCCACGCCTGGAGGTGGAAACCTTTCCCGGCCACGGCATACGCCGCCTGCAACAGGTGGCCGTGGCTGTGTTCAGCCAGGCCACCGAAGCCTGGGGCGTGACGCCGCTGCAATTTGCCGTGCTACAGAAACTGGTGCATCTGCCGGGCATAGACCAGCGCACGCTGAGCATGGAAGTGGGCTTTGACAAATCCACCATCGGCGGCGTGATCGACCGCCTGGAAGCTCGTGGTCTGCTGTTGCGCCAGCACACGGCCAAGGATCGCCGCGTGCGTCTGCTGTCCCTGACGCCCGAGGGCCAGGCCCTGCTGGCGGATGCCGGCCCCTCCGTGCTGCAAGCCCAGCAGCAGATGCTGGACCCGCTGAGCGAGACCGAGCGCGAACTCTTCACACAGCTGATGCGCAAGGTCATCGAGCACCACGAGCAGCTCGATCCCGAGGCGCAGACACCCGCAGGCTGAGCCCCAACTGCATAAAAAAGCCCCGGGCCGTCAGGCCTGGGGCTTGGCTTTTCAGGGCCGGGCTCGCAACCGGGTCTGCAAGCTCCAGAACCGAGTCCTAGAACGGCATTTTTCCCGCACGCATCTCGGCCGCGATCTGCACCAGCACGGCCGGCAGATCGGCCACGCTGCGCACCACGTAATGGGCACCGGCCTTTTTGAGCTTGGCTTCGGCCACGGCGACACGAGCCTCGACCTCTTGCTCGGGCGCCCTGGCAAACTCCTCCACGCTATAGCCGACCTCGTTGCCCGACAGGCTCAGGCCCACGGTCCACATGCCTGCGCGCAGACCCTCCTCGATGCCGGGCACGGTGTCGTCCACCTTCACGCAGGCACGCACATCGCCAATGCCCAGCGCCAGCACATTGGCCAGTGCCATGAAGGGCCCGGGGCGGCCACCGGCCTCCAGCTCGTCGCCCGCCACCACATAGTCGGGCTTGAGGCCTGCGCCCTCGGCCTGCGGCAGCAACTGGTTGAGCACCTCACGCGGGTAACCCGAGCATGAGCCGACCTTGAGACCATGGGCGCGCAACCATTGCAGCGTCTGCACCGCGCCTGCTATGGGGGCCGAGAACTCGCCCACCTTGGCAATCTGCAGCGGCATGAAGCGCGCGTAGATGGCATCCACATCCTCGTTGGTCGGCGTCCGGCCAAAAACGGTCTGCCATTGCGCGGCAATGCTTTCATCCTGCAGCAACTGGTGGATATGGTCCCATTTGGACAGGCCCATGGGGCCGCGTGCCTGCACCAGCGTGATGCTGATGCCGAAGCTGGCAAAGGCTTCGACAAAGATTTGCGTGGGTGCGAGCGAACCAAAGTCCACCAGCGTGCCGGCCCAGTCGAAGATGACGGCTTGCAGCGGTGACAGGTCGACAGAGGGCTGGGACAGGACCAGGGTTTCGGCTTGAGCGATGGAGTTCATGATTTTTTCAGTGGTGACTTCAACAGGATGGAAAGCGGGAACGTGATCGGGTTGCAGGACTCAGCTCAGAGAGCGTATGAAGTTGCGACCGCGCGGTCCGCTGGCAGCTTTTTGCAGCATGGCGCTCCAGGCCTGGGGCTGCACACCGTAGTGGGCCGGATCAGTGGCAACGCCCAGCCCTTGCAGAACGCTGCGCAGACGCTCGATAGCCACAGCAGGCGTGCTGGCATCGAAGATGGAGAGCAAGGCGGCATCGGCCACCGCATCTGCGCCCATCGCCATCTCCAGCACCAGGGGCAAGCTGAACGAGCAGGCCAGGCCGTGCGGCACGCCATGCTGCAGCGTGATGTCGTAGGACAGCGAATGCGCGAGTGCGGTCTTGGTGTTAGAAAAAGCCAGGCCGGCCATCAGCGCGGCTTCGGCCATCTCGCTGCGCAGCTGCGCGTTATCCAGATCCTGCATCAGGGCGGGCAACGTGGCCAGGGTGCGGCGCGCCGACTGCACGGCCAGCACCATGGAGACCGGGTTGCGGTTCACGTTCCAGATAGATTCCAGCGCATGCGACAGCGCATCCAGCCCCGAGGCCAGCGTGGCGCCGGCCGGCAGGCTGGTCATCAGCTCGGCATCGATGACCGCGGCCTCGGGCCAGGTGCAGGACTGGTGCAGCGAATACTTCTGGCCGGCGGCCTGATCCCAGATCGTGGCCCAGGGCGTGACTTCGCTGCCCGTGCCAGCAGTGGTGGGGATGGCGATCAGGGCCTTGTGCCCTCCCGCCCCCAACTGGCCACCCTGCTTGAGCAGCGCCAGCAGATCGGCAAAGCGGCCGCCGGGCGTATGGCAGATCAAGGCCTTGGCCGAGTCGATGGCGCTGCCGCCCCCCAGGGCCACGATCACGGGCACCTCGGCATGGTCACGCTGCACCTGCTCGTACAGCGGCGCCAGCCACTGCACATCGGGATTGGGGGCAATGCTGTCGATCACGCCGCGAAGCTGCGCTCCCAGCAGTTGGCGCATGCACTGCACCAGGCCCAGGCTTTGGGCCTCGGGAAAGGTGACCAGCAGGCAGCTGCGCCCGGCCAGCAGGGCCGGCAGCTGATCGAGACTGTTGCGACCCACGCTGATATGCACGGGGTTGTGATAGGTCCACACGAGAAAGCCTTTTGACATTTTTTGAGCGAAATCAGCCCTTGGCGCTTATGTACCAAGCGCTGATAGCTCATATTTTTGATGGTTCAAGCACTGCGGCACACACCGGCACCGCAGCGAGATCAGTGGCGAGTGCCCTGCTGTATGCGGCTGCGCAGCCAGTTAGATGCCATGTCGGCTGCAATCACCATCACCGTGATGACGATGATGCAGGTCGCGGTCTCCTGGTAGCGGAACAGCTTGAGGCTGCTGACCAGCTCGAAGCCCAGACCGCCCGCTCCGACCATGCCCAGCACGGTGGCCGAACGCAGATTGACTTCGAAGCGGTAGAGCACCACGGCAATCCAGGCGGTGATGACCTGGGGCACCACACCGAAGGCGATGATCTGCAGCTGGCTGGCACCAGCGCTGCGCAAGGCCTGCAGCGGGCCGTCGTCGATTTCCTCGATGGCTTCGGCAAAGAACTTGGCCAGCATGCCCATGCCGTGCAGGGCCAGGGCCAGCACGCCGGGGAAGGGGCCCAGGCCCACGGCCGAGACAAATACCAGCGCCAGAATCAGCTCGTTGATGCTGCGGATCACATTGAGAAACTGGCGCGTGATGCGACGCAGCCAGTGCCAGCCGTGCAGATTGCTGGCGGCAATGAAAGACAAAGGCAGGGCCAGAATCACGCTCAGCAAAGTCCCCCAGATGGCGATCTGTATTGTCTCCAGCGCCGGTGCCCACAGGCGCGGCAGCATGCTCCAGTCCGGCGGCACCGAGCGTGAGAGAAAGTCGCCAATCTGCGGCATGCCGCCTGCCAGTTCGCTCCAGCTCATCTGCGCGCCCGCAGCACTCCAGTGCAGCACCCAGCCGATGGCCAAGGCCATTGCGGCATAGCCCAGCCAGCCGCCAGTGCTTTCGGGGCGCCCCGCCGTCCATTGCCAACGATCGGTCTGTTTCAAGCTCTGGCTGTTCATTGCAGACCTCCTGCGGCAGTGGCTGGCGACATCGCCCCGGGCAGCCAGTTGCCGACTGCGGTGCTGCTGAGATGCAGCGCAGCGCCCTGCTCTGGGGCATGTCCGGCGGGCTGAGGCTCACCGCTGTAGATGGCGTTGAGCGCAGCCTCGTCCAACATCGCCGGTACGCCGTCAAACACCATGCGCCCTTGCGACAGGCCGACGATGCGATCGCCAAACTCCCGGGCGTAATCAACCTGGTGCAGATTGCAGACCACGGCAATGCCGAGCTCGCGCGTGGCATCGCGCAGATACTGCAGCACGCTGCGCGCGGTCTTGGGATCCAGGCTGGCCACGGGCTCGTCGGCCAGAATCAGCTGCGGCTGCTGCGCCAAGGCACGGGCAATGCCCACGCGCTGCATCTGCCCGCCCGAGAGCGCTTCGGTGCGCTCATCGGCCTTGTGGGCCAGGCCCACACGCTGCAGGCAGGCATCGGCCAGTGCGATATCGCTTTGCTTGAACAGCTGCAGCACCGAGGCCAGCGTGCCGACCTGACCCAGCCGCCCCGTGAGCACGTTCTTGCGCACCGACAGGCGCTGCACCAGGTTGTGGTGCTGAAAGACCATGGCCACATGGCGGGCCAGCTCGCGGCGCGAGTGCCTGCGCATCAGGTCGATGCCGCCCACCTGCAGCTGGCCGCTGTCGGGCTGATTCAGCCCGTTCATGCAGCGCAACAAGGTGGACTTGCCGGCACCCGACAGACCTAACATCACCACGAACTCGCCGGCCTTCACATCCATGTCTATGCCATTCAGCACATGGTTGCTGCCATAGCTTTTGCGCAGATTGCGGATGCTGATCATTTCATCTTCCCGAGGTCCAGATTCAGCGCCTTGGCAGTCTGGCGCACCACGTCGTAGGCCTGATCGCTGGTGGGCGCAAAACCGTTGAGCTCGCCACGGTCGCCCCAGGGCAGGCCCTTGATCTCGGCCAGTGCCGCAGCCACTTTCTTCTTGGTGGCTTCGTCCAGATTCTTGCGCCAGGCCATGGGCGACTCGGGGATGTCCTTGGAGCGCCAGATGACCTGGAAATCCTCGGCCTTCACATGGCCCTTGGCCACCGCCGTCTGGAAGATGGGATCGGCCACGGCCGCCGCATCCACCTTGCCGTTGGCCACGGCCATGATGCTGGCGTCATGCGAGCCCGAGAAGATCACGCGGGAGAAATACTTGTCGGTATCGATGCCCTCGCCCTTGAGGCCGGCCTTGGGAAACAGATGGCCCGATGCCGAGCTGGGATCGACAAAGGCAAAGGTCTTGCCCTGCAACTGGGGCACGGTGCCCAGGCCCTTGTCCTTTTTGCTGATGATGATGCTGTTGTACGAGCTCTTGCCCGACTTCTTGGCCACGAGAATGGCAAAGGCCTCGGCATTTGCCAGCTGGCTGGCCAGCACATAGGAGAAGGGCCCGAAGTAGGCCACGTCGATCTTGCCCGAGCGCATGGCTTCGATCACGCCGTTGTAGTCATTGGCCACAAAGGGCTTGATCTTCAGCCCGGTCTTGGCGGCCAGCTGGTCCATGACCTGCTGGCTGGCGCGCATCATGGCCTGGGCATCCTCGGAAGGGATCAGGCCCACGCGCAGCTCGGTGGGTTGCTGCGCCATGACGCCGGTGGTGGCGGCCAGGGCCAAGCTGGCGGCTGCGGCTTTAAGCCAGGTGTTGCGGGTCATCGTCATGGATTTCATCCTTTGCAAGTGCGTCTGTAGAGTGCGGCTGAGCTGCCGCCATCGCACCGTCACTGCAGTGCGTTGACGCAAATATTAGGGACGACATATGACTGTCATGTGAAGGTTTCAGAATCAGTTTTGACAGCTTCCATAGATCAAACCTTGAGATGAAACCTGCATGAGCACCGCCCGCTATCGAGCCTTTATCGCCGTGGCCCAGCAAGGCAGCCTGAGCGCGGCGGCCCGCGCCCTGGGCGTCAGCCAGCCCACGGTCTCCAGCCAGATAGCCACGCTGGAGCGGCAAAGCCAGATCGAGCTCTTCCATCGCCAGGGCTATCGCATGACGCTCACCGGCGCCGGCCACAAGCTCATGACGCTGGCACAGAAGCTGCTGGCACTGGAGGCGGAAACAGAATTCTTTCTGCGCGACTCGGGCCAGCTCAACCAGGGCGAGCTCAAGATCGGCGCCGTGGGGCCGTTTCACGTGATCGAGATGGTGGCGGCCTACAGCGCCCGCCATCCCGGCATGAAGCTGTCGATTCGCATGGGCAACTCGCAGCAGGTGCTGCACGATCTGGAGAACTACACCACCGATGTGGCGGTGCTGGCCGGTCTCTATGACAGGCCCGAGCTGCTGGTGCGCGAATACGCGCGTCACGCCATCATCCTGTTTGCCCATATCGACCATCCGCTGGCAAGGCGCGAGCAAGTCGAGTTGGGCGAGCTGCACGGCCTGCCGCTCTTGCTTCGTGAGCAAGGCTCGACCACGCGCACCGCTATCGAGAAAGCGCTGCAGGCAGCCGGCGTGAAGCCCCGCACCCAGCTGGAGATCGGCAGCCGCGAAGCCATACGCGAGGCCGTGGCGCGCGGCCTGGGCATCGGCGCCGTGTCCGAAGCCGAATTCATCGCCGACCCGCGCTTCAGGCCCGTGCGCATTGCCGGCGACCCGGCCAGCACCACCACCTATGTCTATTGCATGAAGGAGCGCAGCGAAAGCCTGCTGGTGCGCTCCTTCCTCAAGGCCATTGAAGGCAGCGCGGCTCCCAATCTGCCTGTACTACTGACCGCTCCAAAACCCTTGATCGCTCCAACGGCCAAGAAGCTGGCGTAATTCGTCAAACCCTCTGCTCCCCTTGCGCCGAGAATTTTTTGACAGTGCTGCCCGGGCACCTCGGCCAGAACTCTCTCGCCGGGACAGTGCGGCGGCCCGTTGCGCAGGCACAGCGGTGGCTGCCGGGCAATCAAAAAACAGAGGAGACAATGATGAAACAAACCATGCTCTGGAGGGCCGTTGCTCTGGCAACCGGCCTGAGCCTGAGTGCAGCGACCATGGCGCAGCAAGCGCCCTGGCCCGTCAAGCCCATACGCCTGGTGGTGGGCGGCCCGGCCGGCGGCAATGCCGACTCGCTGGCACGCCTGTTGGCCGACGGCATGCAAAAGCAGCTGGGCAAGCCCGTGATTGTCGAATCCAAGTCCGGAGCGGCCGGCGTGCTGGCCGTCAACGACCTGCTCGCCAACGGCAAGGACGCCCACACGTTCTTGCTGATCCAGGGCGGCATAGTCAGCGAGACGCCGCTGGCCTACAAAGTCAGCTATCAGCCCTTCAAGGATCTGAAACCTCTGGCCCAGCTCAGCCGCAACGGTCTGGTGCTGATTGCCAACAAGGACTTCCCGGCCAGCAATCTGCAGCAACTCGGCGACTACGGCAAAAAGCAGGCCGACGGACTGGACTTTGCCTCGTATGCCACAGGCATGCGCGGCCATACCTCGGGCATGCTGCTGGGGCAGTTGCTCAATATCAAGATGAAGCACCTGGGCTACAAGGGCTCCCCTCCGGCACTCAGCGACCTGATGGGCGGCCATGTGCCGCTGATGATGGACGGGCTCACCACCGCCCTGCCGCTGATCAAGGCCGGCAAGGTCAAGCCGCTGGCCGTGAACTACCCTACGCGCATGGTCCAACTGCCCGATGTGCCCACTTTCAAGGAACTGGGCTACCCGCAACTGTCCGAAGTAAGCTGGTTCGGCGTCTGGTCGCGCCCGGATATCCCTGCCGATGTGCAGGCCAGGGTCAGAGAGATCGCGCTGCAGTATTTCAAGCAGCCCCAGGTCGAGGCCAGGCTCAGGGACATGGGCATGGAGTCGGGCACCGACGCGACCCCGGAAGCGCTGATGAACGAACTGCAGAAGGCCTATCAGCGCCAGCAGGCCTTGCTCAAGTCCATTGATTACCAAGCTCAGTAAACAGTTCAGGCGCCCAAAAGGCCGGAGTCACGCCAGATTCCGGCTTCTTGCAACCGGGTAGCTTCAGCTCGCTGCGTCGACCCGTTCCGAGTCGGCACGCAACGGACTGAGACGAAACATCAGAAAAGACTTTGCTGCGGCGACAGAAAGGAATGATGGTACTGATCGCAGTCCAGTTGCACGCGCTCACGGTTCAGCCCAAGCTTGCGGCAGGCCAGTGCAAAGCGTTGCGCCAGCATATCGGCCCAGGCGCCCGTTCCCTTCATGCGCTGGCCAAACCTGCTGTTGTAGACCTTGCCGTCGGCTCTGCCCGCTTCGCTGATCCCATGCAGATCTCGCACCCGCTCCATCACGCGTTGGGCGCGCTCGGGATAGTGCAGCGTCAGCCATTCATTGAACAGCGAAGCCACTTCCCACGGCAGACGCAGCACTGCATAAAAAGCCTGTCTTGCACCGGCCTCGCTGGCTGCGGCCAGCACCTGCTCCATATCGTCGTTCAGGAACGGAATCTGCGGCGCCAGGCTGACGCCTACGGGTATGCCCGCCTCGCTCAGGGTCCGAATCATGCGCAGCCGCCGATGCGGTGCGGCGGCGCGTGGTTCCAGCTGCCGGGCCAGCTCGGGCTGCAAGGTGGTCAGCGTCACATAAACGGCCACCAGATGCTGCTGTGCCAGCGGCACCAGCAAATCAAGGTCGCGTTCGATACCGCTGCCCTTGGTGACGATGGAAAACGGATGCCTGGCCTGCGCCAGGACCTCTATCACGCGGCGCGTCAACCCGACTTCGCGCTCCACAGGCTGGTAGCAGTCCGTGACCGAGCCGAGCATGATGGGGGCCGCCACATGGCTGGACCGGGATAACTCGGCGCGCAGCACCTCGGGCAGGTTCTGCTTGGCAATCAGCCGGGTTTCGAAATCCAGACCCGGCGAATAGCCCAGATAGCCATGCGTGGGCCGGGCATAGCAATAGATGCATCCGTGCTCGCATCCTCTATAGGGATTGAGCCCCAGATGAAAAGGCAGATCCGGCGATTCGTGGCGGCTCAGGGCTGATTTAGCCCGCTCCCACTCCAGATGGGTGCACCAGGTCTTGACCTCCTCACCCTCTTCGCTTCCTTCATCCTGTTCGGACTTGCCCCAGCCGTCATCGAAACCCTGGCGCAGCTCCCGTGCAAACCGGTGCGTGATCTGGCTGGCAGCCCCTCGCCCCTTGATGAGCCGCACCGGCACATCGGTCCGAATGGATTCCAGTCCAGAGGATGAGGAAAGTTTCTTCATAAAATAACTGTACATAAATACAGTTATTCATTGCAAGAAATGGGCACTAACCATGGCTTCATCCCGGTCAATACGGTGAGGGTTGATTGAGTCAGATCTGGATGAGAAATGACTGCGCCCATTGCTCTACAGGCTTAGCACGCTCCATTAACTAGAGCAAGTTCAAAGTCAATCCGCACTCAGTGAGTGCGAGATGGCTTGGCAGTTTGCGATTCAGCGCCGACAATCCCTTCAATGCACCAAGTTGGTGCCTTTCACTGAATGCCTTGGCCCGGACAACACCGTTGCCCGGGCTTTTGTCCGTTTGCGCAACGCCAAAGCGCCAACCACACCATCTCGCAAGGGAGTTACTACATGGAGCGCAAGCCCAATATCACTCTGTCCTCCTTGGACCTGGATCGCATTGAATCGCTGCTGGAAAAGAACAACAGCCAGTTCCCCGGCCGTGATGCACTGGAGGCGGAGCTGGACCGCGCGGATGTACTCGACCCCGCAGAAATACCCGCCAACGTGGTGACGATGAACTCCACCGTGCGCTTCACCATTCTCGAGATCGCCAAGACCAATACGCTGACACTGGTCTACCCCAAGGATATGGATGGCAGCGCCGACAAGGTCTCCATCTTTGCGCCGGTAGGCATCGCCCTGCTGGGCCTGTCAGTGGGCGATGAGTTCAAGATGCCCAGCCCTACCGGCCAGGTAACCGTGCGTGTGGATGCCATCGAGTTCCAGCCCGAAAGCGCGGGCGAGCTCCATCGCTGAACCGGCTCACCCAACAAAAAAGCAGCTCACCGGAGCTGCTTTTTTGTTGCCTGGATCAGACTCAGCGCAAGCCGGCCAGCATGGTGGTCAGCAGACCCGCGCCGATCAGGCCTGCCTGCCAGCGCAGGGCCTGACTCCATGACGAAACATGGCGCTCCACCAATTGATACAGCGCGTAGCCGGCAGTCAGTGAAAGCACAAAGGCAAACGGGATGCCCACCACGGCGGCGGTGACCGAACCGTGCCAGAAATGGTTGACCACTGCGTTGACCAGCAGGCAGATGGAAAAGTGAATCAGAAATACCGAGTAGGAAATCTCTCCCAGGCGACGCAGCGGCGCAAAACCCTGCCAGCGGGCAATAACCTCGGTACGCATGCAAACGATCAGCAGCATCGCGGTCACGCCGGCGAGAAAAATGCGGTCGCGCCACTCATAGACCAGCGCGCCGATGATCAGAGCAGCAATCAGCAGGCCCCAGCTCCAGGCCGTCAGGCGCTTGTCTGCCGCCACCGCCCAGAAGGCCATCATGCCGACGCCATAGGCACCCATGAAATAAATCGCCCAGACATCCAGGTCTGCATCGAGATTGAAGCTCAGCAGCGAAGCTGCCGTCCCCACGACCACCAGCCCCTGCATGCCAGTCACAGCCCAGGGCCACCAGCGCTTCATGGCCGTATCGCCCCAGCGTTTCAGCGCCCATTGCTGCAGCCAGCGCACTCCGGCCAGCAGCAGCACGGTCGCGGCGAACAGCTGAAAGTCTATGGACACATACCAGACGCCAGCCGACAGTGACTCCTCGCCCACAATGCCCTGCAGCAGCAAGGCATGGGCCATGAGTTGCCATAGATCGGGGTCGGCGGACACGGACTCGTGATCGAACCAGGGACGAATCGCCGCAGACACCACAATCGTCACCACCAGTGCCACGGCATAAGGCACGACCAGACGCACAAAGCGCTTGCCAATCTTGGACCAGGGTGAATCAAACCGCGCCAGACCCGTGGGAGCCAGGCTGGCTGCAGCCAGAAAACCGCCGATCACCAGAAAGATCTGCACGGCCATACGGGCGTACTCATAGAGCCAGTCCAGCAGGTCGGGCATGACAGGGTGAGCCACATCGGACATGGGGCCGTAGAAAGCCAGGTGATGCCAGACGATGGCAGCACAAGCCAGCCCCTTGGTACAGTCGATCAGGGCACTGCGGGAATGAGAGGAAATAGAACTTTGAACCATCAGATCACGGCCGCCCGCAGCCCATGGGCTGCCCGGCAGCAGGGTGAGTTTGCCCGGTAACAGGCAACGTAAAGAAGCCGACTTAAAACAGGATGGCGATTTTGCGCCGATTCCCAACAATTTGCTGACAGCGTTGCAAGTTTTACGAAACATATCTGCGCGGGCTTCATGCGCCAAGCATGAACAAAACCAGAGCGATTGCACACCGGCTTGATTTCCCTGCCCCACTGAGAACCCCGGGCAAAGGCACAATGGAGGCCATGACGCAAGCCAAACCACTGTCGGAGCTGAGCCGACAATTTGTTTCGCATTTCGGCGAGATGGGCAGCCGCTGGGGCATCAATCGCACCGTGGGGCAGATCTATGCCCTGCTGTTCATTTCGCCCGAGCCGCTGAACGCAGACCAGATTGCCGACACGCTGGAATTCTCGCGCTCCAATGTGAGCATGGGGCTCAAGGAGCTGCAGGCCTGGCGGCTGGTTCAGCTGCGTCACCAACCCGGCGACCGGCGCGAATACTTCCAGGCACCCGAGGATGTCTGGGAAATCTTCAAGCGACTGGCCGAAGAGCGCCGCCGCCGCGAGATCGAGCCCACGCAGTCCATGCTGCGTGCCGCCATGATGGAAGAAGCCAGCACCGACGAAGAACGCTACGCCCAGCAACGCATGCGCGATATGCACGAGCTCATCGACAAGCTGATGAGCTGGTTTGACGATGTTCAGCGTCTGTCGCCAGAGACCGCCATGCAGCTCATGGGCATGGGCTCCGCCGTGACCCGACTGCTGGACCTGAAAGACAAGATTACCGGGCGAGGCAAGTCAGGCTCGGAAGCCTGACGCCGACAACTCAGGTGCTGGCCCTGGGCACCAGCCTGAAGCCCAGATCCACGCTGGCCTCTCTGACGGTGTCCCCTGCCAGCAACTGCAGCAGCATGCTGGCAGCTTTTCTGCCCACTTCATCCCTGGGTGTATGGATGGTGGTCAGAGGCGGCACCATCTGATCACTGCCAGGCAGATCGTTGAACCCGGCGATCGCCACCTGCTCCGGCACCTTGACCCCCATGCGATTGGCCTCCAGCAATGCGCCTTGTGCAATGTCGTCATTGCAGAAAAAGATGGCATCCACCGTAGTCCGCGCCTTGAGAAGTGTCTCAAACTGCCTTGCACCCAGCGCCAGCGATGAACGCTCGGGATTGAGAATCTCCAGGCTCTGGTCATACAGGCCGGCCTGTTTGAGCACCTGCCGATAACCTTCCAGGCGCTGCATGACACGCGCGTCGAGCTGGGCTCCGCAAAATGCGATGCGTCTGTATCCCTTGTCCAGCAGATGACGGGTCATCTCAGCGCCAGCTGCAATCTGAGAAAAACCTACGCTGTAGCAATCGGGGCCCGTGCCGGGCTCGCGCAACTCCATGAGATGCACGCGCGGCACGGGATTGGCAGCCAATAATTTCCGCGACTCTTCGCTGTGATCAAACCCGGTCAGCAACAGCCCGGCAGGTCGCATGGGCAGATAGGCCCGCAGCAACTGCTCTTCCTCCGCAGGGTCGTAGTGGGTCACGCCGATCAGCATGTGATAGCCCTGGGCAAACAGCACCTTGTGCACAGCCTCCAGGACCTCCACAAACAAGGTGTTGGAGAGCATGGGTACCAGTACCAGCACCTGGGTGCTTTTTTGCGAGGCCAGTGCACGCGCTGCCAGATCGGGCACATAACCCAGAGAATCCGCAACCTCGCGCACTTTGTCGACCAGGGCAGCAGCTACTCTACGCTCTCCGCGCAAGGCTCTGGAGACCGTCATCGGACTCACGCCCGCAGCCTGTGCCACATCGCTGAGGGTGACACGCCCGCTGGCACGAGATCGCCTTGAAGAAGCGCTGTCGGCCGGGGTTTCACTCTTGGTACGGGTCTCGGGAGGCAAGGGAATCTCCTAATCAGATGCCTGAAGTTTTTTGAGTATGATAGCGCTATCCGGACTTGAAATGAAGTCTGTAAAAGCAGCTTGATGAAAGCACTGACTTGCCTTCGACCAAGGTCTGAAGCCAATCTCAGAAAGCAGCAGGCTGCTCATTTTTTAACCACATCGGATAGCGCTATCCAAAAATGATTCAAAGCAAGATCCAGCCTCAGGGCACCATGTCGGCACTCGTCGTCATGGGTGTTTCCGGCTGCGGCAAATCGAGCGCAGGAGAAGCCATCGCCCGTCAACTGGGGTGGACCTTGGTGGAAGGCGACAGCTACCACTCCCCCCAGAGTGTGGCCAAGATGCAGGCCGGCATTGCCCTGACGGATGCCGACCGCGAAGGCTGGCTGGAACGCCTGGCGCAGCGACTGGCTCAGGCAGATGCGGAACACGGCCTGGTACTGACCTGCTCGGCGCTCAAGCGCAAGTACCGCGACCAGTTGCGCAGCGCCCAGCAGCTGGGTTTTGTGTTTCTCGATCTCGACTATGCCACGGCCCTGGAACGCGTCCAGACCCGACCCGGGCATTTCTTCTCACCCGACCTGGTGGCCAATCAGTTCACGACGCTGGAAGACCCGCGTCAGGAGCCCGATGTTCTGACCGTCAGCGCCACCATGAATCTCAACGACATCGCGCTCGCGGCCCGGCAATGGGCAAGGCGCGAATCCCAAGCATAAAGACAGCAGGAGACAGCCAATGTCTGAAGATCGCAAAGAGGCACAGGGCCGCAAGCCATGGCTCAAGCGCCTGGCCGAAGGCCTGATGGTGCTGGCCCTGGCCGGCATGGTGGTTGCCGTTTTCGTCAACGTGGTGCTGCGCTACGTTTTCCACACCAGCATCGTCTCCTATGAGGAGATCTCGCGCCTGCTGTTTGTGTGGCTGGTGGCCATCGGCGCCATCGTGGCGGCTTTCGAAGGAGCCCATCTGGGCTTCGACATGGTGACATCGCGGGTCGGCCCGATCACCCGCAAAGTCCTGTTCTGGGTCTCGCAACTGCTGATCGGCGCCTGCATGGCCCTGCTGCTGTGGGGCTCCTGGGAGCAGGTCATTGCCGGCTGGAGCAGCTACAGCACCGTGCTGGGCTATCCCCTGGCTCTGGGCGCAGCGGCGACGCTGGTGCTGGCCATAGGCATGCTGCTGGTCGTGGTGCGCGACATGCTGCGCGGCACCCCGTCCGAATCTTCTGAAACCAGCGTGGAGTAAGGAGAGCGCAATGGTCGTTACCCTGATTTTTCTCGCCGTGCTGATAGGTGGCATGGTAATCGGCATGCCGATTGCGCATGCATTGATACTCACCGGTGTTGCACTGATGTGGCACCTGGACTTTTTCGACACCCAGCTGCTCGCGCAGAACCTGCAAGCCGGGTTCGACAATTTCCCGCTGCTGGCCGTGCCATTCTTCATCCTGGCAGGTGAGCTGATGAATGCCGGCGGCCTGTCGCGCCGCATCATCGATCTGGCCCGTGCCTTTGTCGGTCATATCCCGGGGGGCCTCGGTTACGTGGCCATCGGCGCAGCCGTGCTGCTGGCCTCGATGAGCGGATCGGCCATTGCCGACACCGCCGCGCTGGCCACCATCTTGCTGCCGATGATGCGCGACCAGAAGTATCCCGACAGCTACAGCGCCGGCCTGCTGGCGTCGGGCGGCATCATCGCCCCCATCATTCCGCCTTCGATGCCGTTCGTGATCTACGGCGTCACCACCAACACCTCCATCAGCAAGCTGTTTCTCTCGGGCGTCGTTCCCGGCCTGTTCATGGGCGGCTTTCTGATTGCCGCCTGGTGGTTCATCGCGCGCAAATACCAGCTGACCTCGGGTGAACGCGTGAGCTGGGGCCTGCGCCTCAAGGCACTGGCCAAGAGCTTCTGGGCCATGATGATGCCTGTCATCATTCTGGGTGGCCTCAAGGGCGGCGTCTTCACGCCGACAGAAGCCGCAGTGGTGGCCGCGGTCTACGCGCTGTTCGTGTCCATGGTGGTCTATCGGGAGATGAGCTGGAGCAGGCTCTACGAAGTCTTTCTGGGCGCATCCAAGACCACCGCCGTGGTGATGCTCCTCTGCGGAGCGGCCACTGTGACCGCCTACATGATCACGCTCGCCGACCTGCCCAATATGCTGGCCGACAGCTTCTCGGGTCTGCTGGATCAGCCCATGCTCTTCATGGCCGTGATGATGCTCTTCCTGCTCGTGGTCGGCACCGCCATGGATCTGACCCCGACCATTCTGATCTTCGGTCCGGTCTGCGCGCCGCTGGCCGTCAAGGCCGGCATCGATCCCGTGTACTTCGGCTTCATGTTCATCTATGTGGGCTGTATCGGCCTGATCACCCCTCCGGTGGGCACGGTGCAGAACGTGGTGGCCGGGGTCGGCAGGCTGCGCATGGAGACCGTGATCAAGGGCACGAATCCCTTCCTGATGGTTTATGTGCTGCTGGCCGTGCTCTTCGTGATCTTCCCTCAGCTGGTCACGGGTCCGCTCAAATGGATGCACTGAGAACGGCATTCCATTCATGAAAGATCTTAAGTTCATAGCATGGTGCGCACTTCAGTCAAGCGCATCACGGCAGTTCCAATTTCATCAAAGGGCCCAGGCCCAATCAAGCAAGGAGACGGGTATGCGTATCAAATTTGCAGTCGCGGGCCTCACGGCAATGTTGCTGGCCGCCGGTGCCGTTCAGGCGCAGGACTTCAAGCCCCGCCTGGTGCGGTTCGGCTACGGCCTGGTGGAAGACTCCAACCAGGGTCGTGCCGTGCGCATGTTCGCCAAGGAAGTGGAAAAGGCCAGCGGTGGCAAGATGAAGGTCCGCGCCATCGGCAACGCCTCCCTTGGCTCGGACACGCAGATGCAGCAGGCCCTGATCGGCGGCGCCCAGGAAATGATGGTCGGCTCCACCGCCACGCTGGTGGGCCTGTCGCCCGAAATGGCGATCTGGGACACCCCTTTTCTGTTTGCCAACACCAAGGAGGCCGATGCCGTGCTGGACGGCCCCGTGGGAGAGAAGGTCAAGGCCACTCTGGAGCCCAAGGGCATGGTGGGTCTGGTCTATTGGGAAAATGGATTTCGCAATCTGACCAACAACAAGCGCCCCATCACCAAGCTGGAAGATCTTCAGGACGTGAAGCTGCGCGTGATGCAGAACAATGTCTTCCTGGACAGCTTCAAGACCCTGGGCGCCAATGCCGTTCCCCTGCCCTTCTCCGAGCTGTTCACGGCGCTGGAAACCAAGGCCGTGGACGGTCAGGAAAACCCCTTCAACACGGTGCTGTCGAGCAAGTTCTATGAAGTGCAGAAGTACCTGACCGTCTCCAACCATGTCTACAGCCCCTGGATCGTGACGGTCAGCAAGAAGTGGTGGGACACGCTGAGCCCTGCCGAAAAGAAGGTGCTGCAGGATGCTGCGATCAAGAGCCGTGAATTCGAGCGCAAGGATACGCGCGAAGAAGCCGCCAAGGCCCTGGCCGAGATCAAGACCAAGGGCATGCAGGTCAACGAACTGCCAGCCGCCGAAGCAGGCCGCATGCGCGACAAGCTCGGCACCGTCAATGCCGGCATTGCCAAGTCCGTGGGTCAAGGTACCTGGGACTCTGTGCAGGCAGCCGTCAAGCAAGCTCGCGCCAAATAAGCGCCCAACCATGGAGCCATGCCCCGGGCATGGCTCTGACTCATTCCAAGACAATGCCTGCGCCCCAAGCACAGGCATTGCTGCCCAAGGACTTTCATCATGGCACTTCACCCCGTTCTGGACCAGGTGACGCGGCGCATCCAGGAGCGCAGCCGCGCCAGCCGCTCCGACTATCTGGCACAGGTCGATGCCATGGCCGCGCGCCCTCCGCAAGTACGCACCATGGGCTGCGCCAATGTGGCCCACGCCTTTGCGGCTCTGCCCGGCACGGACAAGATTCGCATCGTTGAGGAAAAAGGCCCCAATGTCGGCATCGTCACGGCCTATAACGATGTGCTCTCCGCCCATGCGCCGTTTGCGCATTACCCCGATATTCTGAAAGACGAAGCCCGGCGCAACGGCGCAACGGCCCAGGTGGCCGGCGGTGTACCTGCCATGTGCGACGGCGTGACCCAGGGCATGCCGGGCATGGAGCTGAGCCTGTTCAGCCGCGACACGATTGCCATGTCCACCGCCGTGGCTCTCACGCATGACACTTTCGATGCGGCCCTGATGCTGGGCGTCTGCGACAAGATCGTTCCCGGCCTGCTGATCGGCGCCCTGCACTTCGGCCACCTGCCCATGGTGTTCGTGCCTGCCGGCCCAATGACTTCGGGCCTGTCCAACAGCGACAAGGCCAAGGTACGCGAGCAGGCGGCGCAGGGCCTGGTCGGCCGGCAGGAGCTGCTCGCGGCAGAAAACGCGGCCTACCATGATCAGGGCACCTGCACCTTCTACGGAACGGCCAACAGCAATCAGATGCTGCTCGAAGCCATGGGCCTGCATGTTCCCGGCACAGCCTTCATCAACCCCGCCGACGCAGAGCGTGAACTGCTCACGCGCGAAGCCATGCGTACCGTGCTGTCCATCACCCGGGGCCGCCGCTTTGCCCCCATAGGGCATGTCGTGGACGAGCGCTGCATCGTCAACGCCATGGTGGCCCTGCTGGCGACCGGCGGCTCCACCAATCACCTGATCCACTGGGTGGCCGTGGCCCGAGCTGCCGGAATCGTCATCGACTGGGATGACTTCGAGCAGCTGTCTGCAGTGGTTCCCCTGCTGGCCCGCGTCTACCCCAATGGCAGCGCCGATGTGAATCAGTTCCAGGCCGCAGGCGGCCCTGGTTACGTGATCGCCCAGCTGCTGCAGGCCGGACTCATGCATGGCGATGTGCTCACGGTGAGGCCCGAGGGGCTGGCTGCCTTCGGGCGCATCCCCCATGTCGAAAACCATCAACTGCAATGGCGGGATGCGGGCATCTCCGGCGATGACACTGTTCTGCGCCCTGCCAGCCGCCCCTTCAGCCCTACGGGCGGCTTGAAACTGCTCAAAGGCAATCTTGGCCGCAGTGTCATCAAGATCAGCGCCGTACCTGAAGATCGCCACGCACTGCGGGCACCGGCATGGGTCTTTGATTCGCAGGATGAATTGCAGGCGGCCTTCAAATCCGGTGCGCTGGAGCAGGCCTGCCAGACCAATGGCTTCAATGGCGTCGTCTGCGTAGTGCGCTGGCAGGGTCCGCAGGCCAATGGCATGCCCGAGCTGCACAAGCTCACCCCTCCGCTGGCCGTGCTGCAAGGCAAGGGCTATGTCGTGGCCCTGGTCACCGACGGCCGCATGAGCGGTGCATCGGGCAAGGTTCCGGCGGCCATCCATGTCAGTCCCGAAGCACTGGCAGGCGGCCCGCTGGCCAAGGTGCAAAGCGGCGACATCATCGTGCTCGATGCCCCTACCGGCCTGCTGCAAGCCGAGCTGACGGATGCCGAATGGGAAGCCAGGCCGCTGGCCATCATGCCGACTGCGTTGCAGCAAGCCAATCACCGCGGCCTGGGCCGTGAACTGTTTGCCGGATTCCGGCGCAATGCGCTGAGCGCAGAAGAAGGAGCTTGCACATGGCTGCTCAAATGACCGCCTTGTCCATCATGCAGGATGCACCGGTGATTCCGGTCATCGTGCTGCACAACGCAGAGCATGCAGTGCCCATGGCCAAAGCACTGCTGGCCGGCGGCATCAGGGTTCTGGAGGTCACGCTGCGCACGCCTCAGGGCCTAGCCTGCATAGAGGCCATCGCCAAGCAACTGCCCGAAGCCATCGTCGGTGCGGGCACCGTGCGCAATGCAGCCGATGCCGCGGCGGCTGCTCGGGCCGGCGCAAGGTTTGCCGTCAGTCCTGGCTATACCAGCAAGCTGGGCCAGGCCTGCCGCGATCTGAACCTGCCGCTGCTGCCCGGTGTCGCAACCAGCAGCGAAATCATGATGGCTCAGGAAGACGGTTTTACCGAGCTCAAGTTCTTCCCCGCCGTGCAGTCGGGCGGCATCCAGATGCTGAAGGCCTGGCAAGGTCCGTTCGGAGAGCTGCGTTTCTGCCCCACGGGCGGCATCTCGCCCGGCAACGCAGCGGAGTTTCTGGCGCTGTCCAATGTGGTCTGCGTGGGCGGCTCCTGGCTGGTCCCCGCCAGTGCAGTGGAGAGTGGCAACTGGTCACTCATCACCGAGCTGGCTCAGGCCACGCAGGCGTTGAGAAGCTCTCGCACGGCCTGAGCAAGACAAGGCCTCATCCATAAGAAAAGCCCGGTCAGCTCCAAGCCGACCGGGCTTTTCCATGTCTTGGCGACTCAGGCATCCGGCAGCGACTTGGTTCGCTCCAGAAGCTTGCGACGCGTTGCCTCGTCATCCATCAATTCGAACCAGATCGCATTGAGCACGGCAAAGGCTGCTGCCAGCGGCAGACCCAGCAACCAGGCGAAATACCACATAAGTTTCCTTTCATTCGGCCCATCCAATGCATGGGCCAACAATATTCGAACCGCCCCTCACACAGAAGGAAGAACGCAGCATGGCGTCCGAGGGGCGTCCCATCTCAATACGAGTGGCCCTGACCGGTCACGATGGCCTTCACGTCCACCTTGCCTCGCAGCACCGAGTACACCCAGCTGGTATAGGCCAGGATCAAGGGCAGGAAGATCAGCACGCAGACCAGCATGATGAACAGCACAACATGGCTGGAAGACGAGTCCCAGACCGTCAGACTGAAGCGCGGATCAATGCTGGAAGGCAGGATCATGGGGAACATGGCAGCGCCCACGGTCAGGATGATTCCGGCAATCGCCAGGCCGCTTGCCAGCAGCGCCAGCCACTCGCGACGGCTGCGCAAGCCGATGGCCACGATCAGCGGCATGAGCAGGCCGATACCGGGCACCAGCCAGAGCAAGGGATAGGACTTGAAGTTGGCCATCCATGCCCCGGCAGCCACGGCTGCGGTCTTGTTCAAGGGGTTGGAGGGACCGACGGGGTTGATCTCGCTGGTAATCACATAGCCGTTGATGCCTGTAGCCAGCCACAGGCCGGCAGCCGCAAACAGCACGGTGGTCAGCACGGCAAACCATGTGCCGTACCTGGCGGCGCGGCTGGCGACTTCTCCATCGGTCTTGAACATCAGCCAGGCCGCACCGTGCATGAGCAGCATGGACAGCGAGACCAGACCGCACAGCAATGCGAAAGGCGTGAGCAGACCGAAGAAGCTGCCGTCATAGTAAATGCGCATATCGTCACCCAGACGAAATGGCACGCCGAGAATCACATTGCCCACTGCCACGCCGAACAGCAGCGCTGGCACCAGACCCGTGATGCACAGCACCCAGTCCCAGCGATTGCGCCAAGCCGCATCCTCATGCTTGCTGCGGAACTTGAACGCCACGGGGCGCAGGATCAGCGGCACCAGCACGGCAAACATGGCCAGGTAAAAGCCCGAAAAGGACACGGCGTAAAGCTGGGGCCAGGCCGCAAAGATGGCGCCGCCACCCAGAATCAGCCACACCTGATTGCCTTCCCACACTGGGCCGACGGAGTTGATGGCCGTGCGGCGCTCGACATCGGTCTTGGCCGTGGCGCGCAGCAGGCCCATGGCGCCGAGGTCAAAGCCGTCGGTGACGGCAAAGCCCACCAGCAGCACGCCGAGCAGCAGCCACCAGATGAGGCGCAGCACGTCATATGAAATCAGTTCATGCAAGATCATTTGGTTGCTCCTCTCAGCTTTGGCCGCGTGCCAGCTTCTTGATCATGGGTTCGTAGAGGCTGAGGTGAGGTTCGCTCTCATGCTCGGGGCCCTTCTTGATGGCCTTGACCATCAGCTTGAGCTCGATAACCAGCAGCACGGTGTAGATCAGCACGAAGCCGGCTATGGTCAGCAACAGCGTCTTCGCGCCCAGATTGGAAACCGCCATGGCCGTGGGCAGCACGCCTTCGATGATCCAGGGCTGACGACCTAGCTCGGCCACCACCCAGCCACATTCGGCGGCGATCCAGGGCAGCGGAATCGAGAACACGGCAACCTTGAGCAGCCAGGGGTAGGCCTCAAGCCTGTGGCGGGCAGCCAGCCAGAAGAAAGTGCCGGTCAGCACGATGAAGAACATGCCCAAGGCCACCATGATGCGGAAGGTCCAGAACAGCGGACCGACCGGCGGCACTGTATCCATTGCCGCCTGGTGGATCTGTGCTTCGGTCGCCTTGCGTGGGTCATCCACATAGCGCATCAGCAGCAGGGCGTAACCCAGATTGGCGCCATTGTTCTCAAAGCGCAGACGTGCCTCGGCGGGAATCTCGGCATCGGTCCTGGCCTTGCGAATGGTCTGCAACGCGTCATAGGCGTCGATACCGTTGCGGATATTGCCCTCCGCACTCTTGACCAATTCGTTGATGCCGGGAATTTGGGTGTCCAGCGAACGCGTACCGATCAGGCCCATGACCCATGGGATGTGCACGGCAAAGTGGGTCTCGCGCGCCTCGCGGTCGGGGAAACCAAAGGCCGTGAAGGAAGCCGGTGCGGGCTCGGTCTCCCACATGGCTTCGATCGACGCCAGCTTCATCTTCTGGTGTTCGGATGACAGATAGCCGGACTCATCGCCCAGCACCACCACCGACAGCGAAGCAGCCAGACCAAAGGATGCGGCCACCGTCATCGAGCGCTTGGCCAGATGGATATGACGACCCTTGAGCAGATACCAGGCCGAAATACCCAGCACGAACAGCGAGGCCATGACATAACCCGCCGACACCGTGTGCACAAACTTGGCCTGCGCCACGGGATTGGTGAGCACGGCAAAGAAGTCATTCACTTCCATGCGCATGGTCTGGGGGTTGAAAGTAGCACCCACGGGGTTCTGCATCCAGCCATTGGCGACCAGAATCCATAGCGCCGAGAAGTTGGTGCCTATGGCCATCAGGCAGGTGACGATCAGGTGCTTGACCTTGGAGAGGCGATCCCAGCCAAAGAAGAACAGGCCGACAAAGGTCGCCTCCATGAAGAAGGCCATCAAACCCTCGATCGCCAGCGGTGCACCAAAGATGTCGCCCACATAGTGGCTGTAGTAGCTCCAGTTCATGCCGAACTGGAACTCCATCACCACGCCGGTGGCCACACCCATGGCGAAGTTGATGCCGAACAGCACGCCCCAGAACTTGGTCATGTCGCGCCAGATGGCTCGTCCGGTCATCACATACACCGTTTCCATGATGGCAACGAGTATGGACAGGCCCAGTGTCAGCGGCACAAACAGAAAGTGGTAGAGCGCCGTTATCGCAAACTGCAGTCGCGATAAATCGACGATATCGAGGTCCATGGTCAGGTCCTTTCTCTCGGTACTTCAAAAATCAATCGGAAAAACATATGGACTGCGGTGCAACAGCACCCAGCGCATCGGGTCGCAGCCTTGCCATCAGCAGCTCAAACTCTGGGGTGCCGCGCAGGGCTTGCGCTCTTACCTGTCCTGCCTGCAGATACACAATGCGATCGGCGAGGCTCGCCTCACGCTGCCAATGCGTGGCAAAAATCAGCGTTCGCGCGCCGCTCTCAGCCGCCTGCACCAACCGCTTCAGCACATCGGCAGCAGTGACGGCATCCAGTCCCTCGGTCACCTCATCAAGCAGCCAGCAGCGGTCTGGGCTCAGCAGCAGTCTGGCCAGTGCCAGCCGGCGCGACTGGCCTCCGGACAGACCCAGGCCGCCTTCACCCAGCATGGTGTCCAGCCCCTGTGGCAGGGCCATGACGTCGCTTCTGAGACCTGCAGCCTGCAGGACGCCCCACAGCTGCTCATCGTCGGCCTTGGCATCGGCAAGCCTCAGGTTGTTGCGCAGGCTGTCCTGAAAAAGCTCGGTTCTCTGTGTCATCCAGCTGCAGCCGCGGGCCTGAACCACGCCTTCGTCCGGCTGCAGCTCACCCGCCATCAAATGCAGCAAGCTGGTCTTGCCTGCGCCGCTGCTGCCAATCAGCGCCACGCGCTCGCCCTGGCGCACGTTCAGGTCTATCGGACCCAATTGACGCAGTCGGACAGACTGCAGGCTGACGGCCAGCTTCTGCACAGGCTGCTGCGGACTCTCTGCCGCTTCGGCCTTGGCCACCAGCGGTGGAGCCAGCCTGCGCAGCGCCAGCCAGGTACGCCCGGCCTGTTCTGCCCCTCTGCGCAGAGCTGCAAACGGCTCCATTGCCGACAGTGCCAGCAAAATACCCAGCGCAGCAACCGGCGCGTTGATGCGGCCCTGCTCCATCAACCAGGCCATCAACAGCACGGATGCGCTCAAGGTAATGGCCGACACCGCACCATAAGCCTGGGCGGCAGCCGCTTCGGATTGATAAAGCCGCTCATCGGCCAGGGCGCAGCGCGCATCGCTATGCAACACTTGCTGCACCTGGGCAGGCAACTGGCCTGCCATCAGCAGCTCGGTCTGGCCTGCAACCAGATCCACGGTTTGGGCACGCATGGCCTCCAGTGCCACGGCACGGCGTACGGCAGCCTTGCGGCTGCGCAAACCATGCCACAGGGCGATGCCCCAGCCAGTCAGCAGCAGCCACGCCAGGGTCAACAGGCCCAGCCACCAGCGCATGAACCCGTAGGCCAGAGCCGCCAGCAAGGCCGCGCCCAGCGCCGCTACGGCGGGCACCAGCAGGCGCAGATAAAGATTGTCCAGGGCATCCACATCGGAGGTCAGACGCTGCAACAGCCTTGCCGGGCGCTGCAGCAGCAGGCGGGCGGCCTGCGGGCGAGCCCAGCTCAGGAACAGTCTCTGGCGCAAAGCGGCCAGCACGGCCAGCGTGGCATCATGGGTCACCAGGCGCTCGGCATAGCGGGCACCGGTACGGCCCACGGCCAGCAAGCGAATGCCGGCCGACGGCATGAACACATCGAACACCAGGGCCGTGGCAGGCACCAGCCCGGCCAGTGCCGTGGCTGTGATGAACCAGCCCGACAAGCCCAGCAATGCCATGCCCATCAGCACCGTAAGCGCTGCCAGGGCTGCACCTCCCAGCCAGAGATTGCGCGGCGCCATCTGGCCCAGCAGCTTCAGCATCTCGCGCATTGAAATGGTTTGCATCTTCATGGCTGCGGCTCCCGCGCCGGTCGCAGCAGCGGCAACTCGATCACGCGATCCATGGCAGCGGCCAGCTGTGCATCGTGGGTGGCGACCAGCATGGTGCGCCCCCTGGCCAGATGGCGCAGAGACTGCGTGATCTGGGCTGCTGTCTCGGAATCGAGATGAGCAGTAGGTTCATCGACCAGCAGCAGTCCGGCCTGTGTCTGCGCGGCAATACGTGCCAGAGCCAAACGTACCACCTCGCCACCGGAAAGGCCTGCGCCGCCCTCACCCAGGCTTGCGCCGGGGCGATGCGCCAGGGCCTCATCAAGTGCCGCCAGCTGCGTAGCTTCGGCAATCTGTTCAGGTCCTACAGAACGTCGCCCCAGCGCAATATTGCGCGCGGCCGAGCCGGCAAAGACATGGGGCAACTGACCCAGCCAGGCCATGCGCCGGCGCAGCTGGGTAGCACTGCCGGCATCAAGCGTTTGCCGGTCGACTTCGATACGGCCTTGCTGTACCGGCAAAAGGCCGGCAATCTGCGCCAGCAGCACGGACTTGCCGCTGCCGCTGGGACTCCACAGCGCCACATGCTCGCCAGCCTGTATGTGCAAAGACAGCGGCGCGAGGCTGGAGTCACTGCCTGGCACCTGAACCTTGAGTTCCGAAACGCTTACGGACACAGGCTGGCCAGGCCATGACTGCTCATCGACCGGAGATGCTTCAGCGGCATGCTGCGCACCGACAACCTGCATGGACTGCGCCTGCATGCTCTGCAAGGTCTGCAGTGCGGCCTCGCCCGCAGCTCTGTCATGCCAGACGGCCGAGAGATCGCGCAAAGGCTCGAAAAATGCCGGCGCCAGCAGCAGCACAAACATGGCCTGGCCCAGACCGAGCTTGTCGCCCCAGGCGCCGAAATTCAGCGTGCCCAGCAGGTGAAAACCTATATAGACGGCCACCATGGCCACGCCCAGTGCCGAGAAAAGCTCCAGCACCGCAGAAGACAGAAAGGCAATGCGCAGCACGCGCATGGTGCGGGTGCGCAGGTCTTCGGCATGGTCACGCAGCCGCTGGCCCGTCAGCTCCACGGCATGCAGAGCACGCAGCGTGCTCAAGCCGCGCAGGCGGTCCAGCAAGAAAGCGTTCATATGACCGAGCTGCAGCATCTGCTCTTCGCTGGCCGCCTTGGCACGCCAGCCCACGAACGCCATGAAAAGCGGAATCAGCGGCGCGGCAACCATCAAAATCAGAGCAGCGACCCATGACTGCAAGGCCACGGCAGCCAAAATCACCAAGGGCAGCAAACGCACACGCCACATCGCGCTCTGGTAACGCGCCAGCCACGGAACAATGGCCTCGGCCTGCTCGGCCATGGCACTGGCGGCCTGGCCGGAAGCTGGGCGGCTCTTGTCCAGCGGCGATGTCTGAGCCAGCGACTGCGCCACCCGGGCGCGCAAGCTGCTGAGCTGCACGCGCGCTGCACGGTTGGCCAGCATGCCGCCATGGCCTTCTGCCCGGGCTCGCAGCAAGCCCAGCAACAACACGCCAGCCGCCATGGGCCAGACGGCCGCCATGCCCTGACCGTTGGCCATGAGTTGCACAGCCCAGGCCAGCAAGGCTGCCTGCGGCAGCCATATCAGCCCGGCAAGCACCTGCCACACAGCACCCGCGCTGGGGCGACGGATGACGCTCGCCAACTCGGCATGTGCTGTATCGACCTGGTTGTCGGTGGAGGAAGAAGGGGTGTGCTGCATTTCTCAATTTTCAGTATTTACTGAAATTAACGGAATACTACTCTTCTTTTGACAATCATCATGACTTGATATGCAAAAGCCAATTGCAGGACCAGGCCTACATTGATACGCATCAACTCTGAAGCGATTTAACAAGGGTTAACCCTTGAGCAAGTCGTGCTTGAGCAACATCAAGCGAGCAAGCCGCCCATAAAAAACGGCGTCCGAAGACGCCGTTGACACAGAAGATAGTGAACTGCCTCAGGCAACCAGCAGGCTTGCCTTGGCTTCGGCGTACTCACGCTTGAGGCGAGCCACCAGCTCCGCCGTGGACTGCACCTTGTCAATGGCACCGATACCCTGGCCACAGCCCCAGATATCTTTCCAGGCCTTTTGCGCACCGCCGCCAAAATTCATCTTGCTGGGATCGGATTCGGGCAGGTTTTCCGGATCCAGACCGGCCGCACGAATCGAAGGTGCCAGATAGTTGCCATGCACGCCTGTGAACAGATTGCTGTAGACCACGTCGTCGGAGCTGCCCTCGACGATCGCCTGCTTGTAGGCTTCTACGGCGCGCGCCTCGTCGGTGGCAATGAAGGCCGATCCGATATAGGCAAAGTCCGCACCCATGGCCTGGGCCGCGAGAACCGCCCCCCCCGTGGCAATCGAGCCGGACAGCGCCAGAGGGCCGTCAAACCATTGGCGAATTTCCTGCACCAGGGCAAATGGACTCTTCACACCCGCATGGCCGCCAGCACCGGCTGCCACGGCGATCAGGCCATCGGCACCTTTTTCAATGGCCTTGCGAGCAAACTTGTTGTTGATGATGTCGTGCAGCACCACACCGCCCCAGCCATGCACGGCCTGGTTCACATCCTCACGCGCACCCAGGCTGGTGATGATGATGGGCACCTTGTACTTGGCGCAGACCTGCATGTCGTGCTCGAGACGGTCATTGCTCTTGTGCACGATCTGATTGATGGCGAATGGTGCCGAGGGACGATCGGGATGGGCCTTGTCCCAGGCCGCCAGAGTCTCGGTGATCTCTGCCAGCCAGTCCTCCAGTTGCTCGGCCGGGCGGGCATTGAGAGAAGGCATGGAGCCGACGATACCGGCCTTGCACTGCTCGATGACAAGCTTGGGATTGCTGATGATGAAAAGCGGCGAGCCGATGACAGGCAGAGCCAGCTTTTTGAGGGCAGGTGGCAGCTTGGACATATGTTGTCTCCTTCTTCGTTTTATAAATAAAAAGGGCTGCAGCGTTTGTTCCAGATACGCCGGCAGCTCTTATTTCAGAAGCAGTTCGAAGGACGGCTCACTGTTTGCACCCCTGTGCCGACGGTGAAGTCGTCCGACTGGCCTTTGGCCAGTTTCGCCTGCCATCGCGCCACTCCCTGTCCCCAGGGCAACAGTTTTTGCCTTCTCTGTGCACGGAGGATCATCGTGATGGGCGCGGCCGCAAAAAAAGCCTGAGCGCGGTGCTGCGTCAGGCCTTGGTTTCTTACTGCGTCACACGCCCGGCGGCATTGACGATGGACAGGTCCACATATTTGGAGCCCACTTGCCCGGGCTTGAAGTTCACCCAGTAGCCGCCCAGGTCATAGGACTCCAGTCCGCGCAAGGCGGCACTCATTTTTTCCGGCGTCACCGGCTGGCTTCGGCGCATGGCCTCCACGATGACTTTGGCATTCACATAGCCTTCCATCATGGCAAAGCTCACCGGAACGTCCAGGGTCTTGCCTGCAGCAATCGTCGCGTCGCGAAACTCCTTGTTGAGCTTGCCCGAGACCTTGTAGGGACTGGGCACAACCTGGGCAATCGACAGACCGCTCATGTACTCCACAGGAAGACGCTTTGCCAACTGCTCGATATCGGCCTCGGCGGTGGCATAGACCTGGGCGGTGCCCCCCTCCATGCGATATGCCTCGACAAATGCCGCCGTGGCAGGGCTGGAAGCCACCAAGAGAATGGCTTGAGGCGAAGTCTTCGCGGCCTGCAGTTCCTGCACAGCCTTGTCCGAGCCACCCCGGCTCTTGAGCATGGCCGATGCCACCAGCTTGGCCCCGCTGGGGTTCACGGCCTTGGTCACCAAGGCCGTCAGCTCCTGCGCATCGGGACGCTCCTCGAACACCAACGCCAGCCGCGTGATGCCGACGGTGGCCAGGTGGGAGGAAATCTTTGCGACCTGCTCGGCAAGCCCTGCACGCGTGGAGAACATCTGCGGCGATGCCAGCACACGGGTGTCCGTGCTCTGATAGCCCACCAGCGGAATCTGCGAGCCATCCAGAGCCTTGCTCTCCAGCAAGGCCGAGAGATTGCGGTTGCCGAAATAGCCTGCCAGCACCACGGGCTTGGATTCGCTCAGCAGCTTGCGCGTCTTGGTCACGGTCTCTTCAGGGTGGCCCACATCATCGAGCACAGCCAGCTCCACAGGTTGGCCCTGCACACCACCAGCCTTGTTGATCTGGTCAAAGTACAGACGCATGCCCTGCGCATAGGCCCGCCCCTGACTGGCTTCGGCCCCCGACATCGGGGCCACCTGCCCAACCGTCCAGGCCTGCGCCACCAAAGCAGCACCTGCACACATCGCGACCAAACCGGCTCGCGCCAACACCCAATGCTTGCGATTCATTCAGAGTCTCCCTCTCCATCAATGCAGTGGGTCTGAAGCGCCCATGCAGCTGCCGAATTATTGTTGATGACCTGACCTGTACGAGCCAGGCGCCCATGGAAAAAGAGGGGCTTGAAGCCCCTCTTTTGATGTGCGCCAAATTACAGCGCGTTGACCAGTTCGGGCACGGCCGTGAACAGATCGGCTTCCAGACCGTAATCGGCCACCGAGAAGATCGGTGCTTCGGGGTCCTTGTTGATCGCCACGATCACCTTCGAGTCCTTCATGCCCGCCAGATGCTGGATCGCTCCCGAGATGCCACAGGCAATGTACAGCTGGGGCGCCACGATCTTGCCGGTCTGACCCACTTGCAGGTCGTTGGGCGCGTAGCCCGCATCGACAGCCGCACGGCTGGCGCCGATGGCCGCACCCAGCTTGTCGGCCAGGGGGGTGATCACTTCGGTGAACTTCTCGGCCGAGCCCAGAGCACGGCCACCGGAGACGATGATCTTGGCTGCCGTCAGTTCGGGACGATCGCTCTTGG
>NZ_RSDT01000017.1:0-53769 GCF_004522605.1 Comamonas sp. A23
TACAACTTCGGCAAGCACTTGAAAGCGCTCAGGTGGAAGACATCATTCCGTGCGATGTGCGAGGCGTGGGAAAAAGATCCAAGTCGCTTTAGACTTCATCCGCACCATCTCACTGTGGGACTGAACAGCTAGGCAGTAACTGCCTGATGATCGAATGTGCTCTCATTCGTTTGTTCACAAGTCGATTCGATGATGCGGCCTTTGCCTGCATTCTTTGCCAGGTACATAGCCTCATCAGCACGCTCTAACAACGAGTCGCAGGACTCTTTTTCGCCCTCATAGTAGGCAATGCCAATGCTGCACCCGACGATTGCGGTATGACCGTCTTCAACCGCAATGGGAATCCGCACCATATCCAAACAGCGCTGCATGGTTTGCACGGCATTCTCGTGATTGTTTCGACCAGTCAACACCACCACGAATTCGTCGCCACCCAGCCGGGCTACACAGTCATGGGTGCGCACTGCACTTGTTAATCGTTCGGCGACTGTCTTCAGCACGATGTCACCTGCATCGTGCCCGTAGGTATCGTTCACACTCTTAAAGCCATCCAAGTCTATAAAACATACTGCAACTGTGCCTTGGTCTCGATCCGCAAGCGCGATGAATTGCTGCATTTGCTTGTTGATGAAGCGGCGATTGGCAAGGCCCGTCAAGGCATCATGCGTTGCTTGGTACTCAATCTCTTGCTGGCGCTTTTTGTGAGCTTCTACATCTACGAAAATCCACACTGAATCAGTATCAGTGATCTGCGCTGCATTGGCATCAACCCAGAATGCGTGCCCGCTGCAATGCTGCAGTTGCACCTCGGTGCGGAAACGCCTGTTGTGGCCGAGAGCCTCACTGGACAGTCGCCCCATCCGTTCATATGTCTCGTTGTCAGGGTAGATGCAGCGTTTGGATTGCAGGAGTAACTCGGAAACGCGCTTGCCCAACATGCGTGCCATGGCCGTGTTGGCCCAGAGTATTTTCCGATCACGGACCTTGATCATGCCGATCAGGTCGTTCTCCACAAAGAAGTTTTGCTCTTTCAGCAGCTGTGCGTTCTGGAGTTTGGCAGTCAGTTCTCGCTGCTGATGCACAAACAAGCTCCCCGCACCAAACGCCATAAGCAACACACAAAATGCGGTCAAACTCCAAACGGCCACGGCTTCGTTGCGCCAAGGCTGAAGGTAGCTTTCAGTACCAATACCTGTATACACCGTCAACGAATAGGGTGTTGACAGACTTTGATAGGCAGTGATTCGCTCGATGCCGTCCAGCGCAGTAGGCGCAACGTACCAGCCATGCTCTGGGTTGAGTCGTCGCGTTTCTTTGAGCGCCAACGATGTCAAAGTGCCGCCAATACCTGCCGTCGATGTGGGATCCGCAGCGGAGTAACGTGCCACTAAGCGGCCCTCAGCAGAGCGCAAAGTGGTTGCGCTATCTTCACCAGGAGTCAACTTCTCAAACAGTTTGCGGAAATGCTCGACCTCCAAAACCACAAAGACTGCGCCCTTGAACGTCCCATCGGGAGCCTCCAGCTTGCGACTCAGGACCACGCTCCATTCCTTGAAGGAATGGCTGATCAATGGCTCCGAGATCACCATTTGATCTGAGCGCTTCAGGGTACCGAAGTACTCCCGCTCATTGATCGAAAAGGGATGCTCGCCAGGCAGAAGGCCCAGGCGAACCATGCCAGCTTCATCAGCCACGCGCACAGCTTTGGAGAAAGGCAGCAAGGCGCGCTGATTGACAACGGCATTCTCAAACTCCCGCGTGCTGGATCCAGTCTCCTGGAATTCGTGAGCAATCGTCGCCAGAGCGTTATCGATAAGCCTCATCTCGGTGTTTAACTCGTAGCTCAACACGCGAGCTTGGTTAGCCGCTGCATCCACTCCCCGCTGAACGTGATAGTCATACGACTCGTTCAAATTATGCCAAGTGATTGCTATCAATATTGAAGCTATAAATACAACCCCCGCAATGGTCTTTAGCAAAAGCTGTCTAGACTGGATAAGACTCTCAACTAAGCCATTTATCAGCTGATCAATGAAGCCGACTTTCTTCTTGTATGGGGCGCGAATACTCAACATGAATTCCGTTGCGTCAGGAAAAGCTCACGCAGCGAGTAGAGCATAGGCCCTATTAACCTTCCAAATCGATGTAAGTAATTGTCAATTACACGCCAATTAACTTGAAGTCTGGACTTTTTGAACAACAACGCCGGCTTTTGTTAGGCATCTGCTTTCGGCAAGCCTATGTGACTGCTTCTGGTCATTTCCAGTGGGACGCCATGACACAGCAACCCGCTCTGAGACAATCGTGCCATGACCGATGAATCGCCGATCCACACCGTCCACAAGCGCGTTTGCCAGACCTTCCTGAGGCACTGGAAGGCCCACAACAACGCCTACCCAAAGCTGATCAAGATGACGCCCGAAGAGCTTCGGCAGTTCAACATCGTCAACTCCTTCGGCAAGCCCAATGAGCTGTGGGGAGTCCCAATTGAAATCGATCCCAACACCACGGGCGTGATGATTGCGGTCGATGGGACGGAAATGCCTTTGGTTGAAGGCTACTAAGGGAGCGCGCGGCCTTGGCTCCTCTGTCACGCTCCTTCACACAAAGGAACTGAGATAGATGAGATCTATGCATTTTAGGATCCAGCTCTTCCTGCTTGCAGCGTCGTCTCATGCTCGACTAAGCTGCGTATTAGCAGCCAAGGCTACAGCCCTATCAAGCAGAGGAGCCTTGCTCAGATCGAGGGGTTGAGACTTATGCAGCTGAGTTGGGCCGGTGTCGATCATTGGGTAGTCTCCTTAGGCTGCGGTCTGCTTATCGGCCTCGTGAGCGAGCGTCGCGGGAGTGAGCACGAGAGCATTGCTGGAACTCGTACCCATGCCATAGCAGCGTTGCTTGGTTGCGCGGCCTGGTGGTTAGGCGTGCTGCCCTTTGCCGTTGTACTTCTGTTGGTCGGGGCACTGACCGTCGCAGCCTACTGGCACTCTGCCCCCAATGACCCAGGCCTGACCAGTGAAGTGACTCTACTTTTCTCGTTAACTCTGGGCGCCCTATCGCACAAGAGCCCTACATTGACTGCAGCTCTGGGCATTCTTTGCGCCTTGCTGGTGCATTCAAAAGGCTCCATACAACGCTGGAGTCGTGAGTTACTCAGAGAGAATGAGTTAAGGGATGGTCTTCTGCTGGGCGCTGCTGCGCTGGTCGTGATGCCACTTCTGCCGCAAGCGCCTATAGATCCATGGGGTGTGCTAAGCCTCGCAGCCCTTTGGAAAGTGGTTGTGCTGTTCATGGCTGTCGGCATGCTGGGCCACATACTGACTCGAGTGCTGGGCCCACGCTGGGGCCTACCTGTGACCGGATTTTTTTCTGGATTTGTGTCCTCTACCGCGGCTATAGCCAGCCTTGGCCAACTGGCCAAGTCCGACGAACATCAGCAGGCGCAGGCCTTTGGCTGCGCCATGTTGGCTCAGTTGGCCTCGCTATGCCTGTTCATCGCGATTCTCTCGACAACATCCATAGCTCTGATGCTATCCATGGCGCTCCCTCTACTCGTTGCAGCTCTCTGCCTTGTGTTGGCTGCAGCCACAGGATTGCTGAATCGACAAAAAACTGCCACGCAAACTGAATTCGAGACCGAACGGGTATTTAAGCTTTCAACTGCATTGCTGATTGCCGGCACCATCGCGCTAATGTTGGTTCTCGGCGCCTGGCTCCAGCATATCTTTGGCAGCACTGGCGTGCTGGTCGCGGCGGCATTTGCAGCTTTGGCCGAACTGCATGCCGCTGCTGCTAGCTTAGGGCAGCTTTTTGCGTCAGGTAGTTTGCCTCTGCCCATCGCTCAGTGGGGGTTGCTTGTGATTCTTGCATCCAGTGCAATCGCCAAATCAGTACTGGCATTCGCCGTCGGAGGGGTCAAATATGGAACACGAATCAGCCTGGGACTAGCCTCTATGGTGACAGGTGCAGGCCTGTCACTGCTATGGATTGGCTAATACGAACTTCCCATCAGCGATGGAGTGCGTGATGATTGCAGTCGGTAGAACGTAAATGCCTCTGATGGAAGGCGATTGAGATGGCCCCTCCGCAGCAGTTGAAAACATGCAAAAACCCCGCCGAGGCGAGCCTGATGGCGGGACGCGAAGGCGTTTCTAGCGCTTCATCTGATCACAGGTGCTTTTTTGTTTTGCCGGGGTCATGGTGCCCCATTTCTTCTTGAAGTCGGATGCGTGACCAGCATACATCTTGTCGTAGCTGGCGGGAGCAACACCAAGATCCTTGATGGCCGCGTCGCGTTGCTTGATGCGACCAGTCTCCACATCCTGAGAACTCATGTGCCCACAAGCCAAAGCGAGCTCATTCATGTTCGCGGCCATATTGATGGTTCCTGAAGCTATGGCTGCTTTTGCCTCGTCGGCATGTGCAGAAAAAACCATGCCCGCCGACATCAATGTGGCCAAGATCATCAGTGCTGCTTTCATGAGCATTCATCTCCTTTGAGTGTGAAGCAAGGATCGTACTGACTTCATCGCGTGCTGCTACCCCTCTCTAGAGGGGATATGGTGACATCTGCGACCTGACTGCCACACCCGAATACAGAAAGCACCTACTGAAATCAATCTCCTCTGCAACAAACCCCACGCAGCAAGGATGATCCACACAAAGTCTGGTCCGTCACCTCCCAAGCAGCGCCAGCCCCTGAGCGACATCAGGGCGCAACCCAGAGCGTCTTGATTCAGGGCGTTGCGATTTGTCTGATCATGGCACTCGCTATGACTTGATCAGCCTGGAGACCGCGACTGCGCCAGGTCCTTGATCCTGAGCCAAGTGCTGAATCAGACTGTCCCGATCAGCGGCTGTGCGCTGCTGGGATAAGAATCGCTTGCCGCATAGGTTTTCTATGTCCACCTCGAAGCCGATGAGCCGCGCCGCCACAGACCCCAGGAACTCGGGATCCGCTTGAGTTGGTAACCATGGTTCTTCCCTCAACTCCTCTTGGGAATGGGTTAAGGCATCCAGATGCTCGCGCATCCACAAAGCATCATCGATAAATCGAATGCGGCCTTGCGCTTGAACGGCCATGTAGTTCCAGCTTGGGGCATTTCGCCCGCTTCGCTGCCCATTGACATACCACTTGGGAGAGATATAGGCATTCGGGCTTTGGAAGATCGCAGTCACTGTCTTGATGCTGCGGCCCTTTAAATACAAGTTATGACTCTTGCTCACGTGTCCGGTGAGCCTCCCCAACGAGCTCGCCGCCACCAATAGCAGTGGCAGCAGATTGATTTCCACCTCGCCTGCACCTTCAGCAATCAGTGTTGCGAGCGGATAGCTATTCATGACCTGCTGCAACTCACTGACCTCAGAAATGGAAAAAAGCGGCTGTATGTACATACCATGTGGCCTTCATCAAGTGCAGCGATCAGTGTCGAGCATTCACGTGCATCCGAAAGTCGCCTCTGCGCCAGTCTTGGTGGCAGCAGTTGTTAAAACCAAAGCCTTGCTTACAGGGCTTCAGTTTGAGTAAAGTGAACCAATGACACGCATCAACACCACCGAGATATGGGAGCGGCACGGCTACAAAGTCGAACGCATCGAGCAACCCATAGGCTCGCCCCAACGCAATGTGTATGGGCCTGACGGCGTGCTGCTAATCGAGGACGCTGAGTACACCCAAGAAACAGAAGCGCTGCGTGAACTCGGTTTCATTGATTAACCAATACCTGCCTGAGCGATCTCTCTTTGACCGGCCACCTTTGAGGTGGCTTTTTTGTACCCGGATATTTTGAGATGAGAGCGTTTAACCAGCATGCGGCATGCATATGCATTTCCCTGCAAGGCTAAGCGGGTCACCCGAAACACATCCGGGTTTCAAACTAGAGCCTTGCATACAGGGCTGCAGTTTGTTTCAATCTCATCTTTATAGCTGCGAAGGAGGCGGCTCGATTTGAAGTTATTGAAGAAACACAAGACCAGTTTGGCAGCGGTAGCTGCTGCCTTTGTATTAGCAGCATGCGGTCAAAAAGTGGAGGTTCCGCCTGCACACGTTGGCAAGATCATGACCAAAGACGGCTATCAGGACAACCTGATCCCAACCTCCAAGTTCCGTCTGGGCAAGTGCTGGGCCTACTGTGATCGACTAGTCTTGCTGGATGTGTCTGACAAGGGCTATGAAGAGTCCATGAGCATCTTTATCCCCGAAGACAAGCTCAACCTAGATGTAACCATTCGCGCAACCTTGAGCATCAACTCCAAAAAAACGGCAGAGCTTTTTAATGCTGTCGCGCCAAAAGAGGTTTCGGACTATGTGTCCACGATTGCCAATGAGCAGGTGTACCGCACCTATGCCAGCCAGATTATTCAAGCCGAGGTGCGCGAATATTTGAGCAAACTGTCGATCAGTGAAATCGCCTCAAGCAACGAGAAAATCAACTCTGACTTGCGTGTACAACTGGGCAAAGCCATTGAAGCGCTTACACCTTTCTCAGTGCGCTTTGTTGGGATTACCAACCTGCGATATCCAAAGATCATTACAGATGCTCAGGAGTCCGCTGCTGAACGACGCGAAGCTATCCAAAAGGAAGAAGCGCAGCTGGCCATCTCCAAGGCTCAGTTAGAGCGCGAATTGCAGGAAGCTCGTCTGCAACGTGCGATTGACAAGGAAAAGGCAGAAACCGAAGCCATGTCTCAGTCCGTACTGGCTCAATCCGTCGATGCGCGAGTGCTTCAACTGCGCAAGCTGGAAAATGAGCGCGCCTGGATTGAAAAGTGGAATGGCCAGCTCCCCACCACCTCCCTGGGCGATGCCGTTCCAATGGTTAGCATTGGCAAATGACCCTGCTCATCAACCTGACCCCACTCTTGATCGCTGCCATAGGCTTTGGCTTGAGCTGGAAGCTTCGTAAGCTATGGGTTGCTGCAGTCACTGTGGCCACCCTACTTCTCTACTTCCAGGCTCAGCCTTCATATATGCCTAAAGGGCAGGTTACACGCTCGGAGCCGCCAGCCTTCACCGAGTCTGAGGCCAGGATCGAGGATCGCAATAGCAAACCAATGCCCGGGGATGAGCGGGACCAGCGTATGCGAGATGCCGTCAAACAAGGACTGGACTTCAAGCAGTAGCCCTATCTAAACACCAGTAAAGCCACCTACGGGTGGCTTTTTTGTGCCCCGAGATCTTGGAATGTAAGCGTTTAGCCAGCATGTTGGCATGCATATGCCTTCCCACGCAGGGCTTTAGCGGGGCCATCCGGCGCGACCACTCAAGCAGGTTCGGCAGTTCAGGAATTCGCCTGGGCTGACATCAATTAGGAGCACGGCGCGGCAGCCGCGTCGTGGCAACGGAGGTCATGCCAGATGGTGCATCACCACTTTTAGGTAAGCAGAATTCGTCTTGTTTGCGCCAAAAGCATCATGCAGAATTCGACGCAATCAACCTGTTACGCCGGGCCTGGGGTTTGCTCCTCCCCCCTTCTGACCCCTCCCCAGACACGACCCGAAAGGTCACCGGCTCTTTATTCAAGCCCGCAGCAACCGCTCGCGGGCTTTTTCTTTACCTACAGGAGATTCCATGCACTCCTCCTTCGACAAAACTTCTGGTCACTGCGTAATGAGCGCCAACCGACTTCGGCCTCTTCTGCCTAGTCGGAGCGACCGTGGTGATGACGCTCACGCCAGATGCATGGCCGATGTGACGCGAGCAGCTATCAATACTGAAGCTACTTGCGCTTTCTGCATAAGCGCTACGAAGCAAAATCATGACACAGCTACTTGAAGGCCTGATCTTGCTCGTTGCTATCTGCGCGGAGACTGGCCTGACTGGCCGTGCCAGATGCCCAGGCCGATGAGCCACAAAGCCTCACCCAGAGCCTGCGCGACGAGCTCGTCTGCCCGGGCATGCATGCCGAGTGGTTGGACGACAAAATGGAGCAGTGTCTGAAGAAGGCAACTGCCAAAACTATTGACCGCTGTGGATCATTTTTTCCTGATGGGAGCTCAAGAGGCTGTCCATGATTTGCTCTACCGCTTGCAAATACTGAACATTGGCCTTGGCACTTCGCGTATTCAGCGACAGCCACCCATGGGCTCGCTCCATCGCTGTGGATGTGAAGAAATACTTGTCAACAGCAGTGCCACTGCGATTCGCGGTTGCTGCAATTCGCTGTGATGCCACGTCAAGGTAAAGGCAAAAATCACGCGGCTGTTGCCAGCATTCCAACACAGCACCCTTCAGCCCCGCCATGCCATGTCTTCGATAAATCTTCAAAGATTCTGAAGCTGCTCTATTGACTTCACTGGCGATAACATTTGAGTTTTGCCCGAAGCAGTCCAAAGCAAGTGAAGTAGCGCAAATAGCCGCGATAACAACTGCTATAGCTTTAGTTCTCATGACCTCTAACACTGACTTAAAAAATCGATTCCACCATCTCATTTTGATAGCACTCGGATCATTCTCTAAAGCCAATCCGGTCGAATTATTTCATTTCTTAATGAGAAACCACTACCCACAACCAGAAGCTTATTTTTTGGAGACTCAATGTTCAAGAACATGAACATTGACTACATTGCATATATCTGGGAAGGCACTGCAACGTGCTTTGCAGTAGCAGGTTTCCGCCATGCTTGAGCTAGCCACCCACGAGCGCCCTCGACACTGAAATGTGTCCCTTGCTCACATGGTCTAGGATTCCCTCTATTCAAATATGAGAGGTCACTACCTTGTTTCGATTGATCATTTATGCACTGATTGCTGTTGGAGCCTGGAAGGCCTACGCAACCTATCAGGCGCGGCAGCAGCAAGCCGCAGCAATTTAGCTCCTCATCAATGAGCCGCGCGCTCGTGACATTGACGTGGGCCGCAGCGTCAACCCCAGCAAGCCGAAATACCAGTGCGATGGGCGCACCCATTGCTCTCAGATGACTTCATGTGAAGAGGCCGCCTTCTTCATACGCAACTGCCCCGGGACCAAGATGGATGGGGACAACGACGGCATCCCTTGCGAGCGCCAGCTCTGCTAGCAAGAAACCTTTTCTTTTCAGCCGACCGGAGCCCACTCCACGGGCTTTTTCTATTTCTGGAGCCCTGATGTTCAAGCCCATGATCATTTGTCGTATCGCCGAACGCTGACAGGGAGATCTGCAGGTGCTGAAGGATGCCGTGCAGAAGAAGGCCTCCACAATATGCGTATCCCGTTTGGGTAGGCCACCCAGGCCGGCTATGGCTGACCAGTCCGCTTGTTGTGACCGGCTGCGCTCTTTCCCATGCGATCCTTGAACCGTTTACCAACGCCTATTCACGGTGTCAGCAACAGCACGCGATGATTCAAGCGATCGGCAAGATACAGCACTCCTCCCTTCCCCACGCGCAGGCGCGCCTGCCGCAGGTTCAAGCGCATAGGCGCTTGCTCAGGCAGCCTAACCCAGGTCTCCGGTGGTAACACAGTCACAAAGCGACCTGTACCGGCATCAAGCTTGGCTAAGTGCCCCTCAACGGAGGCCTCGTATACATAAACTTGGCCTTCGGGGTCTAGCGCCAAACTGGTGATGTATCCGAGCGAGCTGTTTGTGGATGGGCGGTCAGTTTGCAGAACGCCCAATGTGCCATTGCCAGCCAGCACAGTGGCCGCAGGCGTGTGTGGATTGGCAGACGGGCCGCTCCATGCATCCAGCCGGAGCAGGCGCATATTCGCGTTGTCAGCGACGTAGATGCGCCCTTGTGCATCTGCAGCTAGATCTGCCATGTAGTCGCCCCCTTCATTGCCACCCCATTGGGGACTCGCCTCCTTGGGGTCATAAGCCACATCAAGCCGTCCGGTTCCGGGCTCCAGGCGATAGACCTTGCGTGAGCGATGCGGGCCTGCAATAAACCATAAGGCACCATCTGGCGTGCGTAGCAACGACTCCGGCTTGGCCAGCGAATCGGCGTTGCCCTCTTTGCCATCACCAGCTGCGCGGCGAATGTGCCCGGTCTCCAGATCCACTGCGCGGATAACGTGATTGCCTGTGTCAGCCACATACAAAGTGTCGTCAGGTGTAAAAGCGATGCTGTCGGGCGATTGAACATTCGCATCCAGAGCTTGGCCACTATCACTGTCACGCGCATCCGTGCCCACCACAGTAACCCAGCTGCCGTCCAGCTCGCGCCGCGAAACACAATCACCGCCATACTGCTGCAACAACCACAGCCGCCCTTGGGCATCTGACAAAGCCAGAGATGGACTGACTTTGTCGTTTATCACCTCCAAGGCACGAATCGGTACGATTGAGTGAGCTACCTGCCCATCGTCCTGCGCATCAAACTCGCCGCGCGCGTCGCCGCCACTAGCCCGCGATAGAGCCCAGCCTACAGCGACCAACCCCAACACCATGCTCAACATCACTGACCACTTGCGCATCGCGATTCTTCCTCCATCCGCCCCTTCGCTGCGTATTCTCCGGCATGCGTTGCAGGTCACTCGTGAGCTGGCCGATGTCTGCCAAACACCGCGCGCACAGGAGCGCCCAATGGATCGAGCGAAGTGACCACAAAATGCCTCAACGAGAAGCCTCGAAGGGATAGCAATAGGTCAAGTAAGTAGTTGCCTGACATCCTTCCGAAGACACAACAGTAATGGGTTTTATTTGTTTTTGGAAATGAGTATCGACTGCGTCTACCTCTCCAAATTCGAATCCGGATGACACAGATCTGGCATTGGGCATTGCAATAGCTCTTGATGCCGCACACCAAGATGTACGAATAGCTGCCGAAGGCTGTCGCTTTGCAATTGAGGAGCAGGCAACGCTAAACCGTTTCGATCCTTGATCGAGGAGGCGATGGTCAGATGTTCGCGAATAACGACCTTATCCTGGTTCTGACGCCTTCGCTGGCGATACTGGTTCTGGCAGCCATCTTGATCGTTGCCTGGCTTGTCCAACGATCCCAGCGCTTTCTGCTTTGGCAAGCTTGCGCCTATTCACTCACTGCTCTGACTCTCGGGGCACAGACTCTACTTACCCTGGAGGAGCTGAATCGCTACGCACTACTGATCGGCAGCTGCTATCTGCTGAGTGCGTGGTGTCTTGCCAGAAGCTGGGCAGAACGCTGGCATGTATCAACCCAACCACAAGTTGCATTGCTCATTGCCATAGTCACCTTGGCTGCGCTCTATCAATTCAGCCAGATCGAACCAAATGTCTGGGCTCGGGTGAGCTCTTTCAGCGTTGGTTCCAGCCTTGTTTTACTGCTCCCCATCCTGCAGGTCCACTCGAAGAAAAACTCATTTGACTGGCTCGATAAATCGCTGCTCTGGCTGAGCATCCTCTTCACCGCCTACACCTTCACTCGACCCGCCTTGATCTGGCTGCTGGGATACACGGATCTGCGAGCCCTGCCAAGGTCACCCTATTGGATCCTGACGCTGCTGAGCATTCTGAATTTCTCGCTGCTCTTCACCGTGGTGATGGCCGCGATTGCCGTAAAGGAAACAGTCGGCAAGCTGCGCAAGGAACGAGACATTGATGCGTTAACGCAGATTCTGAATCGCCGGTCTTTTCATGAACATGCCCAGAAGCGTCTCGCCGACATGAGACGCTATCCCATGGCAGTGCTGGCCTGCGACATAGACCATTTCAAACGCATCAACGATACCTGGGGGCACGAGCGTGGCGATATGGTGCTGCAACTGGTGGCCTCAACTCTGCAAAACAATGTGCGAGAGCACGACCTGGTTGCTCGGTTCGGTGGCGAAGAGTTTGTGCTGCTATTGGCCGACATAACGCTGGAAGATGCAGAACTCATTGCGCAGCGAATCCAGCGTGATCTCGGGTCAAGAAATACTGTTCTTCCAACTGGCCCCAAATTGACCATGAGCTTCGGAATTTCATTGATCACCAGGTCTTTCCAGTTTGAGCAAGCCATGAAGGAAGCTGATCGACTCCTTTACCAAGCCAAGAATGCTGGGCGTGATCGGGTTCATGTATCGGGGGTTTCCTATCCAGACATATCTGTAGAAACTCATCAGCTGTGGAGCAGACCTGCCGCTTAAAAGGCTCAGATAACAAGAGCCGTTCAATTGACCAACCTGACGCCAGTCACTGAACGGACCTTGCCAGCTCGGGGGATACCCACAATCAGGCGCTCTTCGAGTCTGCTACTTATCGTAGCCCCGATTCCACTTTCAAATCCAATGGCATGGACATACCGCCCATATTCAGTAAACGAGTGGGCTGGGCAAGCAGTGTCGGAAATTGATGTGATCGCTTGTACGACCTGGATTGGTGCTGCTTGCGTGGCCCAAGGACGTAAAAGTATGCACAGTGAGCACTCTGAAGCGCTTCGTGCCAACCTTGACATTTACAGCCCTCGTCAAGACGAACGCACCAGCCAACTCGCCCCCTGCTGACGGACTTCAGCCCATACCTGAAAGCCATCTACTTCACGGTTGTCCCTCTTCCTCTCCTTAGGCAAGTGCAGCGCACATGAAATAAAGCACCCGCGTCAACAAACGCACTGCGGACAAATTTCACCACACCGCCCCAGCCCGCCATCGCGGGCTTTTCTCATTCTGGAGAGAACATGCACGAACAGATTGATCGAAGGCTAAGCCGCATCGTTTGCTACCGCCCAGACGACTGCATGCGGCTTCAGCGAAGCGCAAACAGGGCCGCCGTCTCCCATCGTCCCTTGAACGCGTGCCTCAATGACTCCTCCAGAGGAGAGCGCGGCGTCAACGACTTCCTGGGGAATAAACGCCAGCTTCAGCTTGGCACGACGTGTCCAGGGCGAGTCAGGCTGGCCCGCAAGGGTGCCGGAATTGATATAGACGAAGCGATCTGAGGACGGGCCCTGCGCGAACTCACCCAAGAAATTGACTGCGCCCGTCGAGAGGGGCAAGCCCAGACGAAGCGAAAATTCGAACCGAAGAGGCTCGTGCCGACCATCCATTGGATCGAGCAAGTCCGATCTGCCGCATTGCACTGCGAACCGAACATCAGGCGGAGTATTCACCACCAGTATTCGCATACGAACGGACTGTGCGGAGTTTGCTTTGCTCATAAGAGTGCCTTGTTGCTAACGCTGGATTTCAGCGGCCACCGAAAGCTATCCGCTGGAAAGAATATGAAGCTGTTTCCCTCCTTCGGGTAACGGCGTCAAGGCGATCTGCAGGTGCTGGTCAGGGCCGTGAGTGCAGCATTTCATTGCACCCAGTTGATGCTGCTTTAGAGGGGTTTGGATGACGAACAATGACTCCTTGTTCGAGGCTATCCGACTCGGGGGTCTACTTATGCAACAACGCCCAATAAATTAGAGCTCACTTTCCAATGCCGGTTTATGTAAAAAATCTCTTAATGATAGAGCTAATAATCCCAATCCATCACCCACAATTAAATTATCCACATAATATCTCCAATGAAATATATTCCTATAGGTGGGAGATTCAGGCCTCACATCATAAATAATATATGCATCACCATCATCATCATATTCTGAACCAATTGCAATTAAACCATCAGGTAGCAACGAGCGATGATCATACACTGACTCCTGCAATAATTTGGTTGCAGTCACAACCCGATCTGTAGAAGACAAGGTAGCCATCACGACCACCCTAGTTATTCCATTATATATTGCTGTGAAATTATCTAATTCATCCAGTGGGCTACATGCTTGATCGGCGACCAGATGAATAAAATCCAAATATTCATCTGGCAAGCTAATCAACAATGCCTTTTCTACATCAGCAATTCTCTTCTTTATAAAAAGTGGATCAACAATTAAACCCAGCTCATCTGCGTCCCATTTTGCCAAGTCTTCTTTTTGTATCTTCATACTAAAAATCCTCACCACGCCACATTGAGCCACCGCCTACATGGCGGTGTCCCATTATTAGCAGCACCCGTCTCGCTATTCTTGATTCGGATGACATGCGCTCACATGAACTTCGCGGCATCACTGGATGTTGCGTGCCTGGAGGATAAGCCAGGCTGCGCGATCACTAGCTTCAACACCGAGATCCGCATCCATTGCGTTGACTGCGGCCGGAAGTTCCAGCTTCCGGGCCGTGAGCCAGACATGAACAGGGAAGGAGCACGCTGCTCACCGATTGAGCCTGGAGGCAAGGATTATCATCAGCCCTGAAGGATCACGCCCCTATCCTATTCAGCGCATAGCTTGCGGCATCACGGCCATCCGTCCTAGTCGTATCAGAAATCTGTATCTACCCCACAAACCCGCCACTCGGCTGGCTTTCTCTTTTGGAGCCCCCATGAAAGAAAGCGGCTTGATGTTCAAGGCGCCCTTAGAGCGCGCCATCCTGAGCGACTGGTAAAGCCATAGCCAGCTCTGCACCAAGGCATGGTGAATGCAGCCTACAGCAGCGACCACCACCTTTGGCTACCAGACGGCCGCATCGATGCGCTAACCTACCCAGCGAAGGAGTAGCGCAATTCTTTTGGCCAACCTGGTGACCGCATCTATGTGCGCGAGACATTCGCCCGCGCTCCCACTGCCTGCAACAACGAAGAGCTGGTCTATGCAGCCGACTATCAAGACGGCAGCGACAAAGCCTCCGGAGTCAAATACACGCCTTGTCTGCTCATGCCGAAGAAGGCGGCACGCATTTGGTTGGAAATCACTGGAGTACGCGTGGAACGTCTGCAGGGCATCAGCGAGCAAGACGCCATTGCCGAGGGCATCGAGCGCACGGAAGACTTTTTCGGATGCCCATGCTGACTAGTTCAGGCAGCTTGAACCTGGGAGGCCATCAATGGAGACGGTGTATCGAAGGTGACTCGTTGGTTTACCCGGTGATGGGGCCAGTAATCCGCGACGGCGTAGTGCTGCGTGCTCCGATTATCCCATATCGCAATGCCGCCAGCTTCCCACTGGTGATGCACCATGAACTCTGGTCTCTGTAGCCAGCCAAGCAGAAAGTGAAGGACTCCACGAGCTTCATGGCGGTCGACTCCAATGATGTTTCGGGTGAAGTCGGCATTCACGAATATGCATTTACGGCCTGAGTCGGGATTCACTCGGACCACAGGATGTGTGACAGGCTTGCCCGCCTTGATTGCAGCGATAAGCGCTTCATCTCCCTTTTTTCCAAGGTATTCACGAAAGCCTGATTGCTCCCAGGTGTGTACGGCACTCAACCCCTCCAAGTACTGTTGCATGCCGGGGGATAGCCATTCAAAAGCTTTGCTGGTGCTGCTCCAGCAAGTGTTTCCGCCAGCTGGAGGAGTCACGGTGATCTGTATCGCTGTTCCCAATGGGGGGGTGAGCTTCCAGCTGATGTCTGTATGCCAGTTGTCGATGGCAGGCGGTCGGTCGCGGTCGGACACGATCATTTCCATCTCGGGAGCATTCGCGTTGCGGTCGAAATAGGAGCCATTTGAGATTGGTCCAAATACCTGCCCCAATGCAATGTGTTGCTCTGGTGTGATTGTTTGCGGCTTAAAGAAGATGACCTCGAAGTCGAACAACGCCTGGCGAAGTTCAGCCTTAACTTCATCAGTAAGAGGCTTCGTGAGGTCAACGCTTTCGATCCAAGCCGCGAAGTTCGGCATTCTGGGGACCGGCTGTATGTGCTTGTAGCGGCTAGCAATATCGATCAACTCCATGGGTGTGGTATTAGCCATGTTCAATGCCTTTCAGGGATAGCAGGTGGTAGTGAGAGAACTGCTTACTGCCAGTGCAGCAGGCGTTTTTCGAGCCAGGTCATAAAGCGCACGATGCCAACCCCTAGCAATGCGAGTACCAGCAGGAGAGCCATAACGCCATTGATATCGAAGGTGGAGCCAAGATAGGCCAAGGTTTGACCCAGGCCCTTTTCGCTTGCGATGATTTCAGTTCCGACAACGCCGAGCAGGGCATAGATCAACCCCAACCTGAGGCCTGAAAAGATCACTGGGACCGCACCAGGCAAGGTGACCTCGAAGAACGTTGTGCCGGCTTTCGCCCCCAACGTCTTGCATAACGTCAAGTGGTCTTGGCTCACCCCGCGGATGCCAGCTACAGTCGCAGAGAGAACGATGAAGAAGGTAAGCGAGCAGCCAACGGCAATCTTGCTGCCTATTCCAAGGCCGAACCACAGGATGAACAGTGGTGCCAGAGCAATGCGCGGCATCACATTAAGCGCGTTGAAGTAGGGGTCAGCGAATCTCTCGATCGCAGGCCAGCGAACAAAAATGAGTCCAACGGCGAATGCGGCCAGGCTGCCCAGCACGAAAGACGCTGCTACCGCTGTCAGAGTCCAGCCTAGGTCGCTCCAGAACTTCGCTGTTTTTACGTTTTCCCTAAGGTAGGCCAGCACTCCACTCGGTTGGCCAACAAATGTCGGATCAACCCATTTACGCGAAGCAGCGATCTCGGCAAATCCCAGCATTAAGGCTATGAAAACGATGTGCAAGAGCACCCACTGCAGTCGATTAGCCTTCATGGTGTACCCACCCCGATTCAAGCTGCGACCAGAGAGTCGCATAGAGTTCGTGGAAACGTGTCGACTTTTGCAATTCACGAATTGAGCGAGGTCGCGGTAGGTCAATCGACACGTCTGCAATGATGCGTCCTGGCCGGGACGACATCACGATCACACGATCGGAAACGGCAACAGCCTCTGCCAAATCGTGAGTTACGAACAAAGCCGTTTGTCGGTGCTGATGACAGAGACGCAGAAGCAAATCTTGAAGCTGCAACTTGGTTTGCGCATCAAGTGCTCCAAATGGCTCATCCATCAAGAGCAACGGTGCATCCAATGCAAATGTCCGTGCAAGCGCAGTACGCTGACGCATGCCGTGTGAAAGCGCCTTAGGCAATGCATTGGCATGCTCTGCAAGGCCCACCTCGGCAAGTATTTTTCGTGCGCGTTCAAGGCTTTGTTCCTTGGTTTGCCCTCTGACCTTTGAGCCGAAGGCGGCGTTTTCCAAGGCGGAACACCATGGCAAAAGGCTATCGCGCGCGAGCATGTAGCCGATTTGGGGATTGCCGCATCGTGGAGAGCTACCCATCACTTTGATGGATCCGGAACCCGTGTGTTCGACCAGGCCCGCACACAGATTTAGCAAAGTTGTCTTGCCGCAGCCGCTTGGGCCAACGAGAGAGACAAATTCGCCTTCGGCAATATTCAGAGAGATGTCCGCCAGAACCGGCTTGTTGCCGCCGAAGCTTAAATGCAGGCCATCTACGGCAACCGCAGGCTCTCTGGAGGCAAGAGCATTGGGAATGGGCATATCACCTCCGCTCACTGCACCAGCAGCGTAGAGGTGTCCACCACCTTGCTGATCTGGCCTGTACGTTGCATATACCTCGCCGTATCCTGGAACGCCTTGGGGTCTACAGGAAATTGCAAAGAGGGCAAAGAGTTACGCAGCGAGACCTCAAGAATCTGGTCTCCATTAGGAACATTGATTTTGAAGGTGTCTTGCGCAATCTTGAGCAGCGCCGCAAAGTTTGCGGGGTTCTGCGCAAACTCACTCGCTTCAATCATGGCCCTTCGGTACCCCTCTATCGCCTTAGAATTCTTCTGAAGAAACTCATCGCGCACGACTTGCAGCATCGAGGCTCCGTTGGTCTCCAGGACATCACTGGGACCTTGCGCCTTCCGAGGGTCAACCACCATCCGGCAGACCTTCGACACCTCGCAAAAGCCATCCATCGGGGTGAAAAGCATCAGCCCATCAATCTGCTTCTGCGAGATCGCAGGAAAGGCTGTGTTGGGCGAGCCGACCGCAACAATCGTGACGTCCTGGGCAGACATGCCTGCACCCTTGAGCAGGCTCACCAACTGGAACTCGGCTGCGCTGCCTCTTGCTGTAACACCGATTTTCTTGCCTTTGAAATCCTGCATGACCGCCGGATAACCTTTGGCCGCATTGGGCGTATCCAAGCCAGCTCCCGCCATGAGGAAGAATGTGGGCCCGCGAGCTCCGCTGCCAATCGCTTTGACTGCAGCCCCCTTGTTCACAGCCTGAACAAGAACCTCCGGAGGCGTAAATGCGACGTCGAGATCTCCCGCCAGCAGTGTCTGCATCGCTAACGGAGCCTGCGGAATGCTGCGCAATTCGCACGTGATGGCATGCTTTGCGCAGAGTCCATTCGCATTGGCGACACGAACTAGAAAGTTGCCCAAGCCTGGATAGTCCTGTATGCGCAAGACGGTGGACTGAGCCATCGCCGAAGTAGATAGCGCCGATACAGAAGCTATAGCGAGAGCGATCAATTTTTTTCGAATCATGGGAATCCGTTCCGTTGGAGAGAGCGTTACGACAATCGGTATGCAAACGGATTTAAAAATCGACCCGCCAATTGAATTGCGCCTCAGGTGACAATGTTCGGATGAACACCAAGCTCGACTTCCCTAGGCGTCTATCGGGTGACCGTTATCGCGTGGATTGGCTGGCGGACTTCCCTGAGCCCTCTATGCAGCGGCTTCGTGCCATTGGCATCAAGCGAACGTTTCACGACGGCCAACTCGTACAGAAAAGAGGTGACTCTGCACATCATGTGCTGGTTGTGTTGTCAGGACGTCTGCGCTCTGTGGGCTACACCGAAGGAGGGGCCGAGCAATTTACGCGCTGGATGGAACCAGGCGAAATCAGCGGTTTTAGTTCGGTGTTGGGAAATGCGCCTGTGCCGGTAGACCTTGTCGCAGCCGGAGACGTCGAACTTCTAATCTTGCCAAGTCAGCCTTTGCTTGAGGTTTTAGCAAACGATGCTCTGGCATCTTTGGCAGTTGCACGTGCACTAAGCCTGCGCGTGAACGAATTGTTCGACATGATCTTTATCAGGGCGGAGGAGACGCTCAATGCGAGAGTTTGGGCAACGTTGCAACGCATAGCAGCGGAAAACGGAAAGCCTGTTCACGGCAATGTCGTGCTTCTCATCTCTCAAGGTGATCTCGCGCATGCCGTTGGAGCGTCTCGCCAAAAAGTCAACGTCGAACTGCGCGAGCTTCAAGCACAACAGAAGATTCGCCTGGGTTATCGCTGGATTGAGATTTTCTGCGGCACACAACCCTGAGCAAATCCATCATCTGCAGGCTTCATTTAAACCGGTGCTCTTTATGAAAGCTCAGCATCAATTGCAGAGTGGGCCTCCGAAGGCAAATCGGGCTGGCAGCACGCCATAGCTCGGTGCTATACGAGGATAGGGACACACAGTAGACTTGGCGCATAGGTATCAGATCATCGGGTCAACATCTCTCAGTTCATGGCATCCCGGCGTAACCAATTCGGCGAAAAGCACCTACCACGGCATGGGGCGCGTGAGCAGGCTAGGTCGCACGACTGCAAAGGGCGCACAGCAACCGCTGCTTCATAGGGTATGAACGGCTGCAATGGGTCGGCAACACCTGTTCATAAGCCGTGAAAACGGACTTCCAACAACCTATCGACCTGCAACTGGCGGCCACTGTCCACTGCTCACCTAAAACCCGTCAGTGGACAGTCGCCGGCGTCAATGCTCGGATGGCCGCTATGGAGCGGCGATCGATAGATCGCGATGCAGCTACGTCTTGAACAAACAAGGCACACAGCCCCGCGCTTATTGCACTCGGCTGTGTGTCATTTGGCTTTGTTTTTGCGAAAGCTTGATCACGTTAACGCCATCGCGTAAACGATCCAGGTAATCAGCCCACCGCTGAACCAGATCACAGCGCTTGGCCAGGTACTTGGTGCGGTTGTAGCTGCGGCCGTTGGCATCTTTGACGGCGTGGGCCAGGTTGGCCTCGATGGCCAGCGGGTCCAGATCCAGCTGATCCACCAGCATGGTGCGGGCGCTGGCCCTGAAGCCATGCCAGCTTTGCTCCGTGCCGAAGCCCAGTCCATAGAGGGCGCTGAGCACGGAGTTGTCGGACAGAGGGCGGTCGTGGTTGCGTTGGCCGGGGAACACATAGCGACCGTGGCCCGTGAGGGAGTGCAGCTCTCGCAGCAGATCCACCGCCTGCACGGGCATGGGCACCACGTGCGGCTCGCCGTTTTCATTCTCCTGCCTGGTGCGCTTCATCTTTTCGCTGGGAATGGTCCACAGGCCGGCATCCAGATCCAGCTCAGCCCACTCCATCATGCGCAGGTTGCCGGGGCGCTGGTACAGCAAGGGCGCCAGCAGCAAGGCGGTGCGCACCAGCGGCCCGCCCTTGTAGGCATGCATTGCCCGCAGCAGCTAGCCAAAGCGCTGGGGCTCGACGATGGCGGCAAAGTTCTTTGCATGGTACGGAGTGAGGCGGCTTTTCAGGCCTTCGGTAATGTCGCGCTGGCTGTTGCTGGCAGTGGGCAGCCGGTAGCGCCATATCTGGCGGGCCAGCATGAGTGCCCGGTCGGCCGTCTCCAGTGCGCCGCGCTCTTCCACCTTCTGCAAGACGGACAGCAGCTCCATGGGCTCGATGCCAGCCATGGGCCGTTGGCCCAGCCAGGGGAACAGGTCGCGCTCCAGCTGCCTCAAGGTGCGCTCGGCATGGCCGGCGCTCCAGCCGGCTACCTGCTTGCCGTGCCAGTCGAGCGCCACAGCCTGGAAGCTATCCCCGCGATCGAGCCCGCCTTTGAGCTTTTCCAGCTTGCGGGCCTCGATAGGGTCACTGCCCTGAGCACGTTGCATCTTGGCAACATCACGCGCCTTGCGGGCTGCTGTCAGCCCCACGGCTGGGTAGCTGCCCAGAGCAAGCTGCTTTTCTTTTCCGTCGGTACGGTACTTGTAGAACCAGCGCTTGGAGCCGCTGGGGCTGACCTGCAGGTACAGCCCGCCAGCGTCGGTGAAGCGCGCCTGCTTGCGATCAGGTGGGCAGATGGCATTGCGGCAGTGGGGATCGGTCAGCATGGGGTACAGCCTTCCTAGGTGGGGGTACAAATCCCCGCTCTCGGCCCCTGGGTGGGGGTACAACGCATGGGCCGCTAGGCCGCATGGTTGCTGGGTTTGGCCTGAAAGTGGGGGTACAACTTAGCCAAAGTATAGGCTTTTGGCGAGTTGTACCCCCACTTGTACCCCCACTTTGCCTCGGATGCCCGCGAACCTTGGTGGACGATTACGGAAGGCAAGTTGTTGATTTACCAAAGAAAAAGGGCGTTCACTGGACTTCAGTGAACGCCCTTGGACGTTATGGTGGTGGAGCTGGCGGGAATTGAACCCGCGTCCGTAAGCCTTCGCCGGACAGATCTACATGTTTAGTGCTCTGTTTTAAATCTCGCCACCCAAACCCCGCAGGCACACGCTGCTTGGGTAGCCAGCTTCCTAAAATCTCGCCAAATACCAAGAAGCCCGGTATCCAGCCAGCTAATGTAAATTCCCTTGCAGCCGGGAGGTATTGCTACCCCCTTGCCCAGCCCACTAGCGTGCTGTTGCAAGGCTCACCGGATTAAGCGGCGAGTGCGAAACGTTCGTCGTTTGCAGTTAGTTTTTTGAATGGAGATTTACGAGCGTCACTCAAGCTCGACATGCACCGCACCGGTCCCGAACCCACGTCGAAACCAGGACAGCCCCTTAGTTGCCTATTCTAGCCTCATCCCAGCAACTTCAACAGCTCAAGCGGTGAATTGATATGTGCATCGGCACCCCAGTGAACCGTATCTGCTGTCGCACCCAGGTAGCCATAGCGTGCAGCTACGGTTTTCATACCCGCTGCTGCACCGGCCTGGATATCGCGCTCGTCATCTCCGACATAGATGCAATGCTCGGGAGCAATCTGCATGCGTCGTGCGGCTTCAAACAGAGGCTCGGGGTGAGGCTTGGAATGCGGCGTCGTGTCCCCGCTCACCACGGCCGCAGCCTGAGCAAACAAAGGCATCTGACGGGTCAACGGGTCGGTGAAGCGCATGGACTTGTTGGTCACCACCCCCCACAACAACGGGCCGGCTTCCAATGCCCGGATCAACTCGGGCACGCCGTCAAATGCATAGGTGCGCTCGGTCATGCATTGCTCGTAATTGCGAAAGAACTCCTCGCGCATTTCCGCAAAGCCTGCAGACTCAGGCGTCATGCCGAACGCAATACCCAGCATTCCACGAGCCCCAGCCCCGGCCATATGGCGGTAGGCATGGAGCGGCAGAGATGGCATGCCGCGATCCACACGCATCTTGTCTGCTGCAGCTCCCAGATCAGGAGCGCTGTCGATCAAAGTGCCATCGAGATCGAAAAGAACGGCTCTAACGTGCTTCCACATGGCTGTCACTCCTGAGGGCGGCGTGTCGCCAGCATGTAATTGACCGAGGTGTCGTTGCTGAGCCAATAGCGGCCCGAGATCGGGTTGTGCTCCATGCCTTTGCTGCCTTGCACATCCAGGCCGGCTTCGCGCGCAAAGCGAGCCAACTCGCTTGGGCGCAGCAACTTGGCGTACTCATGAGTCCCTTTGGGAATCATCTTGAGCATGTATTCGGCAGCCACGATCGCCAGCGCAAAAGCCTTGGCATTGCGATTGATGGTGGAAAAAAACACCCAGCCACCAGGCTTGACCAGCTGGGCACATGCCCGCACGATGGACGCAGGATCGGGCACATGCTCCAGCATTTCCATGCAGGTCACCACATCAAAACTGGCCGGCTGCTCCTGCGCCAGTTGCTCGACGCTGACCTCATGGTATTGAATATTGGGCGTTCCCGCCTCCAGAGCATGCAACTGCGCAACGCGCAAAGCCTTGGTTGCCAGATCGATACCCACCACCTTGGCCCCTTTGCGCGCCATGGAGTCTGCAAGAATGCCACCGCCACAGCCCACATCCAGCACACGCTGGTTCGCCAATGGGGCCTGGGCGTTGATCCAGTCCAGTCTCAGGGGGTTGATCTGATGCAGTGGCTTGAATTCACTCTCGGGATCCCACCAGCGATGGGCCAGGCTGGAGAATTTTTCCAGTTCTGCCGGGTCGGCATTGATAGTGTTGCTCATGAGGCAATTGTCCGCGATTACAGCAATGAATCAGGCATAAAAAAAGCCCCGTTGCCGGGGCTTTTTGTGTAGCAATCGAAAGATTACTGAGCAGCCTTGGTGCCCACAACTTCGATTTCCACGCGACGGTTTTGAGCGCGACCAGCAGCAGTCTTGTTGTCTGCCACGGGTTGCTTTTCGCCCTTGCCTTCGGTGTACACGCGGCTCTTTTCGATGCCCTTGGACACCAGATAAGCCTTCACAGCTTCAGCGCGACGCACCGACAGCTTCTGGTTGTAAGCATCGGAGCCCACGGAGTCAGTGTGACCCACGGCGATGATGACTTCCAGGTTGATGTCCTTGATCTTGCCGGTCAGGTCATCCAGCTTAGCCTTGCCTGCGGGCTTCAGCACGGACTTGTCGAAGTCGAAGAAAGCGTCAGCAGAGTAGGTAACCTTAGATGCCACTGCAGGCTGGGGAGCCACAGGAGCGGGAGGCACAACGGCGGGAGCGGGAGCAGCAACCTGGGCCTTCAGAGCACCGTCGCAATCAACAGCGGCAGTAGCAGGAGTCCAGTTGGCATCGCGCCAGCACAGTTCGTTCGTGCCGTTCTTCCACACCAGTTCGCTGGTGCCGTTTTGCCAGTTGTCGATAGTCTTGCCACCGTCAGCAGCCTTCACTTGTGCGCCAGCGGCTGTCACGAGGGCAGCAGAGGCAAACAACATCGCCACTTTGTTCAGTTTCTTCATGGTTCTCCTCTTGGGGAAAAAGCCGCAGCAGGGCTGCGAATCTGTGGACGTCATCAGTGACCATCACCAAAAACGTTGAAATGATTGTGCCATACGTAACATGCAAGAGTGTTGTCAACTAGGCACCAACAAGTAGGACAGCTATGTAATTCCTCAGTTATGTTGCTCTGCTGCCACACGCCATTCGACCTAAAATGGCTGTTTTCCAGCCGTCAAAGTATCACTAGACATGACCCAGTTTGCTAAAGAAACTCTGCCCATCAGCCTTGAAGAGGAGATGCGTCGCAGTTATCTCGATTACGCCATGAGCGTGATCGTGGGCCGGGCGCTTCCTGATGCGCGTGATGGCCTCAAGCCCGTGCACCGCCGCGTTCTGTACGCCATGCACGAACTCAATAACGACTGGAACCGCCCTTATAAGAAGTCGGCGCGTATCGTCGGTGACGTGATCGGTAAGTACCACCCTCACGGCGACAGCGCGGTCTACGACACCATCGTGCGTATGGCGCAGGACTTCTCGCTGCGCCACATGCTGGTCGATGGTCAGGGCAACTTCGGCTCGGTGGACGGTGACAGCGCCGCCGCCATGCGTTACACGGAAATCCGCCTCTCCAAGATCGCTCATGAAATGCTGGGCGACATCGACAAGGAGACTGTGGACTTCGGACCCAACTACGACGGCTCCGAGAGCGAGCCGCTGGTGCTGCCAAGCCGCCTGCCTAACCTGCTGGTCAACGGCTCCTCGGGTATCGCCGTGGGTATGGCCACGAATATCCCGCCGCACAACCTCAATGAGGTGGTGGACGGCTGCCTGCATTTGCTGCAGAACCCCGAAGCTTCCATCGACGAGCTGATGGAGATCATTCCCGCGCCCGACTTCCCCACGGCCGGCATCATCTACGGCATCAACGGTGTCAAGGAAGGCTATCGCACCGGCCGTGGCCGCGTGGTGATGCGTGCCAAGTGCCACTTCGAGGACATCGACAAGGGCCAGCGTCAGTCCATCATCGTTGACGAGCTGCCCTACCAGGTCAACAAGAAGACGCTGCAGGAGCGCATGGCCGAGCTGGTGCACGAAAAGAAGATCGAGGGCATCAGCCATATCCAGGACGAGTCGGACAAGTCCGGCATGCGCCTGGTGATCGAATTGAAGCGCGGCGAAGTGCCCGAGGTGGTGCTCAACAACCTCTACAAGCTGACCCAGCTGCAAGACACCTTCGGCATGAACATGGTGGCCCTGGTCAACGGCCAGCCCAAGCTCTGCAACCTGAAGGATCTGATCCAGGTCTTCCTGGAGCACCGCCGCGAAGTGGTGACCCGCCGCACCGTGTTCGAGCTGCGCAAGGCGCGCGACCGCGGCCATGTGCTGGAAGGTCTGGCCGTCGCACTGGCCAATATCGACGACTTCATCGCCATCATCCGCAACGCTCCCACACCTCCCGTGGCCAAGGCCGCGCTGATGGAAAAATCCTGGGACAGCAAGCTGGTGCGCGAGATGCTCACCCGCACGCGCACCGACGGCGGCGTGGTCAATGCCGACGACTATCGCCCCGAGGGCCTGGAAGTCGAATTCGGTATGCAGCAAAACGGCCTGTACCGCCTGTCCGAGACCCAGGCCCAGGAAATTCTGCAGATGCGCCTGCAACGCCTGACGGGCCTTGAGCAAGACAAGATCGTGGCCGAGTACAAGGACGTCATGTCGGTCATCGAAGACCTGCTGGACATCCTGGCCAAGCCCGAGCGCGTCTCCATCATCATTGGCGAAGAACTCAACGCCGTGAAGGCCGAGTTCGGTCAGTCCAAGAAGGGCGAGCGTCGCTCCACCGTGGAGTACAGCGCGCAGGACCTGTCCACCGAAGACCTGATCACGCCCACCGACATGGTGGTGACGCTCTCGCACACCGGCTACATCAAGAGCCAGCCCCTGTCCGAGTACCGCTCGCAAAAGCGCGGCGGCCGCGGCAAGCAAGCCACGGCCACCAAGGAAGACGACTGGATCGACCAGCTCTTCATCGCCAACACGCACGACTATCTGCTGTGCTTCTCCAACCGCGGCCGCATGTACTGGCTCAAGGTCTGGGAAGTGCCCTCGGGTTCGCGCGGCTCGCGCGGTCGCCCCATCGTCAACATGTTCCCGCTGCAGGAAGGTGAGAAGATCAACGTGGTGCTGCCGCTGACCGGCGAAAACCGCAGCTTCCCCGAAGATCACTTCGTCTTCATGGCCACCAGCATGGGCACCGTCAAGAAGACGGCGCTGACCGAGTTCAGCAACCCGCGCAAGGCCGGCATCATTGCCGTGGGCCTGGACGAGGGCGACTATCTGATCGGCGCTGCGCTGACCGACGGCAAGCATGATGTGATGCTGTTCAGCGACGGCGGCAAGGCGGTGCGCTTTGACGAGAACGATGTGCGTCCCATGGGCCGCAATGCGCGCGGCGTGCGCGGCATGAACATCGAAGAACATCAGAACGTGATCGCCATGCTGGTCGCCGAGGCCGACGACGGCACGGGCAACGTGGTGGCGGGTTCGCAAAGCGTGCTGACCGCCACCGAAAACGGCTACGGCAAGCGCACGGCCATCAGCGAATACACCCGCCACGGCCGCGGCACCAAGGGCATGATTGCAATCCAGCAGTCCGAGCGCAACGGCAAGGTTGTGGCCGCCACCCTGGTGGCGCCCGAGGACGAGATCATGCTGATTACCGACACCGGCGTGCTGGTGCGTACCCGGGTGGCGGAAATCCGCGAGCTGGGCCGCGCCACACAGGGCGTGACGCTGATCAACCTGGACGAAGGTGCCAAGCTCATCGGCCTGCAGCGCATCGTCGAAAATGATGCGAACGACAATGCCGGCGAGGACGGCGAAGCCGATGACTCCGGCAGCGCCGGCGCCGAAGGCGCAGCCGAGTCCGGCGACGCCTCCTGATCGGCCAGCCCCGGCTGCCCCGATACGGACCGGACGCCACGGGCATGGTCCCATGCCCGTGGCCCAATGTTTTGATAGCTGAAAGCGCAAGCCAGACAAGCGCTTTCACATGTTTTGAGCGTAAATCTGATGAACCGCCCTTTTAACTTCTCCGCAGGCCCCGCCGCCATCCCTGAAGAAGTGCTGCAAACCGCAGCCGCCGAAATGCTGGACTGGCACGGCTCCGGCATGGGGGTGATGGAAATGAGCCACCGCGGCAAGGAATTCATCAGCATTTACGAAGCCGCCGAAGCCGATCTGCGCGAGCTGCTGGCCGTGCCCGCGCATTTCAAGATCCTCTTCATGCAGGGCGGCGGCATTGCCGAAAACGCCATCGTGCCCATGAATCTGTCGCGCGCCGGCGTGGTGGACTTTGTGGTGACCGGCAGCTGGAGCCAGAAGTCGGCCAAGGAAGCCGCCAAGTACGCCAGCGATGCCAATGTGGCCGCCAGCGCCAAGGACAGCGACTACACCACGATTCCCGCCGCCAGCAGCTGGAATCTGAGCCGTGGCGCCAGCTATGTGCATATCTGCAGCAACGAGACCATTCACGGCGTGGAGTTCCACGAGCTGCCCGACCTCCAGGCCCTGGGCTCGGATGCACCGCTGGTCATCGACTTTTCCTCGCATGTGGCCTCGCGCTCCATCGACTGGAGCCGCGTGGGCCTGGCCTTTGGCGGCGCGCAGAAGAACATCGGCCCTGCGGGCCTGACCATCGTCATCGTGCGCGAAGACCTGCTGGGCCATGCCCTGCCCGTCTGCCCCTCGGCGTTTGATTACAAAACCGTGGCCGACAATGGCAGCATGTACAACACGCCTCCCACCTGGGGCATCTACATGGCCGGCCTGACCTTCCAGTGGCTCAAGCGCCAGACCGAAGGCGGCCTCAGCGGCGTGGCCGCCATGGAAGCGCGCAACATCGCCAAGGCCAAGCTGTTCTATGACTATGTGGACCAATCCTCGTTCTACGTGAACAAGGTGGCCGCGAACTGCCGCTCGCGCATGAACATTCCGTTCTTCCTTCATGATGAGTCGCGCAACGACGCCTTCCTGGCCGGCGCCAAGCAAGCCGGCCTGCTGCAGCTCAAGGGCCACAAGTCCGTGGGCGGCATGCGTGCCAGCATCTACAACGCCATGCCCATAGCAGGCGTGCAGGCGCTGGTCGACTACATGCGTGACTTCGAGCAACGTCAGGCCTGAGCCCCACCCTTAGCCTTGTAAAAAGATGAGCTGCCACCGCTTGATCTGCAAGTACTTCACCAAGGTATTGGTTTGAATTCCTTGTGCAAAAAGCGCCAGCAGCTACGACATTTGAGAGATTCATGAGCCAAGAACCCCAAGCCAGCCCCGAGCTGTTGTCGCTGCGCAACCAGATCGATTCCCTGGACCGCCAGTTGCTGGAGCTGGTCAATCAGCGCGCCCATGTGGCCGAGCAGGTGGGCGAGCTCAAGAAGAAGGAAGGCTCGGCCTTCTTCCGCCCGGACCGCGTGGCCCAGGTGATCGAGAAGATCAAGTCCAACAACCCCGGCCCGCTCAAGGGCGCGCATGTGGCCGCCATCTGGCGCGAGATCATGTCGGCCTGCCTGGCGCTGGAATCCCCCCAGCGCGTGGCCGTGCTCGGCCCGGCCGGTACCTTCTGCGAGGAAGCGGCGATCCAGTACTTCGGCGGCGCGGCCGACCTGATGTACTGCAACAGCTTCGAGGAAGTCTTTCATGCCACGGCCGCCGGCAGCGCCCAGTACGGCGTGGTGGGCGTGGAGAACTCCAACGAAGGCGTGGTCACGCGCTCGCTGGACATGTTCCTGCACACGCCCTGCCATGTGGTGGGCGAAGTCAGCATGCTGATCCGCCACAATCTGATGCGCACCAGCAACACGCTGGACGGCATCGAGGTCGTGGCCGCCCACCCCCAGGCTCTGGCTCAGTGTCAGGGCTGGCTGTCCAAGCACCTGCCGCATGCCGAACGCCGCCCCGTGGAGAGCAATGCCGAAGGCGCACGCCTGGCGGCCCTGCATCCCAACTGGGCCGGCATTGCCGGTGAGCGCGCCGCCCAGCAGTTCGGCCTGCACATCGTCAGCCACGCGATCCAGGACGATGCCTACAACCGCACGCGTTTTGCCGTCATCTGCCTGCCGCACACGCTGGCCACGGCCGCGCCCAGCGGCAGCGACTGCACAAGCCTGGTGGTCTCGGTGCCCAACACCGCAGGCGCCGTGCATGACCTGCTGGTGCCGCTCAAGAAGCATGGCGTCTCGATGACGCGCTTCGAGTCGCGTCCCGCCCGCACCGGCCAATGGGAGTATTACTTCTACATCGACATCGAAGGTCACCCAGCCCAGGCCAATGTGGCCGCCGCCCTGCAGGAGCTGCAGGGCCTGTGCGCGTTCTACAAGGTGCTGGGCACCTACCCGGTGAGCAAGTGATGGCAGCTCAGGAATTGCAGCCGTTCGAGCAGCTCGGCTTGATCGGCTGCGGATTGATGGGCGGCTCCTTCGCGCTGGCACTCAAGAAAGCAGGCCTGGTCAAGCGCGTGGTGGGCTACAGCAAATCGCCCTCGACCACCGAACGTGCGCGCCAGATGGGCGTGATCGACGTGGAAGCGCCCTCCGCCCTGCTGGCGGCGGCCGGCGCCGATCTGGTGCTGCTGGCCGTGCCCGTGGCGGCCACCGAGGCCACGCTCAAGTCCATCAAGCATCTGGTCACGCCCCAGATGATGATCATGGACGTGGGCTCCACCAAGGTCGATGTGGTGCAGGCCGCACGTTCGGCGCTGCGCGACCAGATCGGCAGCTTTGTGCCCGCCCACCCCATCACCGGCAAGGAAGTGGCCGGCGTGGAGCACGCCGATGTCAAGCTCTACCAGGGCGCCCAGGTCGTGCTGACCCCTACGGAGCGCACGCTGACAGCGCATCTGGCCAAGGCCCAGGCGCTGTGGCAGGCCCTGGGATGCAAGGTCACGGCCATGTCTCCCGAAGCCCATGACAGCGCACTCGCCACCGTCAGCCACCTGCCCCATCTGCTGGCATTTGCCATGATGCAAAGCGTGCTGAACCAGCCCGGTGCCGACGATATGCTGGCGCTGGCCGGGCCCGGCTTTCGCGATTTCACGCGCATCGGCGCCGGCGACCCCAAGCTCTGGCGCGATGTGCTGCTGGCCAACCGCGATCAGGTGCTGGCCCAGTCACGTCAGTTTCGCCAGGCGCTGGAGCAGCTCGAAGGGCTGATGCAGGCCAACGACGGCCAGGGACTGCAGGATCGCCTGACCCTAGCCAGTGCCGCACGCGCCGAATGGACCATGGGCGGCAAGCGAGGCTCTTAAACTAGCGGCGTCGATCTATTCACCCAACCGCCAGAGACACCGGGCAGAGGCAGCCGCGCAGCCCTGGTGTCGAAGCAGCCAGGCTGCACAGGGGGTTACGAGAGTTTTATGTTCACCACTGAATTTCTGGACCTGCCCGCACTGGACTCCGCCAACGGCAGCGTCAGCCTGCCCGGCTCCAAAAGCATCTCCAATCGCGTGCTGCTGCTGGCGGCGCTGAGCCAGGGCACCACTACCATTCACGACCTGCTGGATTCGGACGACACCCGCGTCATGCTGGCCGGACTCAAGCAGCTGGGCTGCAGCATCAGCCCGGATGCCGTCACACCCGGCCAGGCGATTGACGTCACCGGCATCGGGGGTCAACTGCCGGCCGGCACTGCGGCCACGCTGTTCCTGGGCAATGCCGGCACGGCCATGCGCCCGCTGACTGCGGCGCTGTCGGTGCTGGGCGGCGACTTCGAGATGACGGGCGTTCCCCGCATGTACGAACGCCCCATCGGCGACCTGGTCGATGCGCTGCGCCAGCTGGGCTGCAAGATCGACTATCTGAAGGATGAAGGCTTTCCGCCCCTGAAGATCGGCCAGCCCGACTTCAGCCAGCTGGGCAGCGAATCCATCAAGGTGCGCGGCGATGTCTCCAGCCAGTTCCTGACCTCGCTGCTGATGGCCCTGCCCTTGCTGGCCAAGGAGCGGGACATCACCATCGAGGTGGTGGGCGAGCTGATCTCCAGGCCCTATATCCACATCACGCTGGAGCTGCTGGCGCGCTTCGGCATTGCCGTGAAGAACGACCGCTGGCAGCGTTTCGTGATCCCCTCAGGCAGCCGCTATCAGTCGCCGGGCGCCATCCATGTGGAGGCCGATGCCTCGTCGGCCAGCTATTTCATCGCGCTGGGCGCGATTGCCACCGGCACCACCGATGACGCCGATGCCGACAACGTGCCGCAGCCCAAGAACATACGAATTCTGGGTGTGGGCCAGGATTCGATCCAGGGCGATATCCGCTTCATCGAGGCCGCCCAAGCCATGGGCGCACAAATCGAAAGCGGCCCCAACTGGCTGCAGGTCAGCCGTGGCAGCTGGCCTCTGAAGGCCATCGACCTCGATTGCAACCATATTCCCGACGCGGCCATGACGCTGGGCACCATGGCGCTGTATGCCGACGGCGTGACCACGCTGCGCAATATCGCCAGCTGGCGCGTCAAAGAAACCGACCGCATTGCCGCCATGGCGATCGAGTTGCGCAAGCTCGGCGCCTCGGTGGAAGAAGGGGCTGACTACATCCGCATCACGCCGCCCGCCGGCAAGACCGCCTGGAAAGCGGCCAGCATCCACACCTATGACGACCACCGCGTCGCCATGTGCTTCTCCCTGGCGGCCTTCAACCCGGCCAAGCTGCCGGTACGCATAGAAGACCCAAAATGCGTGGCCAAGACCTTCCCCGACTATTTCGAGGCACTGTTTTCCGTCAGCGAAGCCGAGCGCGAGCATATTCCCGTGATCTGCATCGACGGGCCCACGGCCTCCGGCAAGGGCACGATTGCCGCAGAAGTCGCCAGGGCCCTGGGCTACCAACTGCTGGACTCCGGCGCGCTCTATCGCATCACCGGCCTGGCCGCATCGCGTGCCGGCATGACGCTTGACGAGTCGAACGAGGAAACCATTGCCGAGATGGCGCTGGACATGCCCGTGCGCTTCGATGCACAGCAGCGTGTCTGGCTCGGCGACGAGGACATCAGCCTGGCCATTCGCAGCGAAGAAGCCGGCATGAATGCCTCGCGCGTATCGGCCCTGCCTGCCGTGCGCACCGCGCTGGTGGATCTGCAGCTGTCCTTCCAAGCCCTGCCTGGGCTGGTTGCCGATGGCCGCGACATGGGTACGGTCATCTTCCCTCACGCCCCGCTCAAGGTCTATTTGTGGGCGTCTGCGCAGTGCCGCGCCGAGCGCCGATATAAACAGTTGATTTCCAAAGGAATTTCAGCTAATATGTCCACCCTTTTGGCAGACCTTGAGGCGCGCGACGCCCGCGATATGAATCGCAGCACCGCTCCGCTCAAGCCCGCCGAGGATTCTTTGCAGCTCGACAGCTCCGAGATGACCATTGAAGAAGTGGTTGCCCAGGTGCTGTCGTGGTGGCAGGAACGCCAGCCGTTCGGTCGTCCTTGAAATTTCAAGCTTGAAGTTTCAAGGCCAGCCCTGCATCTGGCTTGTTGGCCCTTGATGTCAGGTTCTCGCAGACCGCGGACCGGCAGCAAGGTTGTTAACCTTTAACCCCCGTGGGCCTCAAACCCACAACCTCCGCAATCAGTCTTAAAAACGCTTGGCAATGGTGCCGACGGAAACCTGGTTGCGGGCAAGGAACTACATGTCTGAATCTTTTGCCGCCCTTTTTGAAGAGTCGTTGACACGCACCGAAATGCGTCCTGGCGAAGTTATCACCGCTGAAGTTGTGCGCGTTGAGCACAACTTCGTGGTGGTGAACGCCGGCCTGAAGTCGGAAGCCTACGTGCCCCTCGACGAGTTCAAGAACGACCAGGGCGAAGTCGAAGTCCAAGTGGGTGACTTCGTGTCCGTGGCCATCGGCTCCATCGAAAACGGCTACGGCGACACCATCCTGTCCCGTGACACCGCCAAGCGTCTGGCTTCCTGGCTGTCGCTGGAAAAGGCTCTGGAATCCGGCGAATTCGTGACCGGCACCACTTCCGGCAAGGTCAAGGGCGGCCTGACCGTTTTGGTCAACGGCATCCGCGCTTTCCTGCCCGGTTCGCTGATCGACACACGTCCCATCAAGGACCTGACTCCCTACGAAAACAAGACCCTGGAATTCAAGGTCATCAAGCTGGATCGCAAGCGCAACAACGTGGTGCTGTCGCGCCGCGCTGTGGTGGAAGCCTCCATGGGCGAAGAGCGCGCCAAGCTGATGGAAACCCTGAAGGAAGGCGCTATCGTTCAGGGCGTGGTCAAGAATATCACCGAATACGGTGCGTTCGTGGACCTGGGCGGTATCGACGGCCTGCTGCACATCACCGACATGGCATGGCGCCGTGTGCGTCACCCCTCCGAAGTGGTGACTGCCGGCCAGGAAATCACTGCCAAGATCCTGAAGTTCGACACCGAAAAGAACCGCGTGTCCCTGGGTCTGAAGCAAATGGGCGACGATCCCTGGATGGGCGTGGCTCGCCGCTACCCCTCCGCCACCCGTCTGTTCGGCAAGGTCACCAACATTGCTGACTACGGCGCATTCGTGGAACTGGAACCCGGCATCGAAGGCCTGGTGCACGTTTCCGAAATGGACTGGACCAACAAGAACATCGCTCCCACCAAGCTCGTGTCCCTGGGCGACGAGGTGGAAGTCATGGTTCTGGAAATCGACGAAGACAAGCGTCGCATTTCCCTGGGCATGAAGCAGTGCAAGGCTAACCCCTGGCAAGAATTCGCCCAGAACACCAAGCGCGGCGACCGCGTGAAGGGCCCCATCAAGTCCATCACCGACTTCGGCGTGTTCGTGGGTCTGGCTGCCGGTATCGACGGCCTGGTGCACCTGTCTGACCTGTCTTGGAACGAAGCCGGCGAAGCCGCTGTTCGCAACTACAAGAAGGGTCAAGAAGTCGAAGCCATCGTGCTGGCCGTGGACGTTGAGCGCGAGCGCATCTCCCTGGGCATCAAACAGCTGGACAGCGATCCCTTCACGACCTTCGTGACCGTGAACGACAAGGGCCAGGTTGTGACCGGCAAGGTCAAGACCGTGGACGCCAAGGGCGCTGAAATCGACCTGGGTGAAGACATCATCGGCTACCTGCGCGCTTCCGAAATCTCGCAAGACCGCGTGGAAGATGCTCGTTCCGTCCTGAAGGAAGGCGACGAAGTGACGGCCGTGGTGGTGAACGTGGATCGCAAGAGCCGCAACATCCAGCTATCCATCAAGCAAAAGGATCACGCTGAACAGCAAGTCGCCATGGCTTCCCTGTCGGCTCAGTCCTCCAAGGAAAACGCTGGTACCACCAGCCTGGGCGCTCTGCTGCGCGCCAAGCTGGACGCTGACAAGTAAATCTTGCATCAGCCGGTCAGCCAGCTCGTCTGACTGACCGCCAAGCGTCAAAGACAACGGGCGCCCTGTGCGCCCGTTGTTGTTTTCAACCTAGAGCCTCCGTCACCCGATGACCCGATCCGATCTCGTCGAAGAACTTGCCGCCCAATTTGGCCAACTCAACCAACGTGATGCCGAGCAGGCCGTCAAAACCATTCTGGATGCCGTCAGCGATGCCCTGGTGCGCGGTCACCGTATTGAAATTCGCGGCTTTGGCAGCTTTGCCATCAATCACCGCCAGCCCCGCATAGGCCGCAACCCCCGCTCCGGCGAGTCCGTTCAGGTTCCTTCCAAGCGCGTGCCTCATTTCAAGCCAGGCAAGGCCCTGCGCGAAGCCGTGGACAATCTCAAGGCCGAAGACTCCGCTGCCCAGCAGCCGCAGATCGCCTGAAGTCCATGGGCACCGTCAGCCACATCAGGGCTGACCACGCCGTCCGTTTGCCAGTCCGAGCATAGGCTGGCCTAAAATCTTCCCGTCACACAAGGCGCATAAAGGGAAGCATGAAATACCTGCTGTGGCTGCTCAAGGCAGCCATTTTTTTCACTCTGTTCGCATTCGCACTCAACAACCAGCAAGACGCCACCGTGCATTTTTTCTTTGGCACGGCATGGACGGCACCTCTGGTTCTGGTGGTTCTGGCTGCTTTCGCACTGGGCCTTTTTGTCGGAGTGCTGGGCATGGTGCCACGCTGGCTCAAGCATCGCAGCGCAGCGCGCGAGGCACAGGCCACTCAACAGGCACCGAACGCCGCAGCCAGCGCCACCAGTGCAGCACCTGCGGTGAAGGAACAGAACTCTTCTTCGATCATTGCGCCGGGCGACGTGCATGGAATTTAATCTGACTTGGATTTTGCTGGGCCTGCCTGCAGCCTTTGTGCTGGGCTGGCTGGCCTCCCGCTGGGATTTGCGCCAGGTGCGTGCCGACAACCGCCAGGCTCCCAAGGCGTACTTCAAAGGCCTGAACTTTCTTCTCAACGAGCAGCAGGACAAGGCCATCGATGCCTTTATCGAGGCCGTGCAGAACGACCCCGACACCACCGAACTGCACTTTGCACTGGGCAATCTGTTTCGCCGCCGCGGCGAATACAACCGAGCAGTGCGCGTCCACGAGCATCTGCTCAGCCGCGCCGACCTCACCCGCCCCGACCGAGACCGTGCCCAGCATGCGCTGGCACAGGACTTTCTCAAGGCCGGCCTGCTGGACCGCGCCGAGGAGGCTCTGAACCGCCTGGAAGGCACGCAGTACGAAGGCGAGGCACGCCTGGCGCTGCTGGCCATTTACGAGCGCTCGCGCGACTGGGCCCAGGCAGCGGCCATCGTGCGCAAGATGCAGGCTGCGGGCCAAGGGGACTTCAGCACCCGGCTGGCCCACTATCTTTGCGAAGACGCGCAATCTCAGGTCGCCCATGGCCAGCTCGACAAGGCGTTTGCGCAGCTGCAACAGGCCCTGGAGACTGCGCCGCAAGCTCCGCGTCCCCGACTGGAGCTGGCCCAGCTCCAGCATCGACAGGGCCGGTCCGCACAGGCTTTGTCAAGTCTTCAGGCCCTGGCACAGAACAGCCCCGCAGCCCTGCCCCTGGCGGCCAGCCTGCTTGTGGAAGTGGCCGAGGCAACGGGCGCGCTCGCCGAGGCTCGCGATCTGCTGCTCAAGCACTACGAACAGGCACCCTCGCTGGATCTGCTGCAGGCACTGGTCGCAGTCGATCAGAAAAGCGGTGATGCTGCAGCCCCCGGCCGCCAGCGCCTGGTGCAACACCTGGAGCATGAATCTTCCCTGGTAGCTGCCGCCCAATGGCTGGAAGGCGAGACACTGACCGAAGAGCAGTACCATGCCACCGTGCAGAAGGCGCTGAACCACGCCACCAAACCCCTGACCCGCTACCGCTGCGCAGCCTGCGGCTTTGAAGCCCGCACCCATTTCTGGCATTGCCCCGGCTGCCAGAGCTGGGACAGCTACCCGGCACGCAGGGTCGAAGAGCTGTAAAGCACTTCCAGAAGACAAAAGAGCGCCCAGGGCGCTCTTTTTCAATGCATGCAGGCGGCCCGGTTAATGGCCGACCCACTCATCGCCCGGCATATCCTGCTTGCCGATCAGCCAGGGCAGGCGCGAGGACACTCCGACCAGAACCCCCACGGCCCAGAACAGGGCCGAGACACCGACCACGGTGCCCAGCGAGCCGAACAGCACCGGCATCAGCACGCTGGAGCCATTGATGGCCATCATGCGCAATCCCAGCGCCTCGCCATGGCGCTCGGGTGGCGTGATCTGATGGATCATGCTCATCACCATGGGCTGCACCGATCCCAGCACCACGCCCAGCAAGACCGAACAGGCGCCCATGCTCCAGGCACCGGGCATGAAGGGGTAGGCGATGAACAGGGCGCAAGCGGCAACCATGGCCCCCAGCACCACTTGCGATTCGGCCATATGGCGTGTGATGATGGGCATCAGCATGCGGATCACGGCTGCAGCAATCGCAAAGGCGCCCAGGATGCTGCCTATCACCGAGGCAGGCAGTCCGCGCTCATGGCCCAGAATGGGCACGACAAAGGTGTGCACGTCCCAGCAAGAGGAAAGCGCCCAGTTCAACAGCAACAGGCGCCTGAAGCCCCGGTTCTGCACCAGGTCCCAGGCCGTTGCCTTCTGGTTCGCACTCTCGGTCTGCAGTGCGGGCAGCTCCTGCACCGTTCTTACCCAGAACCAGGCCGCCAGAGGCATCAGGGTCAGCAGCAAAAACGCCGCCCTGAAGCCCGTGGTGCTGGCCGCTTCGCCGCCGGCATAGTCGATCAGCAACCCGGCCGCGAAAGGCCCCAAAAAATTGGAGATGGCCGGCCCGATCGCCAGCCAGCTGAAGACCTTGCGCAACTCGTCCTTGTTGTGTGCCATGCGCCCCACATGGCGCTGCAGGGCGATGAGTGCCATGCCGGCGGCGCCGCCCGTCAGCAAAGCGCTCAGGCATAGCACCGGATAAATCGGGAACAGCACGGCCACTCCCGCTCCGGAACAGGCGGCCGCCACACTGATGATGAGCGGGCGCTTGAGCCCGTGACGGTCCGCATAGCGCCCCGCGGGCAGGGACAGGAACACCTGGGTCAGCGCAAACAGCGCCAGCAGCATGCCGACCGCAGCCGCGCTATAGCCCTCCTTGAGCGCCAAAAGCGGCGTGGCCATGCGCATCCCGGTCATGGTGCCGTGAATACAGACTTGCGCGAGGATCAGGCGCAGCAGGGCCGCATTCATTCTTCATCCTCGCTGGCGGTCTGATCGCCTCCAGACGAGGTGGCCGGAAACAGGGGCTGCTCCTGCCCGGCTTCATTCGGCAGCTCCTGCACATTGCGCAAATGGCGCTGAATGGCGCGCGTGCGCACACCCACCTGATCAAACTTGCGCGCAGCGGCATCGATGGACTTGCGCGTAGCCTCCACCACCTCGCCGAACTTGCCGAACTCGGTCTTGACCTGACCGAGCACGCCCCAGACTTCGGAGGAGCGCTTCTCGATCGCCAGCGTCTTGAAGCCCATCTGCAGGCTGCTGAGCATGGCGGCCAGATTCGCGGGACCGGTAATCACGATGCGATGCTCGTTCTGCAGCGCCTCGACCAGGCCCGGACGTCGCAGCACTTCGGCAAACAGGCCCTCGGTGGGCAGATACATGACGGCAAAGTCCGTGGTGTGCGGCGGTGCGATGTACTTGCTGGCAATCTTTTTGGCTTCGCCGCGAATCGATGTCTCGAAGGCATTGCCTGCAGCGGCAATTGCCACCCTGTCGGCACTGTCCTGGGCATCCTGCAGGCGCTGGTAATGCTCGACCGGATATTTGGCGTCGATGGGCAGCCAGACGGGCTGCTCGTCGTTGCGGCCCGGCAGCCGGATGGCGAACTCGACCAGCTCATCACTGCCAGGCACGGTCTTGACGTTTCTCGCGTACTGCTCGGGCGTGAGCACATTGTCGATAATGCTGCCCAGCTGCAGCTCGCCCCAGGTGCCGCGCGACTTCACATTGGTCATCACGCGCTTCAGATCGCCTACGCTGCCCGCCAGAGTCTGCATCTCGCCCAGCCCCTTGTGCACCTGCTCCAACCGATCGCTGACCAGCTTGAAGGACTCGCCCAGACGCTGCTCCAGCGTGGCATGCAGCTTTTCATCGACAGTGCGGCGCATCTCGTCGAGCTTGAGGGAGTTTTCGCTCTGAATCGTGGCCAGTCGCTCGTTGAGCGTTGCGCGCAGCTGCTCGGCCGTGGTCTGCTGGCCCTGTGCCAGCGCAGCCAGTTGCTGGCTCACCGCATCCTGCAACACGGCAAACTGATGACGCAGTTGCTCGCCATTGCTTCCTAGCTGATCCTTGAGCGCAGCCCCCATATTGGTACTCATATGCGTGAGCTGCTGCTGGATGTCGCCCTTGAGCGAGTCCAGCGTACCGCGCGTCGTCTCGGCCAGGGCCTCGAAGCGCTGCTGGACATGGACTGCCTGCTCTGCACTGCTTTGGGCCAGTGCCGCACGGGCTTGCTGGCTGTCGCCCGTCAGCCGCTGCGCAAGCTGGGAAACGTCTTCACGAAAGGATGCCAGCGCCGCCGCCTGCTCGCGCCGTGCGGCCAGTGCATCTTGCTGGGCCTGGGCCAACTGGGTCTGTACATGCTGGGTGACACGGTCCAGGGCTCCATCGCTCTTGGCCACCGTCATCTGGGTACTCTGGCTGCTGCGCTCCAGCTGCTGCAGCCTGACATCCAGCGCCTGCAATCCCTGCAGCAGCTGGGCTTGCAACCTCATCGCATCAGGGCCCAGAGCAAGTTCCGTCTGACGGCGCAGCCCCTGCAGCCACCACAGCAGCACCAGAAGCAGGCCCACCATCAATACGGCCAGCGCCGCCAACCCAAGCCACCACGTAGTCACTGTCTTGCCACGCCTTTCGCACTCTTTTTTGATAGCTGCAAGCGCTTATCAGCAAATCGCTACAGACCTATTCATTGAATTTCCGCCCTGGGCATTGCAGACTGAAGTTTGCAAGCACTAGCGCGCAGGCAAATTATCAGTCCTCAGAGCCACGAAAAATTCAATGCGATCAAAAGTGCTGCTTCCGGTTGCAGCCTTGGTGACAGCTAGGCTGCAATCGGTTGACGCAAGAATCAGGCGTCGGGGCCCACTTGCTGGGCAATGGCCATGGCGAACTTGCCGCCGCCCACGGACCAGTCGGAATAGTCGTTTTCGTGCGTGAAGATGAACACATCGCTGGGTGCGACGTCCGCATCTTTCTCCAGATTGGCGGCGATGTTGGCATACAGCGCGCGCTTCATGGCATCGCTGCGCCCACGGCGCATGGTGATCTCGACCACGACCACGCGGTCCGAGCGCTTGTAGCCGTTGAAAGTGCGGCTGAAGAAGAACTTCTGCTCGTCATATTCCTCAACCATGTTGAACAGCTCATCGGCGGGCATGCCGATGCCGTCGATCAGGGCCTGATGAATACCGTTGACGATGGCCTGGCGCTGGGCGGGCATGGTGTCCTTGTGGACGCTGGTGCGGATAAAAGGCATTGCTGTCTCGCTTGATATAAAAAAGCCCGCTGTGCGCACAGACGCCAAGCGGGCAGAAATTATCAAAGCCGACAACGCACTCAGAGCACGTATTCGCCCTCAAACTGATATGACGTGATACGGCCTAATCGCGGCATCAGGCCAGCTGATTGACGGGCGTCAGCGGCCCCTTGCCAGCAAAGAACGAGATCAGGTTGTCAGCCGCCAGCCCCGCCATGGCCGTACGCGTACCCTTGGTGGCGCTGGCGATATGAGGTGTCAGCACCACATTGGGCACGGTCAGCAGATCGGGATGCACGGCCGGTTCGCCTTCGAACACGTCCAGCCCCGCTGCAGCAATGCGCCCGTCTTTCAGTGCCTGGGCCAGAGCCGCATCATCGACGATGCCGCCACGCGCAATATTGATCAGCGTGGCTGTGGGCTTCATCTGCGCAATTTCTGCCGCGCCTATGGTGTGGCGGTTTTCGGGGGTGAATGGCAGCACCAGCATCAGATGGTCTGCACGTTCGAGCAGCTCCTGCTTGCCGACATAACTGGCCTTGCACTCGGCTTCCAGCGCAGCATCCAGACGCGAGCGATTGTGATAGATCACCTCCATGCCAAAGCCGTAAGCCGCACGGCGTGCAATGGCCTGACCGATGCGGCCCATGCCCAGGATGCCCAGCGTGCTGCCATGCACCTCGGCACCCGCAAACAGGTCGTAATGCCAGTCCTTCCAGAGCCCGGCACGCAGATAGTGCTCGCTCTCGGTAATACGGCGCGCCGTGGCCATCAGCAGGGCAAAGCCGAAATCAGCCGTTGTCTCGGTCAGCACATCGGGGGCATTCGTGCCCTGCACGCCCGCGGCCGTCATCGCGGGCACATCGAAATTGTTGTAGCCCACCGCCATATTGGCCACGATCTTGAGCTGCGGGCAGGCGGCCAGCAACTCAGCATCGATGCGCTGCGACCCCGTGGTCAGTACGCCATCCTTGCCCTGCAACTGCTGTGCCAGCTCTGCCGGAGACCAGACCACATCCTCCTGATTGGACTGCACTTCAAAATGCTGCTGCAACCGCTGCACCACCTCGGGTGAAATGGCGCGGGCAATCAAGATACGGGGCTTTTGACTCATCGCGTTGTCTCCTCATTCATCTTTTTAGAACATATCAGCTCGCCCGGCACAGCCCGAGCTATCAAGCAAGAGCCGTCCCACAGCAATGATGTCGTCCCCCTCAAGGGGAGAGCCATCACCTAAACCAAATCCAGGTAATCAAAACCAGCAGAGGTACCAGCACGCAGACCGACCAGAGCATATAGCCGAAAAAGCCCGGCATCTTCACGCCGCGATCTTCAGCAATCGCCTTGACCATGAGATTGGGCGCATTGCCAATGTATGTGTTCGCACCCATGAACACGGCACCGGCAGAAATGGCTGTCAGCGTCAGCGCCATCTCGGTCATGAGGTGAGCGGGGTCGCCGCCGGCGGTATTGAAGAACACCAGATAAGTCGGAGCGTTGTCGAGGAAGGAAGACAACAGACCCGTGGCCCAGAAATACATGGCCGGGTTGGGCGTGCCATCGGCATTGGTGACTGCGCGCACCACGGCACCGAACGGGCCATCGACACCTGCCTTGAGCATGGCGATGACGGGAATGATGGTCAGGAAAATACCTGCAAACAGCTTGGCCACTTCCTGCATGGGTCCCCAGCCGAACTCATTGGCCTGATGCACACGAGCGGGTGTGAGTTTGAGCGAAAGCAGCACCACGGCAAGCAAACCCAGATCACGCACCAAACCGGGCAGGCCCACATGGGTCCCGGCGATCTCGATACCCGCAGGAGTGCGCCAGATGCCGCTGACCAGCACCAGAGCCACCACCACCATCAGCAGCACAAAGTTCACGCGGCCTTCAAAGCCCAGGCGGCTTTGAGCCCCGGTCACATCCATGCTGGGCGTGGGATCGGGCAGATCGGTCTCGCCCTTTTGCCCCATCAGCTTGTGATCTATCGCATAGAAGATGGCCAGCAGCGCCAGCGTGAGGAACAGCATAGGGCCCCAGATATGGCTCACCGTCCAGAAGAAGTCCACCCCCTTCAGAAAGCCCAGGAACAGCGGCGGATCTCCGAGCGGCGTCAACGCCCCCCCAGCATTGGAGACGATGAAGATGAAAAACACCACCACATGAGCCTGATGACGGCGGTTATCGTTGGCGCGCAGCAAGGGGCGTATCAGCAGCATCGAAGCCCCGGTCGTTCCCATGAAGCTGGCCAGCACCGCTCCAATGGCCAGGATGGCGGTATTCAACCCCGGCGAACCACGCAGATTGCCGCGCACATAGATGCCTCCGGCCACCGTGTACAACGCGGTCAGCAGGATCACGAATGGCAGATACTCGGCCAGCAAGGCATGCACCAGATTCACGCCCGCCGCGCCCAACCCGTAGACCAGCGCAAAAGGCAGCAGGAAGGCCAGCGCCCAGCCGGCAGTGACCTTGCCGAAATGGTGATGCCAGAATTGCGGAAGCAGCAGCGGCAGCAGCGCAATGGACAGCAGCATGCCCACAAACGGCAGGCCCCAGGCCACGGACATGGCTGCGCCGTCAATGTCTGCGGCCTGCGCGGTGGCCGCTGCCAGCGTCAGCAGCGCGGCCGCCGCGGCTTTCATAAAAGATTTGCTGTTCAAACGCCCATCCTCTCTGCTCTTTGCCCTGCAACAGGCATAACTCCCGCCAATGATTCTTTGATTTCTATGCCGGCGAAACCGGCGCCGGCGGCGCAATGCTGAACACCTGGCGCAGATAGGCCAGGTATTTTTCATCGTCACACATGCTCTTGCCCGGTGTGTCCGATAGCTTTGCCACGGGCTGGCCGTTGCAGCGCGTCATCTTGATCACGATCTGCAATGGCACATGCTCGGGGGGATTTCCCAAATCGTTGGTCAGATTGGTGCCGATGCCGAACGCCAGCTGGCAGCGACCGTTGAAGCGCTCGAACAGCCCGATGGTTTTGGGGATGGTCAGCCCGTCGCTGAAGATCAGCACCTTGCTCAGCGGATCGATCTTGTTGGCCTTGTAATGCGCGATCAAGCGCTCGCCCCAGTCAAACGGGTCGCCGCTGTCATGGCGCGCACCGTCAAAAAGCTTGCAGAAGTACAGATCGAAATCACGCAGAAAGGCCGACATGCCATAGACGTCGGACAGCGCAATCCCCAGATCGCCCCGGTACTCGCGCGCCCAGGACTCGAAGCCGAAGATCTGGCTGTCGCGCAGGCGCGGGCCCAGCGACTGGCAGGCCTGCAGATATTCATGGGCCAAGGTGCCCAGCGGGATCAGGCCCAGCTTCATCGCATACAGCACATTGCTGGTGCCCGCCAGTTGCCCCTTGCGCTGGCCGTTAACGCGCGCCGCCCCCGAATGACCCAGCCTGGCGCAAAGCACCCGCAGCACCTCTTCATGCCAGGCCCTGGAAAAGCGCCTGCGGGTGCCGTAATCGGCAATCTTGAGCGACTCAAGGCCAGGCGCTTGCAGCAGCTCGATCTTCTCGTCCAGGCGCTTGCGTCCTTCCAGAAAGTTGGGTACGGGCTGGGTATTGCGGAAATACACCTCGTTGACGATGGCCAGCACTGGAATCTCGAACAGGATGGTGTGCAGCCAAGGGCCCTGGATGGTGATGTCGATCTCGCCGCTGGCCAGGGGCGTGACCGTGATGTATTTGTCGTTGAGCTGGAACAGGCTCAGGAAATCGACAAAATCGCTCTTGATGAAGCGCAGCGAACTCAGATAGGCCAGCTCGGCATCTTGAAAGCGCAGCTTGCACAGAGAGCGGATTTCTTCACGAATTTCATTGACGTACGGAGCCAGTTGCACGCCAGGGTTGCGGCATTTGAAGCGGTACTCCACCTGCGCGCCCGGAAACTGATGCAGCACCACCTGCATCATCGTGAATTTGTACAGGTCGGTGTCTAGCAGACTGGTGATGATCATGGACGACGGTGGGCCTGACGGTCCGTTCAGTCATGGAACAAGGCTGGCTCAAATACAGGCTGCGCCAGCCTCAACAGAGACTGACGAGTGTAGGCTATTCCACACCCTGCACCGTACTCACGGCCCCTAAGCGCTTCTTGCAGATGCGGGCTTCGGATTTGCCGCCAGATATATCAATCGGATCAGAATCAAACCTTTGATACACATACGCGAGAAGCTATCGTTTTTGCTATTCACCAGCAGGCTCTGCACGCAGCAGTGACTGTAGCGCCGCCCGCAAGGGCTCGGGCAAAGGCACAGGCCGGCGCGTCTGTCTGTCGACATAGACATGCACAAAATGCCCGGCAGCAGCCGACTGGCTCGCACCCCTGGCAAACAGACCCACTTCATAGCGCACGCTGGAGCTACCCAGATGGGCCACGCGCATACCCGCTTCCACGGCCTGGGGGAAAGCCAACGAGGCAAAGTAATTGCACTGGGTCTCTATCACCAGGCCGATCGTCTGACCTTCATGAATATCCAGCGCGCCCTGCTCTATCAGATAGGCATTGACGGCGGTATCGAACCAGCTGTAGTAGATGACGTTGTTCACATGACCGTAAACATCGTTGTCCGACCAGCGGGTGCTGATTTCACGAAACACGGGATAGGAGTCGCGCGCCTGTGGCTGGGCGCGCAAAGGTTTGCCATGAGATAACGATGCAGTCATGCAGTCATTTTGCAGAGCCGCCCCGGCGCCGCCAGCACCACCGCGACAGGGCTTGCAGGTTGTCACTCATCAACGCATGACGCACCGCACAAAGAAAACACGCTACTTCAATTTTTGTCAGTTATCAGACATAACAAAGTCTTTTAAAAATCAGATACTTATCAAAAACAAAGAGTCATTAATTTTTTTGCTGCAGCGCAACAAATTAAAGCTTGCATTGCCACAAATTCTCTTTCACAATGCACCCATGCTGCACTGCAACATACGACTGACAAAGATAGCGGTCATGTCAGGGCAGACGTTTCCTCCGGTCCGATCCCTTTGTTAGATCCGTAATTTTGGAGAATTGCCATGAGCCTGACCCCTGACCAAATCCTGAGCGCACAAAAAGCCCACTTCGAGACACTGTTCGGCCTGACCAGCAAAGCTTTCGAAGGCGTGGAAAAGCTGGTGGAACTGAACGTCACCGCCTCGCGCGCCGCACTGGCCGAAGCTGCCCAGCACACCCAGGCCGTGCTCAGCGTCAAGGACGCCCAGGAACTGCTGACTCTGCAAGCAGGCCTGTTCCAGCCGCTGGCCGAGAAAACCGCTTCCTACAGCCGCCACCTGTACGACATCGCCAGCAACACTGCCGGCGAATTCAACAAGACGCTGGAAGCCCAGTCCACCGAAGCTCGCAAGAACTTCAATGCCCTGCTGGACAACACGACCAAGAATGCTCCTGCCGGTTCCGAATCCGCTGTTGCCATGGTCAAGAGCGCAGTCTCCGCCGCCAACAACGCCTTCGAATCCGTGCAAAAGGCGGTGAAGCAAGCCTCCGACATGGCCGAAGCCAATTTCAACGCAGCCACCAAGACAGCAACCGAAGCTGTCAAGGCCACGACCGCTGCCAAGCGTTAAGACCATGGTTATTGACATGCTTGGCAAAGACTAGGGTTTACCCTATAATCACCAGCATGTCAGGTCGGCATACATTGAATCAGATGCTGACCTTGCGCAAGTTGTCTCCTTGGATCCTCCTGAAACCCCCGTTTCATGGATCCCTTCAAAGCCCAATCTTCCCGATTGGGCTTTTTTTTATGCGCGCTTTCCTCAGGTCGCCAGTTCCTTCACTCTGTGCATAATTGACGTTTACGTCAACGTCAACAGACATCGAACAAGGAGACAGTTCATGCAGATTCAGGATCGCGTATTCATCGTGACCGGTGGCGCTTCAGGCTTGGGCGAAGGTACGGCGCGCATGCTGGCCGCCAACGGCGGCAAGGTCGTGATTGCCGACATGAATGCAGAGCGCGGCGAGGCCGTAGCCAGTGAGATCGGCGGCGTCTATCTGCGCTGCGATGTCAGCAATGAGGCCGATGGTCAGGCCGTTGTCGCCAAAGCCACCAGCCTGGGCAAACTCGCCGGCCTGATCAACTGCGCCGGTATTGCACCGGCCGAGAAAACCGTAGGCAAGAGCGGCCCGCACAGCCTGGCCGTCTATACCAAGACCATCATGGTCAACCTGGTCGGCACCTTCAACATGATTCGCCTGGCAGCGGATGCCATGAGCAAGAATGAGCCAGAGCCTACCGGCGAGCGCGGTGTGCTGATTTCTACCGCCAGCGTCGCAGCCTATGACGGCCAGATCGGTCAGGCCGCCTACTCAGCCTCCAAGGGCGGCGTGGTCGGTATGACGCTACCCATTGCTCGCGACCTGGCTCGCAGCGGTATTCGCAATATGACGATTGCTCCCGGCATCTTCGGCACCCCCATGCTGTTCACCATGCCGCAGGAAGTTCAGGATGCACTGGCCGCCAGCGTGCCCTTCCCCAGTCGCCTGGGCAAACCCGAGGACTACGCCAAGCTGGTCAAGCAGATCCTGGAAAACGACATGCTCAATGGTGAAGTCATCCGCCTGGACGGCGCCATTCGCATGGCCCCGAAATAATGGGTAAATCAAAGGCCTTGCCGCAAGGCCTTTTCTCGGGATCCCGGGCAAAGAAAAAGCCGCAATCAATTGCTTGATTGCGGCTTTTTGAATCTGGCGGAGTGGACGGGACTCGAACCCGCGACCCCCGGCGTGACAGGCCGGTATTCTAACCAACTGAACTACCACTCCTGGCAGGAAGCTTTGCTACATATCATGTAGCTGCAAGCGCTTCAAACTTGGCGACCCTACGGGGATTCGAACCCCGGTACTCACCGTGAAAGGGTGATGTCCTAGGCCTCTAGACGATAGGGTCAATTCCTAGAACGATTCAAGTCTTGCGACTCGCCGTCATTAATTTTGGTGGAGGTAAACGGGATCGAACCGATGACCTCTTGCATGCCATGCAAGCGCTCTCCCAGCTGAGCTATACCCCCTGAAGCAATGAAACAGTGTTTCTCTGCTGCAATGCAAAAATTGTAGCACAGGGTTTTCGCCAGTTTTTCCAAACTTCCAACATTTTGTCGAAAGCATGAAAAAAGGGATGCAGAGAGCACCCCTTTTTCTTTCAGTGCCAAGCCTGATCAGCTCACGGCGCCGCCGTCACGGATACGGTGCATCTCGCCGATATCCACCGTCCAGACCAGACCGTCGCCGATCTGCCCGGTGCGGCAGGCCGCGACGATGGCTTCGCGAATCACTGCCACCATGGACTCCTCCACGATTACGCAGACCATGAGCTTGTCCGAAAAATCGGTCAGCTCATCCTTGACCGTACGCTTGTCCACGGCTGCGGGGGCCGTAAAGCCCTCGGCCTTGAAAATCGTCACACCCGGAAAGTTCGGAATCGCACGCAGCTCGGTACGTAGGCGCTCCAACCGGCTGGGACGCACGATGGCGCGGATTTCTTTCATCGTCATCGGATCACTCCTTTCTCAAATCAAGCCTCGGTCGGCTTCTCGTCAAACCAGCGGTACAGCGTGGGCAGCACCACCAGCGTCAACAAAGTCGAGGTAATCAAACCACCGATCACCACGATCGCCAAGGGACGCTGAACTTCGGAGCCAGGACCCGTTGCAAACAGGAATGGCACCAGACCCAGCAAAGCCACGGTTGCGGTCATCATCACAGGGCGGAAACGCTGAGTACAACCTTCGCGCACGGCTTCGGCCACGTCCATGCCGTCCTGGCGCAGTTGGCGAATGCTGGATACAAGCACCACGCCGTTCAGCACAGCAATACCCCACAGGGCAATAAAGCCCACCGATGCCGGCACGCTCACATATTCGCCAGTGACAAACAAGCCAATCAGGCCGCCAATCGAAGCAAAGGGCAGCACCAGAATGATCAGGCTTGCCAGCTTGATGGAGTTAAACAGCAGGAACAGCAGGAAGAAGATGGCCACGATGGTCAGCGGCACGATCACCTGCAGCGTGCCCATGGCGCGCTCCATGTTTTCGAACTGACCGCCGAACTTGAAGTAATAGCCGTCGGGCAGCTTGACTTCCTTGTCCAGGCGCTGCTCGACCTCGGCAACAAAGCCAGCCAGGTCACGCCCTTCCACGTTCGCGCCCACCACCACGCGGCGCTTGCCACCTTCGCGGCTGATCTGCGCGGGGCCATCGACCAGTTCGATCCTGGCCAGACTGCTCAGCGGCACTTGCGCGCCAGCCGCCGTGGTCAGCAGCGTTGCGCCAATGGCTTCAGGCGATCCCCGATAGGACTCGGGGAAACGCACCACGACCGAGTAACGACGCTCACCCTCATACAAGGTCGTCACGTCCTTGCCGCCAATGGCGGACTCCAGCAGGCTTTGCACATCGGCAACGTTCAGACCGTGACGAGCAATCGCCTTGCGGTCGATATCCACCGTCAGAGCCTGCTGACCCGAGAGTCGCTCGATACGTATGTCCGTACTGCCGGAGACGCTCTTCAGAATGCGCGCCACCTGTTCGGAGACTTCCTTGAGGTCTTCAAGCTCGTCCCCGAACACCTTCACGGCCAGTTGCGAGCGCACGCCGGTCACCATTTCATCCACACGCTCGGAGATGGGCTGGGACAGCACAATCTGCACGCCGGGAATCTTGGACAGGCGCTGACGAATCTCTTCGTCGATCTCATCCTGGGTACGCTCGGACTCGGGGTCCAGCAGCACGATGGGGTCAGACTCATTGGGGCCAGCAGGATCGGCTGGCGATTCGCCACGTCCCAGCTTGGACACCACGGACTTCACGCCGGGCACCTGCGCCACTTCCTTCATGGCAGCCATTTCCATGCGAATGGATTCATCCAGGGAAATGCTGGGCACGCGGTTGATCTGCGGTGTCAGCGCGCCTTCCTTCATGGTCGGCATGAAAGACTTGCCCAGGAACGGGAACAGGCCCAGCGATCCGATCAGCAAAGCCACGGCCACGGCCAGCGTCAGGCGGTTGCGTGCAGTCGCACCGTCAAGCAGACGCAGATAGTGGCGCTTGAGGAAGCCAATCAGCTTGGTATCGTGATCGGCACCGCCCTTGAGGAAGTAGGAACACAGCACGGGCGACAGGAACAGCGACACGGCCAGCGAGATCGCCAGAGCCATGGCAATGGTCAGCGCCAGCGGTCCGAACATCTTGCCTTCAATACCTTGCAGCGTCATCAGCGGCAGGAACACCAAGATGATGATGGCAATACCGAAGATGGTGGGGGTAGCGACTTCCACGGTGGCCGACAGCACGGTGCGAATGCGCTCGCCGCGCGAATTGCCCGCCTGCCCCAGCTTGTGGAAGACGTTTTCAACCACCACCACGGTGGCATCCACCATCAGACCAATGGCAATCGCCAAGCCACCCAAGGACATCAGATTGGCCGAAATGCCGTACTTGTTCATCATGATGAAGGTGGTCAGCGGCGTGATGATCAGCGTCGCCACCACAATCAGGCTGGAACGCACATCGCCCAGGAAGATGAACAGCACCACCACCACCAGGAAGATGCCCTCAATCAGCACCTTGCCCACGGTCCAGAGAGCGGAATCCACCAGATCGGTACGGTCATAGTAAGGAACGATCTGCAGGCCGCCAGGCAGCATGCCCTTGGAGTTGATCTCCTCCACACGCTCCTTCACGCGTGTCACGACTTCCTTGGCATTGCCGCCGCGCATCATCAGCACAATGCCCGAAACGCCCTCGGTATAGCCGCCCTTGATGATGGCACCCTGTCGCACCTCGGCATCAATCTGCACCTTGGCCACATCACGCACATAGACCGGCACTCCTCCCTGCTCCTTGAGCACGATGTTGCCGATATCGTCCAGCGTGCGGATCATGCCCACGCCGCGAATCAGATACTGCTCGGTCACCTGCGGCAGGATGCCGCCGCTGGCATTGGCATTGTTGTCCGCCACGGCTTGCACCACCTGACGCACGCTCAGGTTGTAGTGACGCAGGCGGGCAGGATCGACCAGCACCTGGTACTGCTTGACATATCCGCCCTGAGAGTTGATTTCAGCCACACCGGGAATGGATCGCAGCAACGGACGCGCCACCCAGTCCTGAATGGTGCGACGCTCCGTCAACTCGGCCTGGGTCAGCTCGCGCTTGCCATCATCGGGGTGGTCCAGCGTGTACTGGTAGACCTCACCCAGGCCGGTGGATACCGGCCCCAATACCGGCACGATGCCTTCAGGCATGCGTGGCGTGACTTCGATCAGACGCTCCGTCACCAACTGCCGGGCAAAGTACACATCGGTCGCATCGGTAAACACCAGCGTGATGATGGACAGACCGCTCTTGTTGAGCGAGCGCATCTCTGCCAGCCCGGGTAGCCCCGTCATGGCGATTTCGAGAGGCACGGTCACAAAACGCTCGATCTCCTCGGGCGAACGACCAGGGGCTTCGGTGGCAACCTGAACCTGCACATTGGTCACATCGGGGAAAGCATCCACCGACAGATTCATGGCGGCACGCAGGCCAAAGCCACACATCACCAGCGCCAGCACGACCACCACCAGCCGCTGCGATAGCGCGGCACGAATCATGGAGGCAATCATGGGCTTACTCCAGTTCTGCGCGCTTGCGCTCGTTGTTCAGGTGGAATGCACCTTCGACCACGATCTGGGAGCCTTCGCTCAACCCCTTGAGCACAGGTCGCAGACCACCGCTGGCCGCCCCCAACTCCACCGGAGTCAGGCGATAGTGGTTTTCGGCTTTCTTGACGTAGACATGATCCTTGTCGTTCTCGCGAACCACCGCCAGCGACGGGATTGCCAGAGTCTTCTCCATGGCCCCCTGGATCTTCATGGTGGCCAGCATCTGGGGCTTGAGCGCCAGATCTTTGTTGTCCACCTGAGTGCGAATGGTCACGGTGCGGGTTTCGGGGGACACGGTGTCACCCACGTAGATGATCTTGCCCGAGATGGGTGTCTCCTCGACGGTCAGCCCCAGCGCCGGCACATCGATCTGCACGTTCTGGCCAGTCTGCACGCTGCGCGCAATTTGCTCGGGCAGGGCGCCCACCACCCAGACATTGGAGAGATCTGCCACAGTGAACAGAGGGTCCCCCGGCTGCGCCACCTGACCCTGGCTGACCTGGCGCTCGATCACAATACCTGCAGCAGAAGCCGTGATGGCGGCATTCGGGGCCACATTGCCCTTGGCGCGCAAACTGCTCAGCGCATCGGCGGACAAGCCCATCAGCTTGAGCTGATCGCCTGCCGCCCTCAACTCTGCGCGCGCAATCTGCACTTCCGATTCGCGACGCAGCAGTTCTGCAGAGCCGATCACATCGGCAGCAATCAGCTGACGCGCCCGCTCTACGGAGCGCTCTGCCAGAGTTGCCGTGGCGCTGGCACGCATATAGGCCAGTTGAGCCGTGGTCAGCTCGGGGCTGGCGACGCGCGCCAGGGTCTGACCAGCTTTGACGCGATCGCCGGTTTCGGCCAGCACCTCGGTCACACGCCCTGTCACGGCCGCACCGATGCGGGTGACCTTGCGTTCGTTGGCTTCAATGCGACCGGCAACTTCCTGCACCGATGCAACCTCGGCCTGCGTTACCGCGGCGGTCTTGAAGTTGGTTGCCATTTCGGCTGAGACAACCACCTCCATGGGGTCAAGCTCGGCCTTGGTATCTGCTGCAGCAACCGCAGCAGCCGGCTCCTCCTTGCCGCAGCCAGTCAGGGTCAATGTTGTCAGCCCGGCCAACGCCAGTGCCAGAACCAGAGAGGCGGGACGCGCAGTCCTGGAGTGATGATGAGAAGACATAAAGCGAATTCAAAAAATACGAAAACGTGGTCTTGACTTTGAAAGCTCAAAGCGAGGAAGGCTGGGCATAGCGGCCAGCCAGAAAATCCAGCTCAATCCGGGCGGATTGCAGCTGATAACGGGCTTCAAGCAAATCGGCGCGTACCGTGCGCAGCACGCGCTGGGCGTCCAGCACATCCAGAATGCCGCGCTCGCCGAAGCGGTAGGCAGCCTCGGCTACGCGCAAGGCCGATTCGGCCTCGCGCACCGCGCCCTCGCTCAGGGCCTTGGTGCGCACCTGCGCCATTTCCATGACCTTCCAGGCCTGCAACATTTGCTGCTCAAGTTCGGCCTTGCGACCTTCCATGCGCAGGCGAGCACGCTCGGCTTCCGAAGCAGCCTCATCAATCGGACCGCGACGCTGGTCGAACAGCGGAATCTGCATGCTCACGCCGATGGTGTTATTGCGGATATCGGGCTCTCGCGTCTGCGCGTAACGCAGCTCAAGACCCGGCCAACGGCTGGCTTTGGCACCGTTCTTCTGCGCTTCGGCCTTGTCCACCTCGGACTGCAGCTGCAGCAGCTCCGGATGGGACTGCCAGTTGATGTTCTGCAACTGCACTGTCTCCACCGGATCCTGCAGAGACAGGGCCAGATCAAAGCGATTGGGCAACTGGCCTGCCGCCAGACGATTGAGCGTGAGCTGGGATTGCTCGGCCAGCAAACGGGCAGACTGCTCCTGCTGACGAGCGTTGATCAGTTCGGCATCGGCCTTGATGATTTCGTAACGCGCCGCCTCACCGCTGGAAACACGCACGCGTACACGCTCATGGGCCTGTTCCAGCAGCTTGACGGCATCGTAGGCGGCCTGTGCCTGCGCCTGTCGCAGCACCACCTCGTAGGCCTTGAGCTTGACCTGGGCCACGAGTGCATTGCGCGACGCAGCAATCTGGTGCACGGATGCTCGCTGCCCGGCTTGCGCCGCCTCGATACGAGCAGCGCGCACGGAAGGCATTTCTATGGGAACCGAGACCCCCATGGTCTGCACATTGCCGGGCGTGGCCGATGCCAGACGCGCCTTGTTGTCGCCGCGACTCCACTCCAGCTTGGGGTTGGGCAGCGCGCCAGCGCTGACCACGGCAGCCTGAGCCGTGAAGCTCGACTGCTGCACTGAGCGCAGTTCGGGATTGTTGTCCAGCACGGTCTGCACCAGCTGCGTCAAAGTCAGCTTGGGCTGCACCTGATCTGAAATGGTGCTGCTGATTTGTGGTGTGCCATGAGCATTGGTCTGAGCATGCGCAGCCAGAGCTGCAGCGAGACACAGGCCGAACACGGCCACGCGTTTGGGGCTTCGCAATGGTGTATGGCCAGAAGAATTCTTACTGGCCTTGGCCGGTAAAGAAGCCGGCACTATCGATCTATTGAACATAGAACACAGCTGCCTTCTTGAGGGCAGATAAAGTGAGGAAAGGGTCGGAAACCCGTCATGCACATGCGGCGGCCGCCGCATGCGATGCAGGATCAGTTACACCTGAGCAGGTGAAGCCGCCCCAGACCTGTCTCAGAGCCATGCTCTGCAGACAAGCACATTCCAGGCCAGCAGGCGCTGGAATAACGGGCGGCAGGTATCGGGGGTCTAAAAAGCCCAGCGCAAACGTTCTGACGTGATGACGTCAGCTGAGCTGGAGCTTGCCTGCCTGCGGCAGGCCGAGACTTGGCGGACGCAACATGCTTTCCGGCCAGGGATGAGTCGGGTGCACCACATGCCCCTGAGGAGGCACCCGGACATTGGCCACACCTACAGCTACCGCTTCAGGAGGGCCAAACAATTCATTGCGATCATCCTGGGCCGGATTGAGCTCGGCAGTGCGATGTGGACGGTGAATGGAGAACTCCACCGTATCTTCTTCCACATCGTCCTCGAACTCCTGCAGCACATCGACACCGTATTCGTGCGGCTCTGCGTCGAGTACATAAGCCATGGCCACCACATCTTGCGAACCTGCCGGCCACATGGCGATGAGTTGCACCCCGATGATGGAGGCAAACATCAACAGCGACAGCAGAAAGGAAGACGCCGGACGCATGGATCGAAGGAGCTGTGGTTAAACGAACAACAATGAAGGGATGAGACAGTCACCGGGAAGCAGGCCCAATGGTGACAAGATGGTGTACCGATTGGCAGCAAAAGTTCCCGCATGGAAAACTTTTGTCAACATCTGTAAGGGTGAACGATAGCGTATCGCCATAGCACTTGCATGGCAAGGGTATCTTGCTAGAAAGTCAGGAGCACATCAAATCTGCCAGAGCGCCACAGACAAGAAAAAAGCCGCAATCAATTGCTTGATTGCGGCTTTTTGAATCTGGCGGAGTGGACGGGACTCGAACCCGCGACCCCCGGCGTGACAGGCCGGTATTCTAACCAACTGAACTACCACTCCTGGCAGGAAGCTTTGCTACATATCATGTAGCTGCAAGCGCTTCAAACTT
>NZ_RSDT01000018.1:0-46140 GCF_004522605.1 Comamonas sp. A23
GCCGACTGCTGGGCCGTCCCGGCCGGATTACAGCGCTGCAGCGCTTCCTCGACCACATCCAGAAGCACGACAACGTGTGGGTGTGCCGCCGTATTGATTTGGCTCGTCACTGGGCCGAGCGTTTCCCTTGCAAGGATTGATTGCGACATGGCTTTGACCCTGGAACAACTGAATGCCGCCGATGCGGCAACCGCCACCGACCTGCTCGATGGCCTGTACGAGCACTCGCCCTGGATTGCCGCCAAGGCACTGGAGCAGCGACCCTTCAAGTCCATGGCGCATATCAAGCACGCCATGGCCAAGGTGCTGGCCGAGTCCAGCGAGCAGGCCCAGCTCGATCTGATCCGCGCTCACCCGGAGCTGGCCGGCAAGCAGATGGAGACCAACACGCTCACCGCCGAATCGACGAATGAGCAGAAGAAGGCTGGCCTGACCAACTGCACGCCCGAAGAGCTGGAGCACATCCGCAAGCTCAACGCCGAATACGGCAAGCGCTTCGGCTTCCCCTTCATCCTGGCCGTGCGCGGCGCGCGCGGTCTGGGTCTGAGCAAGGCCGAGATCATTGCGACCTTCGAACGCCGCATGTTCAACCACCCTGCCTACGAACAGGCCGAGGCACTGCGCAACATCCACCGCATCGCCGAGATCCGCCTGAACGACAAGTTCGGCTACGAGCCCGTCGAAGGCAACGAAGTCTGGGACTGGCAGGAACGCCTGTCCACCAACAGCGACCCCGGCTACGCCGAAAAAGGCCAGCTGACGGTGACCTATCTGACCGACGCCCACCGCGCCTGCGCCCAGCGCATCAGCCACTGGATGCGCGAGATCGGCTTCGACGAGGTCGAGATCGACGCCGTGGGCAATGTGGTGGGCCGCTACAAGGCGGCCACCGAAGGCGCCAAGACCCTGCTGACCGGCAGCCACTACGACACCGTGCGCAACGGCGGCAAGTACGACGGCCGCCTGGGCATCTTTGTGCCCATGGCCTGCGTCAAGCAACTGGCCCAGCAAGGCAAGCGTCTGCCCTTCAACATCGAAGTGGTGGGCTTCTCGGAAGAGGAAGGCCAGCGCTACAAGGCCACCTTCCTGGGCTCTGGCGCCCTGGTGGGTGACTTCAAGCAGGAATGGCTGGAGCAAAAGGACGCCGACGGCATCACGCTGCGCGAAGCCATGCTGCATGCCGGCCTGTGCATCGACGACATTCCCAAGCTGGAGCGCGACCCCGCCAAGTACCTGGGCTTCGTGGAAGTGCACATCGAGCAGGGCCCCGTGCTCAACGAGCTGGACATTCCCCTGGGCATCGTCACCTCCATCAACGGCAGCGCCCGCTATGTCTGCGAATTCATCGGCATGGCCAGCCACGCAGGCACCACGCCCATGGACCGCCGCCGCGACGCCGCAGCCGGCGTTGCCGAGCTGTCGCTGTACATCGAAAAGCGCGCCGGCCAGGATGGCGACAGCGTGGCCACCATCGGCCAGCTGAACGTGCCTTCAGGCTCGGTCAACGTGGTGCCCGGCCGCTGCCAGTTCTCGCTGGACCTGCGCGCGCCCACCAACGAGCAGCGCGACGCCATGATCAACGACATCATGGCCGAGATGGCTGCGATCGCCGAACGCCGCGGCCTGCGCTACACCACCGATCTGTCCATGAAGGCAGCGGCTGCGCCCAGTGCTCCCGAATGGCAGAAACGCTGGGAAAACGCTGTCGACGCACTGGGCGTGCCCCTGTTCCGCATGCCCAGCGGCGCCGGTCACGACGCCATGAAGCTGCACGAGATCATGCCTCAGGCCATGTTGTTCGTGCGCGGCATGAACGCCGGCATCAGCCACAACCCGCTGGAAGCCTCCACCTCCGACGACATGCAACTGTCCGTGGATGCCTTCACCCACCTCCTCCACCAACTGGCTCAAGAACAGCAATGACCAATATGAATCAAGACAAGCAAGCCACCTACGCCGCCATCGATGCATGGATTGACGAGCACTTCGACGAAGAAGTGAAGTTTCTGCAGGCCATGGTGCAAGTGCCCACGGACACGCCTCCCGGCAACAACGCACCCCACGCGGAACGCACTGCCGAGCTGATCAAGGGCTTTGGGTTCGACGCCGAGAAGCACGTCGTTCCCGAAGCCGACGTCAAGGCCTACGGCATGGAGTCCATCACCAACCTGATCGTGCGCCGCCCCTACGGTGACGGTGGCCGCACCATCGCCCTGAACGCCCACGGCGACGTGGTGCCTCCGGGCGAAGGCTGGACCAAGGACCCCTATGGCGCCGAAATCGAAGACGGCAAGCTCTATGGCCGCGCCGCTGCCGTAAGCAAGAGCGACTTCGCCTCCTTCACCTTCGCTGTGCGTGCCCTGGAAGCCGTGGCCAAGCCCAGCAAGGGCGCCGTGGAACTGCACTACACCTACGACGAAGAGTTCGGCGGCATCATGGGCCCCGGCTGGCTGCTGGAAAAGGGCCTGACCAAGCCCGACCTGATGATTGCAGCGGGCTTCAGCTACGAAGTAGTTACCGCTCACAACGGCTGCCTGCAGATGGAAATCACCGTGCAGGGCAAGATGGCTCACGCCGCCGTGCCCCACACCGGTGTGGACGCGCTGCAAGCCACGGCCGTGCTGCTGACTGCTCTGTACGGCGAAAACGTCAAGTACAAGCAAGTCACTTCGCAAGTGCCCGGCATCAAGCACCCCTACCTGAACGTCGGCCGCATCGACGGCGGCACCAACACCAACGTGGTGCCCGGCAAGGTCATGCTCAAGATCGACCGCCGCATGATTCCTGAAGAGAATCCTGTGGAAGTGGAAGCCAGCATCCGTGCTGTGATCGCCAAGGCCATCGAAGACTTCAATACCCAGGGCGGCTACACCGGCGAAGACGCCGTGCGCGTGGACATCAAGCGCCTGCTGCTGGCCAACGCCATGACCCCCCTGGACGGCAACAAGCCCCTGGTGGACGCCATCCAGAAGCATGGCGAAGCCATCTTCGGCGAAGTGCCTCCTGCAGTGGGCACGCCTCTGTACACCGACGTGCGCCTGTATGTCGAGCGCGGCATCCCCGGCGTGATCTACGGCGCCGGCCCCCGCACCGTGCTGGAATCGCATGCCAAGCGCTCCGACGAGCGCCTGGTGCTGGAAGACCTGCGCCGTGCCACCAAGGTGGTGGCCCGCTCGCTGGTGGACCTGACTGCCTGAGCACCAAACACCGTTTGAACGCCTAGCCTTCTTCTGTCTGGATGGAGGTTTTTCAAGGAGCCTGGATTCGTCCGGGCTCTTTTTTTATGTGCGCAACACCAGCAGGCCGGCGGGCATTTGCTCGGCATGGCTCAGGTCCACATGGCTGGCCAGAAAATCCAGCACCGCCCGCGTCCTCACCGGCAACTGGCCGGGCTTGCCCACATACACGGCATGGATGGGTTGCAGATCCCCGGGATTGAAATCCTCCAACAACACCTGCAGCCTGCCCGCGTGCAGATCCTCCCAGGCGTGATAGAGCGACAGCCTCGCCAGGCCCGCCCCGGCCTTGGCCAGATTGGCCATGGCTTCGCCGTCGTTGACGCGCAGCACCTCCCCCATGCTCACCGTCACCGCCTTGCCCGCCACCACAAACGGCCAGTGCGGTATGGCCCGCGGGTAGTTCCAGCCAATGCGCACATGGCCTGCCAACTCATCGGGATGCTGCGGTCTGCCAAAGCGCTGCAGATAATCCGGCGAGGCCACGATCACCTGGCGCGTGTGACCCAGCTTGCGCGCCACCATGTCCGAAGACGGAAGCTCCCCCCAGCGCAAGGCGATATCGGCGCGAGCCGCTATCAGGTCCACGACGTGATCGGTAAAGCTGAGGTCCAGCTGCAGGCCCGGCCAGGTCCGCATGAGCAGGCCGACCAGCGGCACCAGCAGGCGATTGCCCGTGGACGAGCTGGCATTGATGCGCACCACTCCAGTGGGCTGGCCCTGCCGGGTGACCGAGGATTCCAGCGCCAGCCAGTCCGTCAGCAGCTGCCGGCCCTGCTCCAGCAACTGCTCTCCCTCGGCCGTCAGCTCCAGCCGCCGGGTACTGCGGCGCAGCAGTTGCACGCCCAGCCGGGTCTCGAGCCGGGCCACGATCTTGCTCACGGCCGAGGGCGAGACCTCGCGCAGACGCGCCGCTGCCGAGAAGCTGCCCTGCTGGGCCACCTGCACAAAGGTCTGCAGCTCCACAAAGCGGTCCGCGCTGTGCTCCTGCAGCGAAGGCATAGCCATGGATTTCTTCATGAATCACATCATAAAGATGCGATTTATTCCCTGCAGGAACAAATGAATGTCCGCATCAAGGGCTAGCGCGCCTTCTGCTGCAGGTTCACAGTTCAGCCCTTCGCGGAATTTTCACAAGGACGTTTTCATGCCTGCAGCATTGCTTGCTCTGGCCGCCGGTGCCTTCGGCATCGGAACCACGGAATTCATCATCATGGGGCTGCTGACCCAGGTCAGCCAGGATCTTCATATCTCCATCCCCACGGCGGGCACGTTGATCTCGGGCTATGCCGTGGGCGTCGCCGTGGGAGCTCCCGTTCTCACTCTGGCCTCGCGCCGCTGGCCACGCAAGCTGCTGCTGCTGAGCCTGATGCTGCTGTTCATCGCCGGCAATGCCGCCGCCGCTCTGGCGCCCAGCTATGGCTGGCTGCTGGCGGCACGCGTGCTAACCTCGCTGACCCACGGCACCTTCTTCGGCGTGGGTGCGGTCGTCGCCACGCAACTGGTGGCACCCGAAAAGAAAGCCTCGGCCATTGCACTGATGTTTTCCGGCCTGACCCTGGCCACGCTGCTGGGCGTGCCCTTCGGCACCTGGATCGGCCAGCACTGGGGCTGGCGCATGGCCTTTGCCAGCGTCAGCGGCATCGGCGTGATCGCACTGCTGATCCTGCTGCGCCATGTGCCACGCGCACTCAGCATGCCCAGCCCTCAGGGCCTGACACAGGAGCTGACCGTGCTGCGCAATGGCGCCATGTGGCGCGGCCTGCTGTTGACGGTGATCGGCTTTGCCGGCGTCTTCACCCTCTATACCTATATAGAGCCGCTGCTGACCCAGATCACCGGGATGGACAACCGCATGATTGCGTTCACCCTGCTGCTGTTCGGGGCGGGCCTGGCCCTGGGCAACCATGCGGGTGGCAAGCTGGCCGACCGCTTTGGCGTGCAGCGCGCACTATGGGTGTCGCTGGCCACCTTGATGCTGGTGCTGATCGCGGGCCGCTGGATGTTTGCGAGCACGCCCCTGGCGATTGCCTTTGTGCTGCTGCTGGGCATTGCCGCCTTTGCCACTGTCGCGCCGCTGCAGATGGGTGTGCTGCAATCGGCTGGCGAAGCCGGCATGAATCTGGCATCCAGCCTCAATATCGCGGCCTTCAATCTGGGCAATGCCCTGGGCGCCTGGCTGGGCGGAGCCGTGATTGCACAAGGCCTGAGCCTTACTTGGCTGGCCTGGGCTGCAGCCATGCCAGCAGCAGCGGCACTGCTCATGGCCAGCTTCGCACCACGTCAGACCAGTCCAGTTCAGGCTTCGGCCATGGCGGCGGGCATGCACTGAAGCTCAGACGCGGCGCCAAGGCGGCACAAGGCGTGCAGCAGCGCAGGCGAATTCCACTCCCAAGGCGACCTCAAGGTCGCCTTTTTCGCTTGTGCAGCAGCTCGGCATGGTTTTTGCACCAATTTAGGTCCTATGACTAGGCATGAGATCTTTACAGGTCCCCATGCACGCTTTTGCACAGCAGTGCACCAATTCCGGGCTTGATGCCTTTTTTTGCACCTTCTTCAACGCTAATGCATGCAACCGGCCTCAAGACGGCAACGCACTTTCTTTCACTAGATGTTTCAAGACCCGAAACCTGCGCACGCATAACCGCAGCCAGATCTCTTCCGATTGCATATCGCGCAATTTTTGCTATGAAAAACAAAGCATCTATCGCTTGATATCAATAGATTTCAATATGTTTTATTCTGAAAATTAGAAAAACAAAGCCTCAGAAGCTACATATTTAATAGCAATCAGTAATTACCTTAGATGGTTATGCACGAAAAACATAACCATTGACATCCCATCCAGAAACTGAAATTTGAGCAGGGTTTACCGCTAGATGCCGTGCGTTATGAGCTGTATACACTTTTTGTATGGATTGCATGCCGTTCGCGAATCGCATGCCAACCTGAAGCCAATATAGAGTGAGGAGACATGTTTTTATGACATCCCAAGTGCATCCCGTGGATGAGGTTCTGCCATTCGGCAAGCTCACCGCCTTAGGTCTGCAGCACGTTCTGGTCATGTATGCCGGCGCCGTCGCCGTGCCGCTGATCGTGGGCCGTGCCCTGAACCTGCCCCCTGAGCAGGTCGCGCACCTGATCTCTGCCGACCTGTTCGTCTGCGGCCTGGTCACCCTGATCCAGGCCATGGGCGCAACCCAGTGGTTCGGCATCAAGCTGCCCGTGATGATGGGCGTGACTTTTGCCAGCGTGGCCCCCATGGTGTCCATGGCACAGAGCACCGGCGGCAACGCCGGCGCAGGCCTGATCTTTGGCTCGGTGATAGGCGCGGGGGTGATCTCCATCCTCATTGCGCCGCTCATCAGCCGCATGCTGCGCTTCTTCCCGCCGGTCGTGACGGGCACCATCATCGCCGTCATCGGCATCAGCCTGATGCGTGTGGGCATCAACTGGATCTTCGGCAACCCCGTGGGCCCGACCGCCCCTTCCGTGCCAAACCCCGAGCACCTGAAGTGGCTGGCCGAGGCCCAGGCCATGGCCGGCGCTCCCGGCTCCTCGCTGCCCGCCATCCCCAAGGGCTTCTCGGTGCTGCCCACCATGCCCAACCCCAAGTATGCCGATCTGCAAGGCGCTGCGGTCTCGGGCATCGTGCTGCTGTCCATCCTGCTGATCGCACGCTTTGCCAAGGGCTTCCTGGCCAATATCTCGGTGCTGATGGGCATCTTGATCGGCGGCGTGATCTCCGTGGCCATGGGCCTGATGAACTTCGAGAAGGTCGCCAAGGCCGAGTGGTTCACGCTGGTACTGCCCTTCCAGATCGCCATGCCCGTCTTCGACCCCATCCTGATCCTGACCATGAGTCTGGTGATGGTGGTAGTGATGATCGAATCCACCGGCATGTTCCTGGCCCTGGGCGACATGGCCAAGCGCGACATCACGCAGGACGAGCTGACCCGCGGTCTGCGCACCGACGGTCTGGGTACCCTGATCGGCGGCATCTTCAACACCTTCCCCTACACCAGCTTCTCCCAGAACGTGGGTCTGGTGGCCGTGACCGGCGTGCTCAGCCGCTGGGTCTGCGTGGCCGGTGGCGTGATCCTGATCGTTCTGGGCGTGCTGCCCAAGATGGGCGCGCTGATCGAATCCCTGCCCACCGTGGTTCTGGGCGGCGCGGGTCTGGTGATGTTCGGCATGGTGGCCTCCACCGGCATCCGCATCCTGGCCAACGTGGATTTCCGCAACAACAAGAACAACGCCATGATCGTGGCAGTGTCCATCGGCGTGGGAATGATTCCTCTGGTTGCCCCTAATTTCCGTCAGTGGATGCCCCATTCCATCCATCCGCTGATTGAATCCGGTATCCTGCTGTCCTCGATTACCGCCGTGGCATTGAATCTTTTCTTTAACGGAGCCGCCAAAGACAACAGCGCTGCCATCAACGCAGCACGTGAGGCTGACGCTCACTAAACGCCAGTCCTGAAGCGAACGCTGGCTTACCGGCCAGCCCAAGCCCCCTGCCGCCCCACAGTGCGCCAGGGGGTTTGTTGTCGATACAGTTGAAGCAAAACAGACCTGACTCAAAATGCTTCTTGCCATCCGGTAAGCTCCGAGAAGCAACTTGCTGATAAATATTTCGTATGACACAAAACCTGTCCTCCGCCGAACAAGCCCTGCGCGATGCGGCCCGCGAATACCACCGCAGCCCCGTCAAAGGCAAGATTTCCGTCACACCTACCAAGCCCCTGTCCAACCAGCGTGACCTGTCCCTGGCCTACTCGCCAGGCGTGGCCTATCCCTGCCTGGACATCGAGGCGGACCCCTCCACTGCTGCCGAATACACCTCGCGCGGCAACCTGGTCGGCGTGATCACCAACGGCACCGCGGTGCTGGGTCTGGGCGATATCGGCCCGCTGGCTTCCAAGCCCGTGATGGAAGGCAAGGGTTGCCTGTTCAAGAAGTTTGCCGGCGTGGACGTGTTCGACATCGAACTGGCCGAGCGCGATCCCGACAAGCTCATCGACATCATTGCCTCGATGGAGCCCACCCTGGGCGGCATCAACCTGGAAGACATCAAGGCTCCCGAGTGCTTCTACATCGAGCAAGAGCTGTCCAAGCGCATGAACATTCCGGTGTTCCATGACGACCAGCACGGCACGGCCATCATCTCCAGCGCCGCTTTGCTCAATGGCCTGGAACTGGTTGGCAAGGACATCGGTGCCGTCAAGGTGGCCGTCTCCGGCGCCGGCGCGGCAGCCATTGCCTGCGTCGATGTGATGGTGGGCCTGGGCATCAAGCGCTCCAACGTCTACATGGTGGACTCCAAGGGCGTGATCTACGAAGGCCGCCCCGGTGGTCTGGACGCATCCAAGCAGCGTTACGCTCAGAACACCGAAGCCCGCACCCTGGCCGACGTGGTCGACGGCGCCGACGTTTTCCTGGGCTGCTCCGCTCCCGGCGTGCTGACTGCCGACATGGTCAAGACCATGGCCGACAAGCCCATCATCCTGGCCCTGGCCAACCCCGAGCCCGAAATCCGCCCCGAACTGGCCAAGGCCATCCGCCCGGATTGCATCGTGGCCACCGGCCGCTCCGACTATCCCAACCAGGTCAACAACGTCCTGTGCTTCCCCTACATCTTCCGTGGCGCGCTGGACTGCGGCGCCACCAAGATCACCGAAGCCATGAAGCTGGCCTGCGTGCGTGAAATCGCCGCCCTGGCCAAGCAGGACGTCAGCGACGAAGTCGCCGCCGCCTACCAGGGCAAGGAGCTGACCTTCGGCCCCGACTACCTGATCCCCACGCCCTTCGACACGCGCCTGATCCTGCGCATCGCTCCCGCCGTGGCCCAGGCTGCCGCCGAATCCGGTGTCGCCACCCGTCCCATCGAAGACATCGCCGCCTACCGCGAAAGCCTGACCCGCTTCGTCTACCAGACCAGCATGTTCATGCGCCCCGTGTTTGCAGCCGCCAAGGCCAATCTGCAGCGCGTGGCCTATGCCGAAGGTGAAGACGAGCGCGTGCTGCGTGCCGTGCAGGTTGCCGTGGACGACGGCTTGGCCAAGCCCATCCTGATCGGTCGCCCCGCCGTCATCGAAGCCCGCATTGCCAAGGCAGGCCTGCGCATGCAGCTGGGCAAGGACGTGGAAATCTGCAACCCCGAAGACGACCCTCGCTTCCGCCAGTACTGGGAAACCTATCACAAGCTGATGGGCCGCAACGGCGTCACTCCCGAAGCCGCCAAGGCTGCGGTGCGCCGCTCCAACACCCTGATCGCCGCCCTGATGGTGCACCTGGGTGATGCCGACGCCATGCTGTGCGGCCTGGTGGGCCGTTTCGACAGCCACCTGGCCCATCTGGAAGACGTGCTGGGCCTGAAGAAGGGCGCCAACGAGTTCGCAACCGTGAACGCCGTCATGCTGGAATCCGGCACGCTGTTCGTGGCCGACACCTACATCAACGACGCTCCCAGCGCCGAAGAACTGGCAGAGATCGCCAAGATGGCTGCCGACGAAGTGGCCCGCTTCGGCCTGCCACCCAAGGTTGCCTTCCTCTCGCACAGCAACTACGGTTCGTCCACACGCGGCTCGGCCCGCAAGATGCGCGCTGCACGCGACCTGTTCGCCGCCGCCAACCCCGGCATCGAATGCGATGGCGAAATGCACGGCGACGCTGCTCTGGACGCCAACGTGCGCAGCCACTCCCTGCTGGAGTCCTCGCTGACCGGCGCTGCCAACGTGCTGATCTGCCCCAACCTCGACGCCGCGAACATCCTGTTCAACGTGCTCAAGACCACGGGCGGCCATGGCACTACCATCGGCCCCATCCTGATGGGCTGCTCGGCCTCCGCCCACGTGCTGACCCCCTCCTCCACCGTGCGCCGCGTGGTCAACATGACCGCTCTGGCAGCCGCTCAGGCCATCGCACTGCGCAGCTGATCAAACGGCACCTCTCGGGTATCCCGCCCGAGGCTGCAACAAAACGCCCTCAGGGGCGTTTTGTTTTGCCCCATACCCTGTCTTGAGCTTTGAGCCCTTCGTTCATTCACGGCGGCCTGTAACTCGCGCAGCAAACGCTCATAGCAGACGCCATGATAAAAAGTGAGCGCTAATCGAGATACAGCAAGCGCCATGCGCTATGGTTTTCATAGATAAGGCAAATTGCGCGCAATGCCGACCGGCGCACAATCCTTGTGTAGAATCCTGCCATCCGGAGGTTTGGGTGAGTGGTTTAAACCAGCAGTCTTGAAAACTGCCGAAGGAGTGATCCTTCCGTGAGTTCGAATCTCACAGCCTCCGCCAGATGACTAAGAAACAAGCGCCCTTCAGGGCGCTTTTTTCTTGTCTCCATCAATCAACACGTCTGCCAAGCCCAAGATCTGGCTGGACACAACTGAGTCGACTGGCCTCTGATGCCAGCACTCGGTTCGATAGAAACAGAACCAGTTCAGTAAAGCTGTGTTGTGCGTGGTTCAAGAGGTACGGCCTGCACCTCGCCCACGACAAAACAACTGGACTCCGGATTCCCGCTTGACTACCAGTCATGTTGGCGATGACGAAGACGATATTTGAAAACTGCTTCATCACGAACTGGACGTCACACCAAGGCTTTACATCCAAGACGCTTCAGAAGAGCGAGGTGCAGGGCGCACATGAAGCACACCATCGCGCTCGCCGAAATTAGCACGTGCTTGAAAGTGGGGATGCTCAGGCAGTTCGGCCAGGGACAGAACGGGCGACACACAGGCTTCCGTACCCTCGAATACACGGCACCAGTGAGCCTGGTCGTGCATGGCAAACAAGGCTGCCAGACGCTGCCGCATCGCAGGCCAGGCGGACTGGTCATGCTGTGCAGGCAAACCGGCCTCCGATAGTCCCAGCCCTCGCAACAAAGCAGCATAAAAGCGCGGTTCGATGGCACCCACAGCCACCGCTTTGCTATCTGCAGTGGCATAGGTCGTATAGAAGTGCGCTCCGCCATCGAATAGATTGCTCTCGCGTTGATCCCTCCATTGGCCAGCTTGCCATCGTCCAAGAATTGGAGCGAGCATTGCCAATGCGCCGTCCACCATAGCCGCATCAACCACGCAACCCTGACCCGTGCCGCGTGCCCGGGTCAGTGCCGCCAGGACGCCTGCAATCAGCAGCATTCCTCCTGCTCCAAAATCGCCGATGAGATTGAGCGGCACGGTCGGAACCCCGTCTGCACGGCCTATGGCATGGAGCACCCCGCTGGTAGCGATGTAGTTGATGTCATGCCCCACCGTCTGTGCCAGTGGCCCGCTTTGCCCCCAGCCAGTCATGCTACCGTAGACCAAGGAAGGATTGTGAGCATGGCAGATGCCGGGCCCCAACCCCAAGCGCTCCATGACACCAGGGCGCATACCTTCCAGCAAGATGTCTGAAGACGCCAGCAGCTTGAGCACGATGTCTCGTCCGGCCTCTGTTTTCAGATCGGCGTGCACAAGCTGTTTGCCATGGTTTTGCAGCTCAAATTGCTGCTGGCGGGCAATGCCCATATCCGCAGGGGTGGGACGCATCACGCGGATGACCTTCGCCCCCATACCTTGCAGCATCATGCCAGCCCAGGGTACGGGTCCTATCCCCTCCATCTCCAGGATTCGTACATCAGACAGGGGCGCATTCATGGCATTTCTCGCATAGCGACAATGCTGCGCCCACTGGTTGCACCATCAAGTTGACGCTGGGCATGCGCGAGAAGCTCGGCCAGCTCTCTTCAGTGCTTCTGTTGTCAACGAGTCCCCACTGCTCGATGTGGTGAGGGCTACTCTGGCAAGTTCTGATCATGGCGTCGAGACGGTACGCTGGACTCGCTTACGGTGGCATGCACGTTTTGTCCGGGCAAACATTGTCTCTGTCCATTGAGGAGAGTTCTGCTCCGGCTTCAAATTGGGGAACCAAATCTAACGAGCGTTTGCGAGAAATCGCGCGCCACCCGTCCTGAGCATTCCGTCAGCAGAACGTTATGTTCAGGCGGCTCTAAAGGAGACACCGTCATGCCCCATCAGATCACCCTTCGTTTTGAAGACGGAGTAACCCGCTTTATAGAGTGCGAAGAGGACGAGCGCATCAGCGATGCCGCCATTCGTGCCAAGATCAACACTCCACTCGATTGCCGTGATGGTGTGTGCGGCACCTGCAAGGCAGTCTGCGAGTCCGGCGAATACACAACGGGTGACTGCACGGATGAAGCCATCAGCGCGGAAGAACTGGCCCAGCGCAAAGTCCTGACCTGCCAGATGAGCCCGAAGTCGGACTGCGTGATCCAGATCGCGTCGAGCTCGACGGGCAAGAGCGCTCGTATGCACCAAGGTCGCCTGACGTCGATCGAGCGCGTTTCGGAAAGCACCATTGCATTCGCCGCCAAACTCGAAGACCGTGTTGGTCTCGAATTCAAGGCCGGTCAATATGTGAACGTAACGATTCCTGGGTCGGATCAGACGCGCAGCTACTCGTTTTCCTCGGGGCCCCAAGACCGTGACGTATCGTTCCTGGTGCGCAATGTGCCGCAAGGCCTGATGTCCACGTGGCTGGCCGAGAAGGCGAAGGTCGGTGATGCGATCGAGTTCAAGGGACCATACGGCGGTTTCTATCTGCGTGAAATCGAGTCTCCGGTTCTGATGCTAGCCGGTGGCACAGGGCTTGCACCGTTCCTGTCGATGCTTGATGAGGTCCTGAAGAGAGGCGACAGCAAGTATCCGATTCACCTGATTCTGGGCGTGAATACGGAAAACGATCTGGTGTGCGTTGATCAACTCGACGGATACGCGAGGCTGATTCCCAGTTTCACGTACGCAACGGTTATCGCGGACAAGATGAGTGCTCACCCGCGTAAAGGTTGGGTCACCGATCACATCGATGCAGCTCAACTCAATGACGGTGAAGTTGATATCTACCTGTGCGGGCCGCCCCCGATGGTCGATGCAGTAAGCAAGTATCTCAAGGACCAGAACGTGAACCCCAAGAGTTTCCACTATGAAAAATTCTCTACGGCAGCACCTGCACAAGCGCCTGTTCGGGCCGCGGCTTCCGTAGTCGTATCGCAAGTGCCGGCAGCGTCCATTGCGTCCTCGGACGCGGCCAGGGCTCTCGAACTGGGCTTGCTGCTCGGTCGCTTGAACGCAGATCAGATTCAGAAGTTCGGGGCCTTCGCTGCGGCACAGAAGGCCTTGGTTCAAGCAACGGGCGATGATCAACTAGTCAAGCTGTACGCAGACTTCACGCAAAACGATTTCGTGATGAAGGCGCTAGCTAGGCACGTGAATCAGGATTCCCAGACTATGTCGGCTCTGGCTGCAGAAGCCAAGCTCGGTGGCTGCCCGTTTCACGCGATGATCGACCAGGCGCCAGCGACTGCGCTTCCCGTGTACTCGCATGAATTGAAATGGCCCGAGGGTATGGAGCCGTTCAAGGTCGTTGACGACGGTTCGCAGGGCGACCCTTACGCTCACTACGAGTGGATGCGTGAAAACGCACCAGTCCTGCGCTGCCAGTCCACGACGTCCGACGTCTGGTTTCTCTCGCGTTACGAAGACGTGTTCAAGGCCGTCCGTAACACGAAGCTGTTCTCGTCGGAAGTGGTGAAACCGGTGCCGCTCACGTTCCTCACGCTGTTTGACGGTGAAGCACACTCGCGTCTGCGAACGATTCTGCAACCGTCATTTACGCCGCTGGCAATCGATCCGTTTGTCGAAGCGGTGACCGCACGTGCCAACGAACTTCTGGATGCGATGATCGCCACGGGCGGTGGCGACGTGGTTCAGGATTTTTCGATTCCACTGTCGATTCGCACGATTTCGGCCATGCTGGATGTTCCGGCAGAAGACGAAGAAAAGATGAAATTCTGGTCTGATGAAACCTTCTCGTACTTCGGACGTATTGCACGTAACGCGCTGGGCACCGGTACTGATGAGCAGAGTGCTAACGATTTTTGGGAGTACCTCCGCATTCAAATGCTGAAGCTCATGGATACGGACAGCCAGTCGATTGGCGCGCACATCGCACGCATGTGGAAGGACGGGCTGCTCAGCGAGAAAGAGGCAAAGGAGCTGTGCTCGTTCGTGTTCATCGCCGGTCACGACACGACGACTATTTTGGTGGCCAACGCGTTCCGTATGATGGCCGAGCAACCGAGCCACCTCGAACGACTACGCGCCAACATGGATGACTGCGAGAAGTTTGTGGAGGAGACGGCACGCTATCGTGGCACTGTTCAACGCGTGTCCCGCGTGACGACCGCTGATACAACAGTCGCCGGTGTTCACATCCCGAAGGGTTCGATCATCCGGCTGCTGCTGTCGTCAGCCAACCGTGACTCGCGCAAGTTCCCGGACGGCGAGACGTTCAACATCGACCGCGATAACGAAGCACACATGGGCTTCGGAAACGGGATGCACAAATGCCTGGGCATGCCGTTGGCGAAGTTGGAGACGCTGGTGTCGGTGCGTGCGCTGGCACAAAAAGTGGGTTCAATCTCGCTCGATACCACGAAGGAAATCAAGTACGTGCGCGGCAACAACTTGACGAACTCGGGGCCAGAGCACCTGTTCGTGAAGCTCCACGGTTTATCCACGTAAGCGCATGCTGGACTCTGCGTAAAGAGTAGGCGCCACACAAAAAAAGTGGCGCCCCTTTGCGTAAGTGGAGTACAAATTTCATGAGCTAGCACCACAGGCGTTGCTGCAGTAGCTGGTAAATGCCGCCAAACGGAGACGATGACCAAGCGCACGAAACAAAGCTTTCAGCCCTATTCGGTTGGCCTGCATATTCAACACACCGCCATCAGCTTCGTGATGATGACGTCAAAGCCGAATCAGCCACACGTGCGAGTCAACCAGCACGCCCTTGCTCGAGGGACGAGGGTCGTGCATGCGCTGCAGAGCGGTACTCGGTTGGCCTCATTCCCGTTTGTTTGCGAAAGAACCGGCCAAAATACGCCTCGTCTTGAAATCCTAAGTCACTGGCGATCTGCTTCACGCTGAGCGTTGAATAGCCGAGCATGCGCTTCGCTTCATGGATCGAGCGCGCATCAATAGCCTCGATGGCCGAGATTCCAAAAGTGGCTCGGCAGATACGGGATAGCTGTCCGGTGGTCACTCCCATCTCTTGGGCGTAGGTGGCGACCGGCAGTCGCCTATGACAATGGAGATTGAGTAGCGCCCGGAACCTTTCGATGCGCTCAACCATGGTTCCTCGCTCCCTACTGGCTGCAAGCCGAGCACGCTCACTAAGGCGTCCGATCTTGACGAACAGGGTGATCGCTAGTGCGGCGCCTGCGGCGAACTGCCAATGCTCATTGTTCTCTGCCTCGTGCCCGATCGACTGAAAAAGGGTATCCAGTGGTGTGCCACGCTCGGTATAAGGATCAATGGAAAGCACCGTCGGCGTGCGAATGAATTCCAGCAGATCGGGGGCAGCGGTCATCGCCAGCGATTCCAGCGCAGACTGCGAGGCGGTGATGACATGACCGTCGATGTCACTGCGAAAGTGAAAGCCATGAACTGAGCGTGCCGGCACGACGACCAAGCACGGTGCTTCAATTGCCCAAGTCCGGCCATCGATGAACGTTTCTCCACTCCCGCTAATGACGTAGAGCACCTGTATCAGCGCATCGTGGACGTGCGGCTTGATCTCGAAATCGAAGCGGCCGGCACGCAGCGGAATGCGCTCGTAATGGACCATGTCAATCCAGGATTTACCGTCTTCGGCCCCATAGAGTGCGAAATGCAGCACGGTCTGATTGCGCTTTTTGTCAGGATTCATGATGCACGTTATGTCCTGCTATTTGTCGTCTCTGTCCATTGTTCAGTGGGTGCTCGAAGCGTTCAATGACGATACAAATTTCAGGAGACTTTATCGCATGGAACCCTCAGAAAAGTTTAACCGCAAGGATCAGGAAATTGAGAATCAAACAGCTTCCTCAAACCTGTATCAGCTAAATATCAAAGCCAAGGTCTGCGTCATCACGGGTGCGGGAAGTGGCATTGGTGCAGGCATCGCACGCACCTTCGCCGCTGTTGGCGCTCATGTGGCGCTGGTGGATCGGAATCTTGCGGGTGCGGAAGCTGTTGCGGCCGAACTTCGCGACGCCGGTGCTGTTGCGCAAGCAATTGGCTGCGACGTGTCGAGCGAAGCCTCGGTTGCCGAAGCTGCAGACAAGGTTCGTGCTGTGCTCGGCCCGGTAAGCGTACTGGTCAACAACGCTGGACTCTTGCGTGCAGGACCTCTTGAGACGGTCTCGATCGAAGACTGGAATCAGGCCATCGCTGTGAACCTGACCGGCTATCTCCTGTGTGCTCGAGCGTTCGGTCGCGACATGCTCGCTGCTGGTAAAGGCAGCATCGTCCACGTTGCCTCGATTGCTGCGCTCAACCCGCAGACCAATAGCGGCTCCTACAGCCCAAGCAAGGCAGGCGTACTACTACTTTCGCGGCAGTTGGCCGCTGAGTGGGGGCCACGCGGGATCCGCAGCAACTGCGTTCTGCCCGGCATGATCCGCACCGCTCTGTCGGCCAAGTTCTATGAGGAACTTGGTTTCGAAGCTCGCCGCGCCGCAGCCACTGCAAGCCGTCGCATTGGTGAACCGGAAGATCTCGCCGGCCCTGCTCTTTTCCTCGCTTCTGATCTGGCTGCCTACGTCAATGGCGCGGAGGTGCTTGTCGATGGCGGTCTCGACTGCATGCTGATGGACATGGTTCCTCGCCCTGGCTTCAATGCCACCCCGGCCGCCTGAGCCTCACCACACCATAACTACAAGGAGATTAGACATGGCAACGGAAATGAACTGCGATCTGGTCGTGGTCGGATCGGGAGCGGCAGGCCTCGCCACCGCGATCACTGCACGCAAGCGCGGCCTTGATGTCATCGTGCTCGAAAAGGAACCCGTGTTCGGAGGCACTACCGCATTGTCGGGCGGTGTTTTGTGGGTTCCGCTGAACAAATATGGTCGCCAGCAGAACCCCGCTGACACCGTCGAGCGCGTACGCGAATACATGATGAGCGAGACGGGCAGCAACTACGATGCCGCAGCGGTCCAGTGCTTCATCGAGAACGGGCCGAAAATGGTCGATTTCTTCGAGCGCGAGACCGAGATGAAGTTCGTGCCCACGCTCTATCCGGACTATCACCCGGATGCGCCAGGCGGCGTCGACATCGGCCGCTCAATCCTAGCCGCGCCCTATGACATTCGCGGGCTCGGCAAAGACATGCAACGACTCAAGCCGCCACTCGAGACGATCACGTTCATGGGGATGATGTTCAATTCCTCGAACGCCGACCTCAAGCACTTCTTCCGCGCGACCAAGTCGGTTGCTTCGTTCTTTTATGTGGCGAAGCGCCTTGCTACACACATCAAGGAGCTGGCACTTTACGGACGCGGAACTAACGTCACAAGTGGCAACGCGCTCGCTGCGCGGCTCGCAAAGTCGGCGCTGGCGCTCGATATTCCGATCCTTACCTCGACACCAGTGAAGGAGTTGCTGAGCGAGAACGGCAAGGTGGTCCGTGTGCGCGCGGCCGCAGCGGACGGGGAGCTTCAAATCTCCGCCCGGCACGGCGTCGTGCTGGCTTGCGGTGGCTTCCCGCACGATCTCAAGCGTATCGCACAGGTCTATCCGCATTTGAAACGTGGGGGGGAACATCTTTCGCCTACTCCCGTCGGTAATACCGGAGACGGGCTGACCATGGCGGAGAAGGTGGGTGGGACTGTTCAGCTCGGTTTCCCCGATGCGTCAGCCTGGATGCCAGTCTCAAAAGTTCCATTCGGCAAAGGCCGCTCAGGTGTATTCCCCCACCTGCTCGACCGCTACAAGCCTGGCGTAATCGGTGTGCTGCGCAACGGCCAGCGATTCACCAATGAATCAAACTCCTACCACGACGTTGGCGCAGCGCTCATGCGCGCCTGCGAAGGGGAACGGGAAACGGCGATGTGGCTTATCTGTGACAAGGTAGCGCTCGGCAAGTATGGCCTGGGTTACGCCAAGCCCTCACCGATGCCCGTGGGCCCGTTGCTGCGCAACGGATACCTTACAAAGGGTGACACCATCGGCGAGCTGGCTCGCAATTGCGGGATTGCACCTGATGCGCTGGAGATGACGATCCGTTCCTACAATCGCGATGCCGTGCGTGGAGAAGACCCCGCGTTTCGTCGTGGTAACACGTCGTTCAACCGTTATCTGGCCGATCCAGACAACAAACCTAATCCTTGTGTCGCGCCGATCTCTACTGGTCCCTTCTACGCAGTGAAGGTGTTGATGGGAGATCTGGGTACATTCGACGGCATCAAGACCAGCGTCACCGGAGAGGTGTTACGCGCGGATGGCAGCCAGATTGACGGCCTTTATGCGGTTGGCAATGACCGACGCAGCATGATGGGTGGCAACTATCCAGGCGCCGGCATCACCCATGGACCCAACATGACCTTCGGCTATGTCACTGGCAATACTATTGCCACCAAAGCCATGGCCGGAAAATCCAAGGTGTGCGCATGAAGATGCACTCAATGTATCTGGCGAAACCCCTCGTTGACTTTCGGGTCTACACCATTGCACTACGCAAGATGCCCGAGTTCCTTGAGGTCTTTGACAGGCTCGCCATGCCGATCCTCCTCGAAACACTTGGCCACCCGCTCGGATTTTGGACAAGTTTTGTAGGGCCGCAGAACCAGTTCACCCATCTATGGGGATATGACGATCTGGCAGACTACGAACGCCGTTGCCGAGCACGCGATACACACCCTGATTTTCCTGCCTATCTCAAGGCATCGGGCCATCTGATCACAGCACAGGAGACGCAACTCATTCGTGCCTCCTCGCTGGCGAGCATCGCCGCGTGAGCGAATTCTCCTAGGCAAGAACTTGCACATGCCTAGGAGCTTCAACAGGATCGATTACTTCATTGATCAAGCTCGGACTGGCTTCAAATCCGTCTCGCTCAAACGCGCTGCCCTAGGGGACGGTTCAAGCAGTGGCAGCGCCAATAGCTCTTGCCCCTGATCAATTGCCAGCTGATCCCAGCTCTGAAGGATGGTGTCGAATGACGCATCAAGGTAATCACTGCCTTCTGCATACTTTATCCCCATCTGCTTGGCTCCAATCAAGAGATAGTCGACCATGGCACCAGCATCGCCATTTCGGCGCAAGCCCATGGACAGTTCCCGCACAACCTTCACTACCCAGCCCGCTGACGTATATGGCGCAATGTCATACGCATGCGAAAGCCTCCAGCCATCTGGCATACGCAGGACTCCGTGGTTTCTGGGGTGATCATCCCCGTTGCCGATCGGCAGTTTGAAGGTCATCCGCCGCCATAGTTCAGCTATGGTGTCCCTCGACTCCCCACCGGCCTGCATTCATTGCCAGGCCGATATAGGTCCGGTTCGGATTGTCGCGCTGGGCGACTGTAGCTCCAGAACCGTGGCAGCACCCGCTGCCAGCATGAGCCGATCAAAGCGCTTGAGCAGGAGCATAGTCCACGTACGCCTGGTAGATGGCTTGCCGGGAAGGTGCGCCGGCTTTCCCCATGGCATAGGCTTGGAAGCCGCCCAAACGTGGCGAGATACAGGCGATATCGTTGTCGAAACGCGCAGGTACGCCGAAGTTGTTCACCATCGAGCCTCACGTGCGCCCCGTGAGGTCGATAGCACTACCGTTGTTCAACAGTGCCGTGTTCTGCCGGCCTAGTCGCACCTCGCACCAACTGCCACCCAATCTCACCCTGCTCTGGCGATCGAAGCCGCGCGTGCTTTCGGCCTGCGTGCCGTTGTTGGTGCTGATGCCCATTTCCAGCTGGAACCTGGCACGGAGGCCGCCGCCCAGATCCTCCCTGTCGCGAAAGCCAAGCCGGCTGCGCAGCACGGCACCGTCCACCAGCGCGGTGACATCGTTGCCCGAACTGCTGCGCAGGTGGTAAACGTACTGGTCCGCCGAATCATAGATAGCGACAGACGACTGCGCACAGGCCGCCGAGCCGGCGACCGAGAGAGCAGCGAAAGCGGCGGACTGCCTGCCGCAGCACCGGTTTGCGGGCAATGCATGAAGTACGGATGGATTTCCTCGTGGTTATGTTGCGGCGGAAAACACAAGAAGCGCATGCATCAGTCGACGACGAGATTGCGCTCTCTGATCAAGGCCGAGAGCACCTTGGTTTCGGCATTGATCGTCTTGCTGAAGGCCTCTGTCTCCTGCACCACGGGTTCGGTGCCTAGGTCGGCAAAGCGCTGCCTGACTTCGGGCAGGGCCATGGCTTTGGCAATCTCCTTTTCCAGCCGTGTCGTGATCTCAGTCGGTGTGTTTGCCGGGGCGAAGACGCCGAACCAGTTGCCCAGCTCCACGCCCTTAACGCCCAGCTCAGTCAGCGTGGGCACGTCGGGAAAGAAGGGCGAGCGCTTGGCGCCAGTCACGGCGAGCAAACGCACGCGCCCTTCGCGAATGTGAGAAATGCCGCTGGCGGGATCAAAGTAGTAGTCGATCTGGCCGGCCAGCACGTCTTGCAACGCTGGCGCCGCGCCCTTGTATGGCACGTGCACCACATCCACCTGAGCCTGCTGCTTGAACAACTCGCCGACTAGGTGCATCTGCGTTCCCGCACCACCCGAGCCGTAGCTGAGCTTGCCCGGCGCGGCCTTGGCCATAGCCACGAGTTCGGTAGCCGACTTAGCACGCAAATCCTTCTTGGCAACCAGATAGAGCTGAGCATGGCCCAGACTGGCCACGGGACGCAAGTCGCGCTCAATGTTCAGTGCAGGCTTGAACAGAAAAGGGTTGGCCGTCTGAACCGAAATTGGCGCCACCATGAAGGTATAGCCATCGGGCGCAGATTTGATGGTCTCGACGGCCGCAATGTTGCCGCTGGCGCCGGGCCGGTTGTCCACGACGACAGGCTGGCGCAGCGACTTGGCCATGGCTGCCCCCACCACGCGAGCCATGACATCAGTGGAGCCTCCGGCCGGAAAACCAACGACGAAGCGGATGGGCTTGGCCGGCCACAGTGCCTGGGCCTGGGCCGCACCGCCAGCCTGCAGGCACAGGGTGGCCACGATGGCGCCCAATAGGCTGCGGCAGGAAAGAACACGGGAAAAAGAATGCATCATGACTTGTCTCCGTCTTGTGAATTGTTAGGAGCAGGACTTCTCAGCCACGCGTAAACAAAGAACGTTTCCATCGGGTAAACGTCTTGCTCGAATCGGGTGTGCGCAAGTCGTAAGGAAGAAGGTGGGAGACTTAGAGTGGCTTATTCCATAGGAAGACCCTCCCCAACCCCTTGGGGATACTGCAGCGGCATGACTTGCTGGCGGCGCCCGTTACCACGCAAACCTGGTGCTGTAGTTTCAGCCTACCGGTCTGATTCTTTTCCATTGTCATAACGACTCCCCTTGAATCCGAAGAGCCGCATTCTCTAAGTCCCGGCGCACTAAGTCCTTTGACAATTCATGCAAAGAACCGGACTTTTCGTGCATAGCCAGTTCATAACGGGTAATCCCTATAAGTCTGACTGCGCATTGGCTAGGACATTTCATGCATGCAACGTCACCCTCCATCCAGCAACCGCACGCGCCGTATCCCCAACTACGCAATGTATGGCGACAACGCACCGGCGGGCGGCAGCAACATGTTCAACTTCGAGTGGATACCTGAGCGCTCCCCACTGTACGATTGGGAGATCGACCCCCACGAGCACCAGTCGCTAATCCAGATCCTGCTCATGACTGAGGGTCAGGGCAACGCCTTGCTGGACGACGCGCGCTGGCATCTACGCGCGCCGGCCCTGGTCGTGGTGCCGGCGGGGCGCGTACATGGCTTCGAGTTCAACCCCCAGGTCAACGGCGTAGTAGTGACGGCGGCACAAAAGCCGCTGGAAGCCATGGCGCGGATTGTCATGCCCGAGCTGCTGAGCACACTGCGCAAGCCACTGGCCATCAACCTGCCTGAGCAAGGCCGCTACACTGCAGGTCTGATGCCGCTGTATCTGAGCATAGAGCGCGAATGGCGCCTGGCCGCCACTGGCCAAGTCGCTGCTGGCCTGTCACTCATTACCACGCTGCTAGTACAGGTCGCGCGGCTCAATGAAACGCTGGAGCCCGCTATCTGGCCGGCGCTTTCACGCAAGACCTTACAGTTGGAGAAGTTAAGAAACCTAATCGACGAGCACATACGCCACCGCTGGAGCGTCGCGCAATATGCTGAACAGCTAGGCATCAGCCCGGGTCAACTTTCCCGGCTCACCCGCGAAAGCTTGGGTAAATCCAGTATCGATCTGATCAACGAGCGCGTGCTCATCGAAGCCCAGCGCGAACTGATCTATACCAACGCAAGCATCAAGCAGATCGCCGACGGTCTTGGCTTCGAGGATGAGAGTTATTTTGGTCGATTCTTTCGCAAGCACTTGGGCGTGAGCCCACAGGCCTACAGGGTCCAGGAACTTGAACGCCTGTCGCAAGATTAAGAGCGGCCTGTATGTTTACAGGTGTCGGGGTGAGGGACCAGAGCCGCTATCGGCTGTTTGCGCAGATCGACCGTGTTAGACCCCTCCCATACCACCTTATAGCGTCGATAAGGAACTGAGCAGCATGCAGCCTTTGGCTGCATGCTGCCGATCTGAAGGCAAGCCAACGTACCTGGGTGGAGCAGGCCCCAACGAAGCCATTGTCCTTGTTGGAGGTGCCGTTATGCAAACAAGTTTTATCGGCGTGGATGTCTCCAAAGCGGAACTGGTCATCAGCGTTGGCGCTCAAGCTGCGCCGCGCGATGGTCCGCACCTGGTCGACCGTCCGCAGGCTGGCGACCTACTGCTGCCATCGGGACACGGCGACGGGCCCCCGGCGCCGTTCGATCTGCTCAGCTGCACCAAGGCAGCGCTCTTCCTCGAAGCGTCCTGCCACCAGTTGGACCCCGGTGGGGCCGGTCGGCGCCAGTCCCATAGGCACCGTCAGGCCCGGCAGAGCCAGGATGGCCGTGGACAGCAGCATGCTTTGCGCATCCACCAGTGTGCGCATGACCTCGGCCCCCTTCAGATCCCCATCGACGGCGAAAGGAGTCTGCCAAGACACCGGGCACAGCAGCAGCGGGTAGCGCTGCAGAAACACCGCCCACTCGCGCTGCAGCGCCACACGCAAGCCTTGCATGCGCAGGTAGTCCTTCATGCCAAGTCCCGGCACCAACGCATGCATTGCGGCGTGCGCCAGCTGAACGGCGGAGTCACCACTGGTGGCCACGGCATCGCCCAGCATCTCGTCCACCTCGTGCGTAGTGAGCTGCAGCCAGGCGTCGGCGGCTTCGCGCAGCCGCGGGGGCGCGGCCTCTACCACGTCATAGCCTGCGTCGGCGAGCATCTGCGCCGCGCGCCTCAGCGCCTGCTCAACGGCGGGTGCAGCGCGATAGCCGGGTGCCTCCAGGCAGAGCGCGACGCGGCAGGGCGCGGAGATGCCGACACCAGCCGGTGCCACCGGCACCCATTGCGGATCGCGCACGTCGCGCGTCGACATGGCCTGCAGCGCCAGCCGGATGTCAGCCACGCTGCGCGCTAGCGGACCCTGAACCGAATTCAGGAAGAAGCTGATCGGTCGCTCGACCGTGCTCGCCGGGTTGAACGCCGGAACGCGGCCGACGGTGGGCCTAAGGCCGTACACACCGCACGCATAGGCCGGATAGCGAATCGAGCCGCCTACGTCGTTGCCATGCGCGATGGGACCCATACCGGCTGCCACCGCCACCGCAGCGCCGCCGCTGGAGCCGCCAGGCGTAAGGTCGGCATTGTGCGGGTTCAGGGTGCGGCCATGCAGATCGTTGTCGGTGAACCAACGCATGGAAAACGCCGGAGTGTTGGTACGCCCTATTGGAATGGCGCCGGCCCGGCGCAGATTGGCAACCACCGCACTGTCGGCATCGGCCACCAGGTCCCGGTTGGCGGGAATGCCGTTGGTCGTGGCAAAGCCCCTCTGGTCGGCATTTACCTTGATGGTCACCGGTACACCATGCAGAGGTCCGAGCGCCTCGCCGCGCGCCAGCCGCACGTCTGCAGCCCTCGCCTCTTCCAAGGCCTGTGCATCGTCAGCATCGACGATCGCGTTGAGCAAAGGGTTGACTTTGGAGATACGGTCAAGGCAACTCTCCACACTCTCCACGCACGACACTTCGCACCGTGCGATCCGCGCTGCCAGCTCGGCGGCATCCATCTGCCACAGTTCCATCTACGCTCCTCGCTGTTCAAAACGATTTGGCGCAGGCCTGCTCAAACAGCAGCAGACCATTGCCATCAACAGGACATACACCCAACTCCGCTCAGTCGCCGCAGCACCTCGACGCGGCGCACCAGCGCACGGCCGATTCAAGGCCGGCCCCAGCAGCGTCAGCCAGCGCAGCGGAACATGATCAGCGCCGAACCGAAGCCCGTGATACCTAACACCACGTAGCCGTCACCACCACCACACCGTCCGGGCCAGGCCTCAGTCGACCGGGTATGAAACGCTCACTGACGCTGGATGCCCACGTCCTTTACTAGCTTCTGGTAGACGAGAGCTTCGTTCACGTAAAATTTCGCGGCTTCCTCCAGCGTCATGGGCTTGCCCACGATCATGCTGTTGGCCACCAGTGTCTCGCGCACCTTGGGTTCGGCCATGACCGCCTGCAGCGCATTGAACAACTGGGTCTGCACGGCCGGCGGCGTGCCCTTCTTGACCAGATAGCCGCCCCAAACGGTGAAGTAGAAGTTCTTCAGCAGCTTGCCCTCCGTCATGGTGGGAATGTTCGGCAGCGTCTGTGCACGCGTCGCGCTGGCCTGCCCGATGATCTTGATGCGGCCGGCAGCAACCATGCCGTCGATGGCGGCGTAGTACGGCAGGAAAGCGAAATCAACGTTGTCACCAGCCATGTCCTGAAGCAGGGGAGCGCCGCCTTTGTAGGGTACGTGCGTCATCGTGGCGCCGATGGTCTGGCCCAGCCGCTCGGCCAGCAGGTGATAGAGCGAGCCAGGACCGACGCTACCGTAGTTCAGCGGCTGCGTCTTCGAGGACTGACGCGCCAGCGTGATGAGTTCGTCCGTGGTGTTGGCCGAGAGAGTGGCACGGGCGACCAGGACGATCGGCGTATAGGTGTTCAGCTGCACCAACTGGAAGTCGTCCGGGCTGATTTTCAAGGCCGAGTTAACCAGCGGCGACAGGATGAGCTCATTGGGCGTTCCCTGGTACAGGTAAAGGCCGTTGGCTGGCGCATTCAGCACCTTGCGCGCCGCGATGGCACCACTGGCACCACCCAGGTTCTCGACCACCACAGGACGCCCCAGCTTCTCGGCCAGCGACGCGGAAACGGTGCGCGCAATGATGTCCGATGCGCCTCCCGCCGGGTAGGGAACCATGATCGCAAGGGTGCCGTCCCGCGGCAGCTGGGCGTGCGCCGCATGGGCCAGCACGCCACCGACAAGGCCTACGAAAAGGATAAGCGCCAAACGCTGGAAGACACGCGTGAAAGAGGCTTTCATGGGAAGTTTTCCTCGTCGCAATGGTGGACGAAGGGATCGTAGAAATCTGGTAAAAATACGTCAAATGCATTATTTTTCTAAAAATCATTGATTTTTCTCATACTCAATGAACCTCCAGCAATTGCGCCACTTGATCGCCCTGTTTGAAACAGGCTCCTTCAGCCGGGCGGCCGAACAAACGCATCTGACCCAGCCTGCCCTGAGTCGGAGCATTCAATTGCTGGAGGAGGAACTTGGCGTCCCCTTGATCGACCGGGTCGGCAAGCGCAACGAATTCACCGCCTATGGCAAGGTAGTGCTGGCACGCGCAAGACGTGTCGTGTTTGAGGCCGAGGAACTCAAGCGATCGACCCTGCTGCTGCGAGAGGGCTCAGTCGGCAGACTTCGAGTTGGCCTTACAACCACGCCGGCAGCGCTCTTCATGCTGCAGGTGCTCAAGACCTTCGCAATGAGTCATCCGAAGATTCACCTGGAGATCGCGCAGGGCGCCACCTCCACCCTGCTGGAGCAACTTGAACGCAAGCAGCTCGATGCGGTGGTGGCGGACGCCCGTGCGGTTCCGCCGTCGGAAGACCTCGCGATGGAGTCCTTGCCCAGCCTCGAGGCTGGCTGCCTCTGCCGTGCCGGACACCCTCTACTGCAGGAAGCACGGCCCGTGTCGCTGCAGCAGCTCACCCGCTATCCAGTGGCCGCGACCTACCTTAGCGAGGAGGTTGGCCGGATCTTCGTCGAGCGCCACGGCGGGGCTGCGCACCCCGACCAGCTAGTCACACTGCGCTGCGACTCGATCTCCACCTTGCTGCAGGTGGCTGCCGAAACCGATACCGTCTGCCTGGCTGTCTACGCGACCGCGCTCGATCAACTGGCCAGCGGCACGTTGAAGGTGCTCGCGATAACGCCTTCCCTGGAGGCATCAGCGCACTATGGCATCGTCAGCTTGGCAGGTCGCACCGCACCGCCCGCGCTGAACCTGCTGCGCTCCGTCCTGACCAGTGAGAGCGTGCGCATCCAGCGTGTATTACCGGAGCGTTGATTTCCATGGGAGCCTGACCTGAACGTCGCTGCCTTTGCTCAAGACGTTCGAGCAGAGCGTGCTTGAATGTCCCAAGGCTCGGGGGACCCAGGAAAGATTGCTAAGCGGTGGATTCCGGACGATGTAATCCTTGTCGTCCAGCTTCCACAGGGGCGCCGCCGGCAAAATTCAAAGGGCGAAAATCCGAGATGAAATCGCCTTGAAGAAAGGAAATCAGAAGCCCTTGCTTTCTGCATGAATCCTTTGCTTGCAGGATGAATGCGAATGCCGCCCCCAGACTGAAGCGTTCTTGCGGATTCACTCAGTTCAAAAGCAGATAGCCAGACTCACGTCCCTGTCTGCCGTTGTGATGCACAACACCCAGCCTGCTTAGCTGTGCCACAACCTGCATAACGGTTCCCACACTGACAGGAGTCCCCCGAAGGTATAGCTGTCGATATATCTCATCTCTGCTGAGAGCATGGGGAGCAGAACTCAGCAGGACTTGAAGCACGCCAATTCTGGCGACCGTCGGACGCAGTCCTGCTGCCCTCAACCGTTGCATTACGCTTACGCCCCTCAACTCTCGGGCCCTTCCGGCAATCGCCTCCAGCCTCCTCCCAAGGCCCTGTAAAGCGCGATGCTTGCCTGAAGGCGCTCCTGTCGTATTTGAACTGCCAGGTCTCGGCTCTGATAGGCCACACGCTGCACATCCAGCAGGGTCTGCAAGTTGTCCGCCCCTGCCTTGTATCGGCTTTCCGCCAGCGAAAGAGCCCTCTGGGCCTGAGCCACTTCCTCCGCCTGAACCACCGCCTGTCTTTCTGCGCCGTCAACCGCATTCAATGCAGTTTGAACATCATTGAAGGCTTGCAGAATGGCCTTGCGGTAGCCGATCACAAGCTCCTGCTTTTGCGCTGCAGCCAGTTCCCGGTTCGAAGCAAGTCGCCCTGCATCAAAGATCGGAGCCAGAATTCCCGCTGCCAGAGAAGACAGGGGATTCTCCAACAGCCTGCTGAACTTTTCGCTCTCGGAGCTCAGGCCCGCAGTCAGCGTCACGCGGGGCAGCATGGCTGCTCTGGCAGCGGCAAGATTCGCATCCGCCGCGAGCAGTTGAGCCTCCGCTTTCGCCACATCCGGCCTGCGTGTTATCAGATCCGCAGGCGTACCCTGGCGAACGCCTGGAATCGCCAGATTCGAAAGACTGGTCTCGCTCACAAGATCCATAGTCCATTGCCCCGACAGCAATGCCAGCACCGCGTGTGCGTCTGCAATCTGTTTTCGGAGCAAGGCCACAACACGCTGCTGTGCAGCAACCTGGCCACGCTGCTGAGCCAGCTCCACGGAGGTCGCTGCCCCATAACGGGCTCTGGACTCGACCAGCTTCAAGAGCCGCTCGGAAATCTCCAGGTTGAGCTGGGCAATCGCGGCGCGCTCGCGCAAGCCCACACACTGGAGCCAGGCCTGGGCGACTGAGGCAGTGACAGTCAGTCTCACGGTCTCACGGTCAAACACGCTGGCCTGCCTGTTGGACTCTGCGGCGTCTCTCAAAGCACGCTGACGCCCCCAGAAGTCCAGCTCGTAACTGCTCGACAGACCCACTCGCCAAGTGCTGGCGTCTCTTTCCGTATGACTGTCCATCGCTGCAGATCTTGTGGCACCGAAATCTGCGTTCAAATCCGGTACCCGGGCCGCACGTGCATAAGTTGCCCGGGCATCCGCCTGCTGCACTCTCGCGACGGCAGCCGCCACATCCAGACTTTGAGTCCGGGCTTGCTCAACCAGTGCGCTGAGCTCCGGGCTGCCAAAACCGTGCCACCAACTGGCGCTGACTTGTTCGTTTTCCGCCCCCTGCTCCTGCGCCCAGGCATAAGGAATATCGAGAGACATTCCCCGGGTCTCGTTACTGGATTGCGTTGTCGCGCATCCAGCCAGAGCAAGAGCCGCCAGCACTGCGTTCCATTTGTACATGCCTACTCTCCCGCCAATGCTCGCACGGGCTCCAGACGCGCCGCCGTCCTGGCAGGCATGAAGCCAAAAACCAGACCGGTGAGCACCGCACAGGCAAATGCACCCAACATGGCTTTTACCGAAAAAATCACAGGTACGCCCGAGATAAGAAGCGTCATTCCGATGCCCAGCCCCGCAAGCAGACCGACGCCCCCACCCACAATGGTCACCATGCTGGCTTCCGTCAGGAACTGGCGCAGGATGTCACGCTGGCGAGCCCCCACTGCCATGCGAATGCCAATCTCCCTGGTCCGCTCGCGCACCGTCATCAGCATCACGTTCATGACTCCGATACCACCGACCACCAGTGAAACTGCCGCAATCAGCCCCAGCATCACGGCCATGCTCTGGCGAGTTGCTGCTTCGGCCTGAATACGAGCTGCTGCATTGCCGATGCCGAAGTCTTCCCGCCCCCCGTGCCGCGCCAGCAGAAGGCTGTGGATCGATTCCTCGGCTTCATGGACCTGCTCCGAGGAGCTGGCCTCCACGACCACGTAATCGGGCTGTGTCTGCGCTTGATAGACTCTCGCACGCCCCGACTGATAGGGAATGAAGACCATGTCGTCATAGTCCTGGGCGCCGGAGTCAGCCCCACGCTCGCTCATGACGCCGATGACTTCGAACGCCGAGCTCCCGATGATCAGCTGCAGCCCCAATGAATTGGCCACCTCTGGGAAAAAATGCTGGTGCGCCTTGTGCCCTATCACCACCAGCGGAGCCAGATCTCGGTCCTCCACATCCGTGAAGTAGCGCCCCTGGGCCACCCTCCAGTGGTGAACCAGCGGCATCTCCTCGCTGGCTGCAAACACATAGATCTGCTTGTCGGCCTTGCCATAGCGCACCGTGACAGGGTCTCCGATGACGGGCATGACTCTGCGTATCGCCGGCAACTCCCGCATGGCGGCCAGATCGTCTTCGGTGATCTGGCCCGCTGGTCCACCGCTGGCCGGTGGTTTGCTGCCCATATAGAGAATGGCTGTTCCCATGGTGCCCATCTGCTCGACCACTTTGCGCCGTGCGCCTTCACCGATGGCCAGCATGACGATCACCGAGGCCACACCGATCACGATGCCCAGCAAGGTCAGGCTGGTGCGTACCCGGTTCATGCGCATGCCGCGCCAGGCACTGCGTGCAGCTTCGGAAATCTCAGCCACCCAGGATATTGCCGATGTTGCGGTATTGCGCTGCGGGGTCAGCGGAGGAACCTCTGCTCGGCTTTGAATGCCATCGGGAGCACTGTCATTGACGACACGTCCATCGCTGATTTCGATGACACGCCTTGCCTGAGCCGCAACGTCGCGATCATGCGTAATCACAATGATGGTGTGTCCCGCATCGGCCAGCTCGCGCAGCAAAGCCATCACCTCGGCGCCGCTATGCGAGTCAAGAGCCCCTGTCGGCTCGTCGGCCAGGATGATGTGGCCGCCGTTCATCAACGCCCGTGCAATGGACACGCGCTGCTGCTGACCGCCCGACAGCTGATTGGGGCGATTGCCCAGGCGCGACCCCAGCCCCAGACGCTCGAGCAGGAGCTGGGCTCTTTGCACCCGCTGCTCCTTGGCCAGGCCTGCATAAATCGCAGGCATCTGCACATTCTCCGAGGCACTTTCACTGGGAATCAGGTGATAGCCCTGAAACACGAAACCGAAGGCTTCGCGACGCAGCCAGGCCAGGGCATCCGAGTCCAGCGTGGATACATCCTTACCTTGAAACCGATAGCAACCTTCGCTCGGTTTATCAAGGCAACCCAGGATATTCATCAAGGTGGACTTGCCCGAACCGGAGCTGCCGACGACGGCCACATACTCACCCGCGCGAATATCCAGATCAATGCCGTGCAACACGGTCACCGACGGCTGCTCGCCCACTCCGCCATAGTGCTTGCGAATGCCACGCAGCGAAATCAGCGGAACCTGTTCCATCGCACTCACCATTGCAGCCACCGCAGACCGCCAGGAATCAGGGTTTCGCCGACGATGACCCGCTCGCCCTCAGCCACGCCGTCAAGCACCTGCACCTGATGGCGACTTCGTACTCCGAGCTTCACGTTTCGCTGCTCAGGCTGCCGTTTGGCTGTCAGCACCCGAACGCTCTGCGATTGCTGATCTTTCTCAGACTGAAGAGCTGTCAATGGAACCGTCAAGGCCTGCTGCGCACTGCCGGTCACAAAGACCACCTGGGCCGTCATTTGTGGCAGCAGTTCCGCGTCCTTGTTATCCACGTCGAACAATGCCGTATAGGTCACAGCCTTGGTGGCCGCCGCAGGCGCCGCCGCATTGCCTGCTGCGGGGGCAACACTGGCCGGCGGCGCAGGCAGCACCTGCCTCACCCGGCTGTTCCACCGGCGCGCCTGTTCCTGACCTGCACTCCCCAGGGTCGTGAAATACACGGACATGTCCGCTCTCACGCGCCGCACGTCGGCCTCCGATACATCCGTCCAGACCGTCATGGCCGTCAGATCGGCAATGCGCAAGATATTGGGCGTCTGATAGGTCGCATTCAAGGTCTGCCCTTCACGCGCATCGACGGACACCACCGTACCGGACATCGGTGCGTAGATGCGGGTATAGCCCAGACGCGCTTCGTCAGCCTTGAGGCTGGCCTGTGTTTGCTGCATCTGAGCCTTGAGATGGTCGATGCGTGCGGCAGCTCCGGCCACCTGGGCCTCGGCAATCTGCACATCTTCCTGCCTGGTCGCCTCTTCGGCGGCCAGCTGCTGTTGTCGCTTCAATTGCTGGCCGGCCAGTTTCAGCTGTGCCTGCTGCTCTGCAATCTGGGCGCGCAAGCTCGCCAGCGATGCTCTGCCCGCATCCACCGTGGCGCGCTGCACGCTGGGGTCGATCTCCACCAGCAATGCGCCTTTCTCGACCCTGGCTCCTGGACTGACCAGCAAACGGGTGATCTGACCCGAGACCTGCGCCCCTACATCCACATAGGTTCTGGGCTGCAAAGTACCGATGGCAGTGACGGTGGACTCCACATCGCCGCGCTGCACCGCAACACTTTGGTACTCGACCCTGGGCCGACTCCCCCACCACAAGGCAATACCTCCAGCACAGACCAGCAGCAGCCCGAGGCTGCCCCAGCGTTTGATTTGTCCCACCGTCATGAACGTTGCACTTTCCAGAAAACAATTCGCAGTCGCTGCTGAAACCCATGGCCACGGCATGAGTTGGAGCGATTGAAGATCAGAAGCCTTGCGGGCTTCAAGGGATCCGTCACCAGAGGCAGCTGACGCCCCCCTGCAGCGCCGTCATGGCGCCCGCCACCGCCAGGTGTCGAGCCGACCAGGAAAGCCCCGCGACCGTCGCGAGAGCCCCCAGACTCCAGAAGCCCAGCACGAGCACGCTGCCAACCGTTGCACTCCACCCACGCATGGCAGGCAGGCAGACGGCCAGCAAAAGCAATGCTCCCAGCACACGCAGCGCCATGCGATGCGCTGTCGGCACCTCGTCCAGAGATGTCAATTGCGCGTAATGGCGGTCCATGGCAAAAGCCAGAGCCGTCATGCCTCCCATCGAAAGAGCAAAGGCCTGCAAGGATGACTGCCACAAGGTCATGACAGGCTCCCTTGCTTAGCGGCACTTGCGTCCGCAGCCGCAGGCAGGTCTTTCGACAATTCACGAGCCGACAATTCACGAGCCATTTGCTTTCGCACGGGCTTCAGGCCCGATGCCTTGCGCATCCAGGCCCAGGCGCCGGCCGCCGCCACTCCGACAGCAAGGGCGAAAAGCTCAACCCCCGCGCTCTCCCAGTCGCCATCGAGAAGGTATGCAGCAAGTTGCTCTCCAGTCGTCACAAGATTCAGCAAGGGCAACAGAAGACAAAGCACAGCCAGTGCTGCCATCTGATCGCGCCAAGCCAGTGGCGGCGACCTCAGCAGCGCATGTATGAGAGCCAGAATCCACAGCGCAAAGAAGACCACCAGCTCCCATCTGGAGCGTTGCGAGATTTCGAGAGGCAGCAAACGATTGGCCCACAAAAATCCCACGCAGGCGATGCCCAGTCCCGCGATAGCCGCCACATTCGCGGCTTCAATCATCCGGTAGACCTTGGAGGTGCTGGAGCCAAACTCCCCCTGATGCCTCCCCCGCCGTTTGACCATGAAGAGAATCGCCCCCGTAGCCATCATGGCGCTTCCGGCCAGCCCGCAAATGAAGTACAGCCACTTCAGCGGCAGCCCGCCATAAGTCGCCATATGCAGCCCGCCGATCACCGATTGCGCGAGTGATGCCGCACCGCCATCCACACCTCCGGGCAAGCGCAACTGCTGCAACTCTCCAGTAGCGGCCGAGAACATGGCCATGCCGCTGCTGGGGCTGAGACGCTTGCTCAGATCGTCGGCTTCATTCCATCCATAGATGCCGATGCGTGCAGCTGCATCGCCCGGGTAATCAATCACCACCGCTCGCACCGGTTGCCCGATCAAGGCCTGCCCGCGCAGCACGAAGGACTCCAGATCCGGTACGGGCATGGCCTGACCCGAACGCTGTGGCTTGCCTGGTTCATTCAGCGCCACCTGGAAAGACTTGACGGCTTCGGCACTGCTGCCGAAGTAGGCCGCAATGCCGGCAGGCATGAAGGTCGCGCAGGATATGGCGATGCCTGTATAGGCGATCATGAGCTGGAAAGGAAGCGTCAGCACCGCCACGACGTTGTGCATGTCCAGCCAGCTTCTCTGCCCTTTGCGAGCGCGGAAGGTGAAGAAGTCCTTGAAGATTCGTCTATGGGTGATCACTCCGCTGACCAGTGCAACCAGCATGGCAAGCGCGGCGATGCCCACAATCCAGAGTCCGAGCTGTCCTGCATGCAGCTGATAGTGGAAGTCCACGAAATGATGGCCACCCGATGTCTGGCGCACCTTGGGAGCTTCAGAGGCATCCATGGCACTTCCGGACTTCGGGTCCAGCTGGGCCGCCGCATACTGTCCCTCGCGATCGAACCAATAGACACGCAAGTCCCCGCCCCCTTGGGAGTCTGCAGGCCACAGCTCCCACATGTCTGCGCCAGGGTGCTGCCGCTCCATATAGGCCATGCCCCATTGCAGACGCTGGCTCAGGGAAGACTGCGCTTGCGGCACGGTGCCTGCCTGCCTGGCCTCGGCTTGTTCATGGGCATGATGCTCGGGAGTCATCCAATGGGTGATGGGCTCCTCGAAGACGGCCAGGGTACCCGTCAGAAAAACGGCATACAGCAGCCAGGAGAACCATAAGCCGCACCAGGTATGCAACCATGCCTGAGCCTGCCGGAAGCTGCCTTTGCCTGCGCCCGATTCCTTCTTTGCCGGCTGCATCAGCGTCCCTTCAGGAAGATCAACGCCGCGGTGCCAAGGAGCATGCCGAGCACCACGATGCCCAGCACGCCCCATATCCGGCGTGGCGATGCCGGAGAAAAAGCCCAAATCACGGCAGCCACGTACCAGAGCCAGCTGGACTGCATGCCCCCCAGAATGGTCTCCACACGAGATTGACTCATCGCACCACATAAAACCACCCAGGCACTGGAGACGGCATAGCCTCCCAGCACTGCAGCAGCCAGACGCGATCCCAGTCCCCAGTCAGAGCGCAGCCCATCAGATTGCGACATTGCTACACCCCGTCAGAAACGGCCCTTGAGCGACACGGTAACCGTACGCTTTTCGCCGTAGAAGTTGCCGTAGCCCGCATAGCCGACTGTGCTGTAGTAAGTCTTGTCAAACAAGTTCCCCACATTCATCGCAAGGCTCCAATCCTTGTTGAATGCATAGGCCACACGAGCCGACCAGACGGCGTAACCCGGGGAAGTGAAGTTGTACGGCGTCCAGGCTCCGTCATAACGACCCGTCGCCGGGTTGTAAGCGCTGATGCCCGAGGCCCGGTAGTTCGAGCTCTGCGCCACCACACCGCCGCCCACGCTCCAGCCGCGCAAAGCGCCGCTCATGCGATAGTCCGCCCAGGCCTTGAACAGATGGCGCGGCGTGACCGTGCTGAACTGTGCGCTGTCCTTGCGTCTGTCTTCATTGCTGTTGTAGGTATAGCCCACCGCCAGCTGGAGATTGGGAGTGATTCGCCCCGTCATCTCCAGATCGATGCCCTGGCTCAGCTTGAAGCCGTCGCGGAAGTAGCAGCAACCGCCGCGCCAATCGGTCTGGGGGTAAGCGGGGTCGTAAACGGCCTCGCCTTTTTTATCGGTACGAAACAATGCCGCACTGGCAATCAGATTGGGGGTCAGCTCGCTTTTGACACCCAGCTCGTAGGTACGACCACGCACCGGATCCAGCGGCGTCCCCGGCAGTGGTGCCGAGAACTTTCCGGCCTGGGACTGATAGATCTCGGCGGTGCTGAAATACAGATTGGTCGACTTGGTCAGCTCATGCATCAGCCCCATATAGGGCACAAAGACATTCGATTCCCGACTCTTTGCCGTGAGAGCACCGTTCATGTCGTGCTGGGTATTGCGATCCTGCAGCACATAGCGTCCGCCCAAAACCACGGACCAGCGCTCCACGGGACGCAGGCGAATAGAGCCATAGAGGCCGCTCTTTTGCGTTTTTGTCTGCGAGCCGCTGGTCCAGTCACCCAGCGGATAACCGGGGTCTTCCGGTGGAATCCGGTTGAAGACGTCGGCCGGCCCCACTCTCGGCCACAGGCTTCGATTGGTATTGCTGTTGCGGTGCTGATCCAGACCCAGTATCACATCGTGGCGCTGACCCAAGGCATCAAAGCTACCCTGCAAATTGATGTCGAAGCTGGTTTCACGCTCGCGTGACTTGGCTTGATGAATCCACCAGTCCGCCCCCTGCAGCGTGACGGGATCCGGCGAACTTTCGATCTCCGCGCCATTCACGCCCTCATTGAAGCGGGTGTGTCTGAGCTGGGTCTTGAGCAGCCAGTCATTGCCGAGTTGCTGCTCGAGCTTGGCAAAGACCGTGGTGTTCTCGCGATTGATCCAGTTCCAGGGTGCACCAAAGTTGGTATTGCGCGCAAAGCCGATATCGCTGCCATCCGCATAGCGCGGCAGGCTGGCATTGAAGCCCGTGTTTCTGTCTTTCTGATAGCTGGCACCCAGCGTGGCAACCGTGCTGGACGTCAGGTCCATCTCCAGCGCCCCATACAGCATCTGCCGCTTGAGCTTGGATGGGGCTGCCATTTCCTTTCGGTCATGGTTCACGGCCACGAAACGGCCACGCAGAGTTCCGCTTTCGTTCAACGCGCCCGTGGTGTCGAGCTCAGTGCGATAGTTGCTCATGGTTCCGCCGGAAAGCAGAACCTGCGTCTGACGCTTGGCCTGGGGCCTTTTGTAGGTGAAGTTCAGAACCCCACCAGCCTCACCTGCACCAAACAGACCGTCGGCTCCGCGCAGCACACTGACGCTGTCGAACTGCGCCATGTCCAGGCTGCGACTGCCCGAGCGAGAGGAGCTGGCAGCACCGCCATCGAACCGGAAATTGGTGATGTTCATGCCGCGGGACAGATAGGTCGTATCCAGCCAGGTCTCTTCGCGAGTGATCCCGGTGGTGTAGTTCATCACGTCATCGAGCGTGCGCATGGCCTGATCGTCCATGCGCTGACGAGTCACCACAGTCACCGACTGCGGAACCTCGCGCAGAGACTGCGCCGCCTTGCCGACCTCGACTCCGCCGGCCACGTAGGAATCACTCGACTCTCCATAGACATTGGGAATGGCCTTCTCCTGCACGGTCACTTCCGCAAGTGTCGATGCGGCATCCTCCTGCGCATGACTGACATAAGGCAGCAGGCAGACCACACTGACTGCCACAGCCGTGGCGTGAAGACGAAATGGCAAAGCCCCGGCTACGGGGAAAAACGAGCGTTCCAGCATGAGCGTTCAAAGAAAAACCAGGGTGCTTTCTTCAGGCAAGAAGTGCCGAAGAACGAATGACGCTGTGGCTGAAACGGAGATACCGTATAGGGGCTGGCAGCAAACAAACAGAACGAGAATCAATCTCAATTCCATTTGCGCGCAGATTGTAAAGCTCAGGTAAAAAAATTGCCACTGTTTTGTAAATCGATAGCGCAGGTCTGCTGCACTGCGACCAGCCACGCGCTGCTGAATCGCTGCTCATCGTCTGGGTTGACGCTATTCACACCTAGGCATCGAGCCCGCTCCAGCAAAGCTGCGGGACGGTTTGGCGGCACACCAGCGCCCCCGCCGGTGTCAGAGTGAAAGCACTCCTGCGAAACCTGGAATTTCTCTGCCGGACCTTGAGCCACTTCGGGCTTTATGGCGCACTCATTGGATACGCGTCGATCAATGGCTGCAGCAAGCCCAATCTGCCGGCTTCTCCTGGGAGCCAGGCGCAGCATTGAAGACAAAGAAAAAGCCCCGGCTGCATAAACAGTCGGGGCTTTTTTATATCTTGGCAGGGGAAGAAGGATTCGAACCTTCGCATGCTGGAATCAAAATCCAGTGCCTTAACCAGCTTGGCGACTCCCCTACAGAGATAGTGATTATAGCCCGGTTTTTCCAGGGTTTCAAAAAACGCCCATCGCCATGCAAAACCACGGCCAGCGAATCAATGCTTTGGTCGGGAGCGTTCAACGCTTGCCAATGCTTTTCGCTGCACCGAATCGCAAAGGCAAGCGACCTCAGCCGCTCATGGTGAACAACGACTATGGATTGCGCTGCAGATAGTCCACGGCCAGCGCGGCCAGTGAACGTGCCCCCGTGGGCAGCTGCTTCTCGTCGATATCGAACAGCGGCGAGTGGTTGGGCGGTGCCTTGGTGAAGTCATGGCCTGCCGGCGGCGCACCCAGGAAGTAGAAGAATCCCGGCACCACTTTCTGGAACTCCGAAAAGTCCTCGGAACCGCTGACCTTGGGAATCACCATGGCCCTGCCGCCCAGGGCCAGCTTGAGCGCGGGCAGCGAGGCCTCGGTCAGCGCGGCCGGATTGGTGGTGACCGGATAGGCCACGGGGCCGAAGCGCACCTTGGCCTTGGCGCCGCTGGAGGCCGCGATCTGCTCGGCCGTGGCCGTGATTCGCTTGTGCGCTTCCTGGCGCATGTCTTCGTCGAAGGTACGCAGCGTGCCCTGCATCTCGACATTGTCGGGAATGATGTTGTAGCGCGTGCCGCCCTGGATGGAACCAATGGTCAGCACGGCAGGCTCCAGGCTGATGTTGAGCTGGCGGCTGACAACGGTCTGCAGGCCCAGCACCACCTGGCTGGCCGCGACGATGGGATCGACCGCACTCCACGGCGACGAGCCATGGCCGCCCCGGCCCTCGACCTGGATGCTCAGGCTGTCCGAGCCCGCCATCAACGGCCCGCTGCGGTAGCCGACCATGCCCGGGGGAAGATTGGCCGTGATGTGCAGGCCGTAGATGGCCTGCACATCCTTGAGCACGCCGGCCTCCACCATGGCCTTGGCGCCGAAACTGGGTACATGGCCATGGGCATCGGCCTCCACCGGAGCGCCTTCCTCGGCCGGCTGGAAGATGAACTTCACCGTGCCCGGCAGCCTGGCGCGCATGCCGGCCAGCGCCTCGGCCGCACCCATGAGCATGGCCACGTGGGCATCGTGCCCGCAGGCATGCATGACCGAGACCTGCTTGCCCATGTACTGGGCCTTGGCCTTGGAGGCGAAGGGCAGGCCCGTCTTCTCGGCCACAGGCAGTGCATCCATGTCGGCGCGCAGGGCCACGGTCTTGCCTGGCTGGCCGCCGCGAAGCACGCCCACCACGCCCGTGCCGCCCACGCCGGTCTGCACCTCCATGCCCAGGCGGCGCAGGTGATCGGCCACCAGTTTGGCCGTGCGCACTTCCTGGCCCGACAGCTCTGGATGCTGGTGAATGTCGCGACGCCACTCCACCATCTTGGGCGCCAGCGGCTCAATGGCCGCATCCAGCGCTGCCAGACCCTGGGCATCCAGCCCCTGGGCGCTGGCTGCCAGCGGCAGGCCGCAGGCCAGCAAGCCGGCCAGCGCGATGCGCCGCAAGCCTATGCGGGGTGGTGTGGAAAGCTTTGTCTCGGACTGTTTATAAGGCATCTTCGTGACCCTGAAAAATGGCACAAGCAGTCATGCTAAAAGTGAAGCGCCTGTAACAGACACGGCGAAATCGCCATTCGAGGAGTCAGAAACGCCATGCCCCGGACCTTCGTCATCGAGCTGCCCTGCCTGGAGCACAGCGCCACAGGCCACGCCGCGCATCTCGTGGAGATGCTGCGCAGCGCCAACCTTGTTGCCGGCCTGCGCCTGGGCCGGCGCGCACCGCGCTTTGGCTGGCGCTGGGTCGATGACAGGGGCCAGACCCTGCCGGCCATGCCGCACGCGGCCGAAGGCGCCCTGGCCGAAGGGCCGGCGCATGCCGTCTTCGCAAGCACGCTGCATTGCCCCGACATTCCATCCATCCGCGACATCGTCGCCGCGCATCCGGGCCTCACGCAGCGCATCGCCACAGCCTTCGACCAGGGCCTGATCGTGTGCACGCTGGGCAGCGCCGCCTGGTTCGCGGCCGCCAGCGGGCGCTGCGAGGGCCGCCGTGTGGCCCTGCCCTGGTATTTCATGGGCGGATTCGGACTGGACTTTGCCGGTATAGAACTTGCCGAGGGCCAGCCCTTCGTGGACGACAGGCCCTGGCTCAGCGCCTCCCACCCGGAAGCCCTGACGCCCCTGGCTCTGGCGCTCACGCGCCATGCCTTCGGCGACGACCTGGCCGCGGCGCTGGCCGCCGTTCTGCAGCCCGATCCCCAGCGCGAACGCGCCACACGCGCCGCCCTGCAGGACCGCCGCATTCCCACCACACGGACCAGCGTGCTGGCCCACGCCCTAGCCTGGCTGGAGACGCGCGTTGAGCAGCCCTATGACCTGCGGGTGCTGGCGGACGCGGTATCAGCCAGCCCGCGCACCCTGCTGCGCCACTTCCAGCAGGAGTTGGGGCACAGCCCGCTGGACCACCTGCACCGCCTGCGCTGCGCGCGGGCTCGGGTGCTGCTCGAGATCACGCTGGAGAGCGTGCCCTCCGTGGCGCTGGCCTGCGGGTATGAGGATGCCTCCGCATTCCGGCGGGTGTTCGTCCGGTATGTGGGAATGACGCCCGCAGCCTATCGGGAAAGGCATGCATTGAGGGCGCCGAGGAGGCGGTGGCGCGTCGCCGCCAGCGAGGTTCCGCAGCCTTGACGGCACCGACAAGCTGACGGAGACCTCATCGCACTGTCCCGGGCTTGTTCGGCAGGAGTTCCCACGATGCAGCCATCTCCACTTCGCACCATAGGCGAATGAGGAGATCCCTTTGCGTTCACCTCACCCGGCAGCCGCTCCATTTCCCTTGAGGCCTGCTTCGCCCCCCTGCCGGGGACAAACCAGGCCAAGGAGCCTATTCCACCGTCACCTTGGCTTCACGGATCACTTTCCCCCATTTGGCAGTTTCAGCGGCGATGAAACGATCGCATTCCTCTGGTGTCGATCCTTCGGCAAACGTACCCATGGTCTGCTGCATGCGCTGCGTGATTTCAGGGCTGCGAATGATGCGAGCGACTTCGGCGGACATGCGCTGCACGATCTCCTTGGGCACTCCTGCCGGTGCAATCATTGCTGCCCAGGTGCTGCCCATCAGGTCGGGGATGCCTTGCTCGGCAAATGTCGGTACATCGGGCAAAACCGCCAGTCGCTTGTCGCTGGCCACGCCAATCAGACGAATGCGACCGGCCTTGGCAGGCTGGATCAGATTGGGCGGAGGATCTAGGAACAGCGGGATCTGACCACCCATGAGGTCGGTCAGTGCCGGTGCGGCCCCCTTGTAGGGCACATGAGTCATATCCGTCTTCGTCAGCAACTTCATCAACTCGGTTGTGAGATGCGCGCTGGAGCCGCTTCCCGAGGAGCCAAAGCTGACCTTGCCAGGATGTGCCTTGGCATAGGCAATCAGCTCCCGCGTGGTCTTGAACGGAGCATTGTTAGACACTGCAGCAACCAGAGGCGAGATCCCCATCAGAGACACGCCAACCAGATCCTTGCCAGGGTTGTAGGGCAGCTTGGGATACAGCGTGGTGTTGGCCGCATAAGCGGCAATCACCACTCCGAACGTGTAGCCATCAGGTGCGGACTTGGCCACCTGATCCACACCGATGAGACTGTTCGCACCAGGCTTGTTGTCGATGACGATGGGCTGGCCCAGCGCTTTCTGCAAACCCACTTGCAGCAGACGGGCCATCTGGTCGGTGAAGCCGCCCGCCGTGTAGGGAACGACGATGCGTATGGGCTTGGAGGGCCAGGGGCTCTGGGCCCAGACCGAGGGAGCCAGCATGGCGGCGCCGGCTGCGGCGCTCGATTGAAGAAAGCTGCGGCGAGATGTCGAAGGCATGAATGTCTCTTGGTTCTTGCAAGGATAAAGCGCCGCGCGGCAGCGCGACAGGGAAAGGGAAATACGTCTCAGTATCCGCGGGCCACGTCCACCAGGTTGAGCAAGGGCTCGCCCGCACGCAGGCGGCGCAGATTCTCCAGGCACTGGCGGGCCACGGTGTCGGCCGAGGCCTGGGCCGCGATATGCGGAGTGACAAAGGCCTTGGCGTGCCCCCACACCTTGTTGCCGGGCTGGGGCGGTTCCTCGCGCAGCACATCCAGCGCGGCGCCGGCCAGATGGCCTTCGTCGAGCAGAGCCAGCAGTTCATCCTCGACCACCTGTTCGCCGCGCCCCACATTGATGAAATAGGCGCCACGCGGCAGCAGGGAGAGCGTGCGGCGGTTCAGCAGATCGCGCGTCTCGTGCGTAAGCGGCAAGGCGCAGACCAGAATGTCGCTGCCGGACAGAAGCTGCTGCAGACCCTCAGCACCGCTGTGGGTGGTCAGGCCGGCAATGTTCTTAGCGCTGCGGCTCCAGCCCGCGACAGGATAGCCCACGGCCTGCATGGCAGCAGCCACGAAGCGACCGACCTCGCCCAGACCCAGAATACCCACGCGGCAGTCGGCGCCGGCGCGCACTGGGCGGCGCAGCCAGTCGCCGGCCTGCTGCTGGCGCGCGAACAGATCCAGCTCGCGCGTATGGCGCAGCGCGGTGCCGACCACATACTGGGCGATCTCCACATGCTGCTGCGAATCGACGGTGCGCGCCACGGGCAGGTCAGCCGGCAGATCGGGCACAGCCAGCAGCTTGTCCACGCCCGCACTGGGGGCGCACAGCAGCTTGAGTTGCGGATAGGCGGGCAGCACGCCCGGCTTGAGGCTCCAGGCGAGCATGGCTTCGACCTCGGCGGCCGGCGCTTCGTCGCGATGGGCCCAGACCTGCACGTCGGGCGCCAGCGCACGCAGCGCATCGACGATGGGAGCCCCCATGCTCGGGTGGATGTTGACCAGAATTCCCATTGATTTCTCCATGAATCTGAGCTCTGTTCGCTGCCTGCGAAACGGCAACAGCGCAAGCGAGTGACACCAAGCAAGGGCCGCCCCGCAGCGAGGGTGTCGTCCCCCTCCCGCGAAGCGAGAGAGGGGGAAGGCGCGCAGCGACTCAGGGGGTGTTAGTCCTTATAACTTGGGTCGATGCGGTCCAGGCGGCGCAGCAGGCCCGGCCAGGCCAAGCCCGCGCCTTTGCCCTTGGTGACCTGGCGCGACTGGTTGACCGCGTCGGCAATGATGGCCTGCGGGATGCGCGTCAGCTCGCCGCCACCCGACTGCGCCAAAATCTGGATGCGGCAGGCCGACTCCAGCGTGTACATGGCCAGCACGGCCTCGGCCACGCTGCGGCCGCAGGTCAGCAGCCCGTGATTGCGCAGGATGAGGAAATTGCTGGCACCCAGATCGTCCACCAGGCGCGGCTTTTCGTCATCACGCAGGGCCACGCCCTCGTAGTCATGGTAGGCCAGGCGCACCAGCGGGAAGATGGACTGCTGCGAGATGGGCAGCAGTCCATCCTTTTGAGCCGACACGGCGACGCCGTAGCGTGTATGCGTGTGCAGCACGCACTGCACCTCGGGCCGGCCGTCGTGGATGGCGCTGTGGATGACGAAGCCTGCAGGATTGACGTCGTACTCGCTGTCCATAAGCGGCTGGCCTTCGTGATCGACCTTGACCAGGCTGGATGCCGTGATCTCGTCGAACAGCATGCCGTAGGGGTTGATCAGGAACTGGCCGGGCTGGCCCGGCACGCGCGCCGAAATGTGGGTGAAGATCAGGTCGTCCCAGCCGAAGTGGGCTACCAGCCTATAGGCGGCAGCCAGCTCGACGCGGGTCTGCCACTCTTCGGGCGTCACCTGGCGGCGGACTTCGGACATCGTGGTGTCATGACTCATGGGATAGGTCTCGTGATGGGCATCGTGGAATGGAAGACAGGCTCAGCGTCCCGCCGCGTACTGGTCGCGCAGCTCACGCTTGAGCACTTTGCCGATGGCACTGCGCGGCAGCTCGGCGATGAAGCGCAGGTCGGCCAGGCGCTGGGTCTTGCCGGCTTGCTGGTTGTACCAGCCCATGATCTCCTCGGGCCGGGCCGGCTGGCCCGTGCGCGACACTACATAAGCCACGGGCGTTTCGCCCCATTGATCGGAGGGAACGCCGACCACGGCCACATCATCCACGGCCGGGTGGGCGCGCAGCTGAGCCTCCAGGTCGCTGGGATAGATGTTGAAGCCGCCGCTGATGATCATGTCCTTGCGACGGTCGAACAGGGTCAGAAAGCCGTCTGCATCGAATCGGCCCACATCGCCCGTGCGGATGAAGCGCTTGCCCGTGGCATCGAACCATTCAGCCTCGCGTGTCTTGGCGGGCTGACCGTGGTAGCCGCTCATCATGCTGGCCGAATGGCCCACAACCTCGCCGTCCGCGCCGGGAGCGACCTCGCAGCCCTGCTCGTCGATGAGGCGGATGTCATGGCCTTCGGCGGGCTGGCCCACGGTGTGCAGCTTGTCCGGGTGCAGATGGGCTTCGAGGATGCAGGTGCCCCCGCCTTCGGTCATGCCGTAGAACTCGGTGAGACTGCCTGGCCAGCGCGCCACCACATCGGCCTTGAGCTCGGCGCGAAACGGTGCACTGGTGCAGAACTTGGCCTGAAAGCTCGACAGGTCATGCTCGCCGAACTGCGGCAGTGCCATGATGCGCTGGTACTGCACGGGCACCAGCATGGTGTGGGTGACGCGGTGCTGCTGGGCCAGTTGCAGATAGCGTGCCGCGTCGAACTTGGGCATCAGCACCACGCAGCCGCCGCTGCCCAGCGTGGGGAAGAACACCACCAGTGTGGTGTTGGAGTACAGCGGCGTGGCCACTAGCGTCGTACCCTCGGGGCCGTAGCCGTAGACGCCGCCCCGGTTGATATGGGTCCAGCGCATGCCATGCGACTGCACGATGCCCTTGGGAGTCCCCGTGGTGCCCGAGGAATAGATGATGTTGAACGGTGCCTCGGGCGCAAGGCTCACGGCAGCGGGCTGCGCGCCTTCGGGTGCCAGCCAGTCCTCGAAGGCTCTGCCCGGCGCCACGCCGTCAAGCGAGATGCATTGCAGTCCGGTGTCTGCGGGCACCAGGTCCTGAGCCGCCTGGTCGAGGAACAGGTGACGCGCCTGGGCATCGCGCAGCATGGAAGCCAGGCTCTCGGCCGTGGAGGATGGCGCCAGCGGCGCAACCACCACGCCCGCACGCAGCGCGCCCAGGAACAGGGCGGCATAGCACACTGAATTCAACGCACAGATGGCAATGGCCTGGCCCGGCTGCACGCCGTCGCGCTGTAGCGCGGCGGCCACGCGCTCCATGAGGGCGTCGAGCTGGGCGTAGCTCAGCGTCTGCTGGTCGTCGCGCAGCGCGGCATGGCCGGGCTGCTGGCACGCATGGCTGCGGATCAGCGCAGCCAGCGTGGTGAAGGGTGCATCGGGCGAAGGCAGGGAAACAGTCATGAGGGGCTCCGTTTCAGGAATTCACGAATCTCAAGCGGACTGCACCTGCGGGCCCCACGGCCCTGCGGGCGCATTGGAGGACAGGCCTATTTGGCAGCCAGGCCCAGGCGATCGATCAGGACCTTGTCCTTGGCGTAGGCCTCGCGCACCCATTGCGCATAGTCGGCACCCGAGCGGTACCAGGCGTCCTGATTGAGCTGCCTGAGCACCTCGACATGGCGCGGATCGTCCATGGCCTTCTTGAAGGCGTCGTGCAGCTTGCGCACCACGGCCGGGTCCATGCCCTTGGGCCCCGCCAGGCCGTAGGGCGAGGTGGAGACCACGCCATAGCCCAGCTCCTTGGCCGTGGGCACGTCGGGCCAGCGCTGGGTGCGCTTTTCACCGAAGGTCATGAGCAGACGCATCTGGCCACCATTCACATAGGTGTCCCAGCCCGAGGCATCGCTTTGCGCGGCCACATGACCGCCCAGCAGGGCCTGCTGCAGGTCGGCATTGCCCTTGAAAGGCACATGATTGAGAGTGACCTTGGCGTTCTCGGCCAGCTCCTCCATCAGCAGATGCGGCGAGGAACCTATGCCCGTGGAACCGTATTCGATCTTGCCGGGGCTCTTGCGTGCGGCGGCAATGTACTCGTTGAAGCTCTTATAGGGCGAGTCCGAGCGCACCGTAAAACCGAAGGTATAGCCCGAGACACCGATGATGTAGGTGAAATCGGTGACCGGGTTCCAGGCGGTTTTTTGCATATGTGCCATGCGCAGCATGGACATGGGGAACTGGGTGATGGTGTAGCCGTCGGGCTTGGCGGTGCGCGCCATGGCGCCGGGGCCCAGCGTGCCGCCCGCGCCGGGCTTGTTCTCGACGATGATGGGCTGGCCCAGGTGCTTGCCCGCGATGTCGGCCAGCGTACGCATATGGCGGTCGGTGGGGCCGCCTGCCGGGAACGGCACGATCAGCGTGACCGGCCGCGCGGGATAGTCGCCGGACTGTGCCCAGGCTGATGCGCCGGTGCCTGCGGCAGTCACAAAAGCGGCTGTGGCAAGCACCAGGCTGCGGCGGTCAAGGGAAATCTGCATGTCTTGTCTCCTGAATCTCTGAACCAGGTGGGGCCGGGGCACATACTTGTGTGCCGCTCTGGCCAGGGCCCGGACAACGTTGTCCGGGCCGTTGGCACCGCCTTGTTGCGGGGGCGCCATGGCAAGGCTTAGATCGCCTTCACCAGCTCCGGCACTGCCTGGAACAGATCGGCTTCCAGACCGTAATCGGCCACCGAGAAGATCGGTGCTTCGGGGTCCTTGTTGATCGCCACGATCACCTTCGAGTCCTTCATGCCCGCCAGATGCTGGATCGCTCCCGAGATGCCGCAGGCAATGTACAGCTGGGGCGCCACGATCTTGCCGGTCTGACCCACTTGCAGGTCGTTGGGCGCGTAGCCCGCATCGACAGCCGCACGGCTGGCACCGATGGCCGCACCCAGCTTGTCGGCCAGGGGGGTGATCACTTCGGTGAACTTCTCGGCCGAGCCCAGAGCACGGCCACCGGAGACGATGATCTTGGCTGCCGTCAGTTCGGGACGATCGCTCTTGG
>NZ_RSDT01000019.1:0-41511 GCF_004522605.1 Comamonas sp. A23
TGGCGTGGTCGTTGTAGACCAGGAAGATCACATCGGGCTTGTTGTCCTTCATCCACTGGCGCGAGAAGTCATAACCCTTGAACAGGGGCGCCCAGTAGGCTTCCTGGGTCTTGCCCATGTCCATGGCAGCGCCGATGGCAGGCACATGCGAGGTAAAAACGGATGCGGTGATGCGTGCCATCAGGCTTGCCTCCCTGTTTCATGCAGGAATCTGTTGCCCTCTATGCCGCGCCCACCTGCAAGCATCATCTGGCGGTAGTCTTCTTCGCTCATGCCCGTCATGGTCGATACCATGTTCTGCACGCTGATGCCGTCGGTGGCGCCTATCTTTACCAGGAAGTAAATATTCCCGCCCAGCGCGATGCAGCGATTGAGGTCGCGCGCCAACACGGCCTGCTTCTGCTCCTCGGTCATCGCCCACTCGTCGAGATAAGCACGCTCGTTGGCGCGGAAGCGCTCGCGGTTCTCGGCCTTCATCAGACTCATGCAGAACTGGTTGAGCCAATAGCCCTTGCGGGACTGCTCGGCGTCAAACACCGTGGTCCCAGGCACATCAAGATAAGGTTTGTTCAATGCCATAAAAACGTCCCTGCGGACTCAAAGATCCAGTACCAGTCGTTCACAGTGAGCCCTTGAGCAGCAAGGGGTGAACTGATCGTTGGCCGCTTGTTCCTCATCCGTCAAGTAGGCATCTCGGTGGTCAACCTGCCCCGACAGAACACGGGTCAGGCAGGTTCCGCAGACCCCCTGCTCACATGAAACCATGACCTCCACGCCCGCCTCCAGCAGCGCCTGCGTCACACTCTGTCCCGCAGCGACGGGCACGACGCGTCCCGAGCTCGCGAGCTGCACCTCGAAAGCAGTGTCTTCGCCGCGCGGGCCAGCATTGGCGGCCGCAAAAAACTCCCAATGCAATCGTTTCTCGCTCCAGCGCTGCTTGCGCGCCGTCTCCAACACTGCGTCGATAAAGCCCTGAGGGCCGCACACGTATAAATGCGTGTCTGGCAAAGCATCCGTAAGCACGGCCTCGATGCACAGACGCTGCGAAGCATCGCCATCGTCAAAGTGCAGTTGCACCCGATCAGCGAAGGCAGAAGCCGCAATACGCTGCTGAAAAGCCATGCGCTGCCTAGAACGGCCGCTGTAGTGCATGCGAAAGGAGGCGCCAAGTACCGAAAGTCGCTCCGCCATGCACAGGATGGGCGTCACGCCTATGCCACCGGCCAGGAGCAAGTGGTGCGGCGCATCAGATTCCAGCGCGAAATGATTTCGAGGCGCACTGATCTGCAGCACATCGCCTTCGGCCACAAGTTCGTGCACAGCCGATGAGCCTCCACGTGAGGCTGGATCGCGCAACACGGCGATCTGGTAACGATGACCTTCCGAAGGATCATTGCACAGCGAATATTGACGAACGATTCCGCCGGGAAGGTGCACGTCTATATGTGATCCAGCCGCAAAAGACGGCAAGGTACCGCCATCGATAGCCACCAGCTCAAGGCCACAGATGTCCTGTGCCTCTAGAGTACGCCTCGCGACTCGAACCTGCAAAGAACTGCCGACGGTCATGCAGCCTCCGTACGCTCACGCGCCAGCAAGCGCTCAATGACGCGGCGCGACTGAACACCTCCTGCATCGATATTGAGCATCAGCAGCTTACGCTCAGGCCAGCGAAGCAGGTTCTGCTGCTGCAGCTCCAGCACCTCGGTGTCCTCGCTGAAGACCTTGCCCTGCCCCTCGCGGATGGAGGCTGTCAATGCCGCATCCTGTGGCTTGAACTGGCGCGCCATACCCCAGAAATAATGGTGCGTGGTTTCGGTCTCCGGGGTAATGAAGTCCACAACAATCGAAGAAACCTTCTTGTCTGACGGGGCACCATGACCGCCATGCCCAGCCAGAGCCACCCCCACCTCGATCATCACATGGCTGGGCGGCTCGAAATGGCATATCTGCCAACGATCCACAGGCTGGTCATCGGGCAGGCCGTTGCCACGCAATGCCATGCGCCAGAACGGAGGTGCCTCAGGCAAGCCCTCCATGAAGCGGCTGGTGGTGACATGGTCGCCCTCGACTTTGGTCGTACAAGGCGTCTCGTCGATTTCCTTTTGCCCGATGGAGCTGGCATGCACATAGGTCTCATGGGTCAGATCCATGAGGTTGTCTATCATGAGCAGATGACTTGCCTTGATGTGGTAATAGCCGCCGCCATAGGCCCATTGCGGATTGTCCGCCCAGTGCAGCTCGGGAATCAATCCGGGGTCGGCCTCCTCCTTGCGGCCCGGCCAGACCCACACAAAGCCATAGCGCTCCACGACAGGAAAGCTGCGGATTTCCGGAAACCCGCGTACGCGTTGGCCGGGCATGGCAATGGTCTTGCCCTCGCAGCCCATCTCCAGTCCATGGTAGCCACAGATCAGCTTTCCTTCGCAAACAAAGCCTAGCGATAGAGGTGCACCGCGATGAGGGCAAAAGTCTTCAACGGCAGCAACACCCTGCGGGCCTCGGTAAAAAGCCATGCGCTCATTGCAGATGGTACGGCCCAAGGGCTTGTCTTGCGGGATTTCATCGGCCTTGCAGGCGACATACCAGGTGTTCAGCAAAAACATAACGGGATAGTTGTCAAAGAGTGGGGAAACACGCTCGTTGGAAATCAATGCGCAGCGGCGACTGAACCGCGAACAACAGCGCTCCGGCCTGCGCCTGTGGCCATGACTGCAAGCGCGGCGACAACCAAGGGGAGAGCGAATACGTAATACAGCGAGGCCGGCTGCCAGCCTCCATCAAGCAAAAGACCGGCCATCGTGGGTGCAACAATGGCGCCAATACGACCAATGCCAATCGCCCAACCCATGCCTGTGGCTCGCACTTGAGCGGGATAGGTGGCGGGTACCAGGCCATAGAGGCCAGCCATGGAGGCAAACAGAAAAACGCCCACACCGACCGCAGCCGCAAATGCCCAACCCAAGCTGGTCGAAGCCAGGCCGAACAAGGCTGTAAACAGCGCATTGAGCAGCAGGCTGCCAATGGCCAGATTGCGCAACTTCGCCTTCACAGCCAGCAGACCGAACAAGCTGCCGCCAGCAATGCCGCCAAGATTGAGCAGAACCCCGCCTGTCACCCCCTGCTGGGCCGACAAGCCGGCTTGCACCAGCAGCTTTGGCGTCCAGCTCAGGGAGAAATAGACACTGAACATGAGCAGGAAAAAGCCTGCCCACAGCATCAGGGTAGGACGTGCCAAACCATTTTTGAACAGCGCAGCAACCGTATTGCCTTGAACGGCCTCGCCGGCAACCGGAGCGGGCAATTGCGACAGCGGTGCATGGCCCATGAGCGCCATCAAACGATTGAGCTTCTCCAGCGCGTGAACCGGGCGACGGCCAAGCAAGAAGTCCACCGACTCGGGCAAACGCCACAAAACAATGGGAAGCATCAGAGCTGTCGTCAGGCCGCCAAAAACGAAGACCGAGCGCCAACCGTAATGTGTCAGCAGCCAGGCGGCCATGAGCCCCCCCAAGGTCGCACCAATGGGATAGCCGGTGGCTTGCAGCGCAATGGCAGTGCTGCGCCACTTTTGGGACGAAAACTCGGAAGTAATGACCCCCACGCTAGCCAGCATGCCACCGATGCCGACGCCGGTGATGGCTCGCAGGGCAGCCAGCTCGATATAACTTCGGGCCATGGCTGACATCAGCATGCCTGCCGAAACCACGACGAGGCACAGCACGATGACAGGCTGGCGACCGCGTCTATCGGCTACGGGAGCGACAAACAGCGATCCAATGGCCATACCAATCAGCCCGGCACTGAACAACACGCCCAACTGAGCTCCATTGAGCTTCCATTCGGCCGCAACCGATGACGCAGTAAAGGCCATCACGAGCACATCGAAGCCATCGAGCATGATGAGCAAAATGCATATGCCGACGGCCAGCCATTGAAATGACGTCATGGAGCCTTCGTCCATCGTCTTGCGAATGTCTTTCATACAGGTCCTTACAGGAACAGGTTGTCTCCGGAGCTTTGTTATGCACGCATCTATAGCGCTGCATTAACCAGCTTTTTATTTAGAGCCACACTGCCAAATTTGCTAAAACAGCGTGGTGAGGCTCGCCTGAAAAGTATCTCCATCGGAGTCCATCAACGCCAATGCACACATTGCGGTCAGCTATGCGTTTTAATGATGACTTTTCTTACCCGCTCAGAAGATCAGACGGAAGGTAGTGAGATAGCCCATCAATCCGTGGGCATGGTCGATTGCCTAGCTTCCACTTCAACATAGGACGGTGCAAATAACACCATGCACGACCAGGAGTAATTCCGCATCGCTGTCGAGTGTCAGCTACTGTCTCCGATACTGCCCTGGAATAGGCGTCAGCTTCTGGCCCCAAAGCAGTCGTCGAAGTCTCGTCTAGGATCGGCAGCAATCGCTGCACATCAGACATTGCCGGTGGCAGCTCGAACGACAGCAACGGGTCGGTTGTTGCCGGTGGTCAGTACAAGCAAGCCGGTCAGTGCGTATCGGAATGATGGTCAATTAAGGCCAGCGCCCGCACATGGCCTCTTGTCCGCATGCAGCTTCACCGGTCGCTTGCGTGTCTGCCCTCGGCAAGCCTTCAACGGCTGCAATCACATCCAGGCATCTCTCGAACATCATGAGGCCGCGCCATGCTTGGCGGGCCGCACTGCGACACAGGCCATGTCACCAGCTTGATCAGGTTCGCCCTCCCCTGATTTGGAATATTCACGGCCTTGAAGAGCAGGATCGACAAGATATCCAGGAAGTGCGTAATCCTTGCAACCCCGGTTCGACAGCCATCGAACTCTTCGGTGCATGCTTGCTGCTTGCACCGGGCACACCAGGCTGTAGCGATTTGAGCTGCTGCACCTCAAATACAAAAAAGTGCCCGCCTCCATCATGGAGGACGGGCACTTTCCTGATCTCAATCTTCTTATTTGTAGCTTATGACAAAGGTAGCATCTGCATTCGCGCTGCCAGGCGTCGGCTCCTGTACGCGCGACGTCGAGGTATAACGGGCCTTCAGTTTGATATTCAACGGCGTCACCGCCATATTATTTTCACCAATTTCGCCCACCATCCACTGATTGACGTCTCCCGTTTCGGGCCCGAAACTCACTAGCTGTTCATTTTCTCGTTGAATCTCGATACCCACGTTTTTGGCCACCGAATCCCTGGAAAGGGACAGCGTCGTTGATCGATTCGCCGGGTTGTGCGAATCCGAAATTACAATGAATACTCTTGTGGTTGCCCCGATCTGGCCCGCGAAGCATGTAAGGCTCAGATTGAAATCCTTCCATGGCCCTTTGCCGCCATCCATCAGGTCGGAGACACTGGCACTCTCGAGATACACAGGAACCAGCGGAGTATCTAGCTTGCATGTCGGCACATTAGGTTCAACCGCGATGCCGCTTCCTTCTAAAATGATTCTTCTATAGGTACGTTGATGGTCGACATGTCTGAATTCACCGATTTGTCCGGTGATATATCCCCCTGCCGTGATTGGCCCCGTTTTCACCAATTCCACAATAAGGTTTTCAGTTGACTTCAAAGAAGCCCTCATACGGTTGTCAAACCATGTGTGAGGCCACCAATTCCCAACGCCAACAGTCCTGATTCGGATCCCCACGCCAGCAATAGGAGTCTTGAAGGTTCCATACCAGCTGGCCTCGCTACCAGTCTTCACAGTGTAGACCGTCGTACCCATTGTCCAGTCGCACTCCATGCTCGCGCTCGGGCCTGAGGCCTGGATTTGCTTCAACTGAAGGACTGTTCCCACTTCAACCAACGGATTAAAACTCCCCGTCTCCCATGCTGGCACCGACAGGTCAGCGGATGGAATGATCCGTCCGTCTTCCAGCTTGATAGTACAGACGTCTTCAGCCTTTACCGCCATTGGTGCAGCCACCAGAAACGAGGTGAACAAGAATCGCAAAATGACTGGCATCAATCTACGTTTTTGATATCGTTGATATTCCAATTTAGATTCCAAAAATACTCTTCTGAGATGGTATTTGTGGTTCAGATGGCGATTTCTAGGAATATTCTCAAAAGCTTGGCGTTTGGGTACACCCTGGGCAGCCTTGTCCAATTCAAGCACCGGTCACTCCGTCCAAGCATTTCCAGCAAGGCTCGGGCGCAGACTGCGCAGCTAAAGCCCAATGTCTTGGCGCTGCAGTCGCGGCTTGGTGAAGCAGGTCATAGGTGGGGATTGCCTGGAGCAGTCGCCCGAGGCGCACAAATCAGGCGCATAGTAAGGCTGTGGGTGCTGAGGAGCCGAAGACATGAAATCGGATGCTTCGTTTCGTGACCGGGCGGAGGCCGGCCAGGCCCTGGCTGCGGTGTTGACGGCGTGGCGTGAGCAAGCCGATGTGCTCGTGCTGGCCTTGCCACGGGGCGGCGTACCGGTCGCCTATGAAATTGCCAGCGCACTGGCCCTGCGGCTGGATTTGATGCTGGTGCGCAAACTAGGCACGCCCGGCCATAAGGAGATGGCGATGGGCGCCATTGCCAGCGGCGGCGTGCGGGTGTTGAACGATGATCTCATCCGTGGCCTGAACATTCCCCCAGCGGCCATCGACGCAGTCACGCAAGAGGAAGTTCTGGAGCTGCAGCGCCGTGACCTCGCCTATCGGGGCCAACGCCCCGCGCCGGCCGTGGCCGGGCAACGGGTGCTACTGGTCGATGACGGACTGGCGACCGGCGCCACCATGCGCGCGGCGATTGCTGCGGTACGTCAGCAGGCCCCAGCGCACATCGCAGTCGCCATACCTGTCGCACCCGTGGAGACGCTGGCGATGCTACGCCCTCTGGTCGATCAAATGATCTGCCTGCTTACTCCAGCGCCCTTTCTTTCCGTTGGTCAGTGGTACCGCAACTTCTCTCAGACCACGGATCAGGAGGTGAAGTCCTTGCTGAACGAGGCCTGGCTCAGGGAACTGCGTGATGCTGCGCAATAGCCCGGTGTGCTGTGCAGCTGCTGCCCGGCCACTCCAAACCGGAGTCGACACCGAGGTACCTGAACATCAGGGTTGACGATGCACGCGAGATCTCTGAGCAGACGGAGACCTGCCGCCCTCAAAGCCTGCAATGTGGCGCTGGGGCGAGCTAGCATTCCCGGCCAGATGCTGTTCTTGAAGGCACGCCCTCAGTTGACTGCTTCAGGCTGATCTGAGCCATCCACGGCCCTGCGCCTGAACGGCAGCAATCACCAACACAAGTCATAGAACGCCGCCTGCCTCGAAGGGCCGCTTCACCCTCAGGACCGGTCATGCGTTTGTGTGATTCGCCGCTTACCTAAACGAAGGACGGCTTCTGCTTGCCCTGAGAGGCTTGTGTCGACCCGTTACTCTCGTTCGAGCTTCCACGGCAATGTCTGATGTGCAGCGGTTCTTGCCTGTCGTAGCGAAGTCCTGAACTCACGGTGTCGGCCACATTGCAGACACCCAAGCCCGATATTGGGCTCAATCTGAGCTTGCGAGGGCAGGCTGATGCCATCTGCTACTAGGGACGATACATGCGGAACTTCTGCTCATCGCCAATCGAGAAATAGTCTGCTGGGCCTCCCGCGCGGAGAATCACCCCGGAACTGGCCGTGTCGAACACTCCGTCCTTGAGCAGCCGATGATCGATGTAGACCTTTACCACCTCTCCAAGCACGAGCCAAGACGGAATCGACTCATGGCTAGCGGTACGCAACTGGTGGATGTCGGTCAATCGGCATTCAAAGGTCACCGGGCTCTGTGCGACTCTGGGTACCCGTATCAACTCCGAATCCACGGCTTCTAGACCTGCCAGCTCGAACTCATCCACCTCCGCAGGGACGGCGGCACAGGTCTGGTTCATGGCATCGGCTAGCTCACGCGTGGCCAGATTCCATGCGAACTCGCCAGTCTCCTGGATGTTGCGCACTGTGTCTTTCCAGCCGATGCTGGAGAAGCCGATGATGGGAGGGACGTAGTTGAAGGCGTTAAAGAAGCTGTAGGGTGCCAGATTGACCTGTCCGCTCGCGCTCCTGCTCGAAATCCATCCAATGGGCCGCGGGCCGACGATGGCGTTGAAGGGATCATGCGGAAGTCCGTGCCCTTTGCGGGGCTCATAGGTATGCGAGTCAGTTTTCATCGCTGGTGGTTCTAGCGTCAGCCCTGTCGGGAAGTGCTCAACTGCATTCATGGAAGATAGTGCGAATCTAACGGCGTGCCGGGGAAGTCTGGCTGCTGGGGACTCTACCAAGCCTGAGGCCCAACCCGTCGCTATAGCCGTCTCGCACTGGTCATGTGCTCACGCCTCAGCACAAACGATGAGCGTCTGATTTTGCGTAAAAAAGCCGTCCTTTGAATCGGGAGATCAGCTCCTAGCCGGTTGGAAAGTGCACGCCAGCACGCTGGGCAGCCTGCACGATGTGCGCTGACATGGCCTGCTGCGCCAACTCCGGCCGGCCCTGTGCAAGGCCGTCGATGATGGCCGCATGCTCCTCGCAGGTGGCGTGGCGCGCGCCGCGCTTGTAGAACGGCAGGCGCTGGCTCTCCTGCATGACTTCGCCGCTGCCGCGCAAAACGTCGGCAATCGCGTGATTGCCCGAGATGGTGGCGATCTGCATGTGGAAATCGAAATCCAGACGACTGGCTTGCAGGAAGTCCGAGGCCTCTATGCATTGCTGCATGCCCTGCAGGTTGGCCCGCATCAGCGTCAGGTCCTCGGGCTGTACCACCAGGGCCGCAAGGCGCGCCGCAAAGCCTTCCAGCGCATAGCGTAGCTGATAGACATCGGTGAGCGCATGCGAATCGGCAAAGCGCCAGGCCTCGCTGGCTGGCGCCTCGGACGCCTCGGTGACATACATGCCCTTGCCGGGCCGCGCCACGACCAACCCCAGCCCCTGTAGCGTGGACAAGGCCTCGCGCAATGACGTCCGGCTGATGCCCAGTTGTTCCGACAGATCGCGCTGCGAGGGCAGCAATGAGCCCACCGGATAGGTGCCGGCTTCGATCCAGTCCCGGATCAAACGGGCGGCCTGGCTGGCAACGGCGACATTGGGGGAGACAGAGGGTTCCATTCGGGGGAGATCGTTCATCGCAAAAAGGGGGATGCGCTCCATCTTAACGACTGCTCAGCACATCCCGCTTCGAGCACCACCCCTGACATCGTTCCAGTCCGCACTGCGGCAGTGCTTCCGGACGGTGACTGCCGCGATGCGAGGCTACTTGTTGACCAGCTTAGCCGGCACGGTATAGGTCAGAAAGGCACCGAACAGCAGCACGCCGGCCAGTACGAACATGGCGGCATTGGTGCTCTGGGTCGCATCCTTGATCAGGCCGATCATGTAAGGGCTGATGAAGCCCGCCAGATTGGCGAAGGAATTGATCAGCGCAATGCCTGCCGCTGCCCCTGCGCTGGACAGAATGGCCGTGGGCAGGCTCCAGAACAGCGGCGAGGTTGCGAGGCTGCCGCCTGCAGCCAGCGCCAGGGCGGCCAGTGACAGATAGACGTTGCCGCTGAAGACGGCCGACAGCATCAGCCCCGCGGCCCCCACGCAGAACGGCACGATCAGGTGCCAGCGGCGCTCGCGCATGCGGTCCGAGCTGCGGCTGACCAGGTTCATGGACACCACGGCCACCGAGAACGGTACGGCCGTCAGCAGGCCGATCTGGAAAGCGCCTTCCACGCCTGACTGGCGGATCAGCGAGGGCAGCCAGAAGGTTAGGCCGTACTGGCCCATCACCGTGCAAAAGCAGATCATGGCCATCTTGATGATGCGCGGATCGGCGAACAGCGCGCGCAGCGTCATGTGGCTGTCTGCCTTGCTGGCGTTCTCGCGGGCGATGTTGCGCTCGAGCAGTGTCTTTTCCGATTCGCTGAGCCAGCGCGCGCTGCGGATGTTGTTGTCCAGATACCAGAGCACGGCAATGCCCAGCAGCAGGGAGGGTATGGCCTCGATCAGGAACAGCCACTGCCAGCCACGCAGGCCGGCCACGCCCTGCATCAGGTCCATGATGCCGCCCGACAGCGGCCCGCCCAGAATGCCCGAGACCGGGATCGCGCACATGAACAACGCCACCATGCGCGCACGCCGGTACGACGGGAACCAGTAGGTCATGTACAGGATCATGCCGGGGTAGAAGCCCGCCTCGGCCGCGCCCAGCAGGAAGCGCAGCACATAGAACTGCGTGGGCGTGGTCACGAACATCATGGCTGCCGAGATCAGGCTCCACATGATCATGATGCGGGCAATCGTAGCCTTGGCACCTATGCGGTGCATGAGCATGTTGCTCGGCACTTCGAAGAAGAAGTAGCCGATGAAAAACAGCCCCGCACCGAGGCCGTACATGGCCTCGCTGAACTGCAGATCCGCCAGCATGTGCAGCTTGGCAAAGCCTACGTTGACCCGGTCCAGGTAGGCCGCCACATAGCAGGCCATGATGAAGGGAAGCAGACGCCAGGCGACCTTGCGGTAGACCGCGGCCTCTGCGGCGGTTTCGCCGGCAAGCGTGGCTGCCGGTGCGGCAGCGTCAGGGGTGGAGGAAAGGGATGACATCTTGGATCCTTGTTGGCGGTGGTTTTTGCAACTGGTATTACCGGTATGAATTAACGATCGCAACCATAATCAAGATCAAGACATTGCGCACTCGCAATTACCCTAGCCACTCTTTAAATTTGCAATTTGACAAAGTCGCTGAGGCAAAACATACTGGTATTACCAGTTAGACCAATTCAAGCAACAACCTTTTATGACCACTGTCCTGGCAACCACACCCGCCTCCTGCGGCGCCCCTGTCCTCCACCGCCTAAGCATTCAGCCCCTGACTGCCGAAGCCTTTGCCCGCTTTGGTGACGTGATCGAAAGCGCGGGACATGCCCCTTTGCAGATCAACCACGGCATGACCGAGCGCTACCACGCGCTGGCGCAGGTGGACGCCGGTGGCGCAGAAGGCCATGCGCTGATCAACCTGTTCCACGCCCTGCCTTACGAGTTGCCGCTGCGGCTGGAGGAAATGGAACGCCACCCGCTGGGCAGCCAGGCCTTCGTGCCATTGCAGGAGACCCCTTTCGTCGTCGTTGTCGCGGCTGCGGGCGAAAGCGTGCAACCCTGCGACCTGCAGGCCTTCGTGACTAATGGCCGCCAGGGGGTGAACTACCACCGCGGCGTTTGGCATCACTCCCTGATTGCCCTACAGGCCCCTGCACGTTTTCTCGTTGTGGACCGCGGCGGTCCCGGCCACAACTGCGATGTGGTGGCCATTGGCGACGGCAGCGGCGTGTTGCTGGAGCTGCCGGACGCCGGCTAAAGCCCCGGAGTTTGAAGACGCAATCACGATGCACATGTGTTGGTGCATGGATCAGGGCCGGTAATGGGGTCGTGTCGACTTCTAATTTGGCGGCCACCTACCCGCCATGTTTGATAACCTGCCCGCTTCCCTGCCACACATCCAGGCAGGCAAGCTCAAAGCACTGGCCGTGGCTGGTAGCGAGCGCAGTCCATCGTTACCCAATGTGCCGACAATCGCGGAGAGCGGTCCCAAAGGCTACGCAGTCGACCCATGGTTCGGCGTATATGGCCCAGCCAAGCTCGACCCCACCATCACAGCCAAACTCAATACTGCCATCAACCAGGCCCTGAGCGATCCCGCCGTCAAGGACAAGCTGGTGCAGGCCGGATTCACCCCCAAGGGGTCTGCGGCACAAGCCTTCGAAGCACTGACACAGTCCGAATACAAACGACTGGGCGATGTGGCACGCAAGGCCCAGATGCAGGTCAACTGACGACAGCCGCTGGCGGTCGAAGGGAAAGTCCAATGACTGGTAAAGGTGGCAGCTGCCATCGGTCCAATACAACGGGATGCCGCCAACCAGCCTAATACAGTCACCTGTCGGCAGGTTGTCAGCGTCTGCTCCTGACCGAGAGCACCATTTCGTCGCTGCCTCCGACAGCAGTCCTTCAAGCAACTGCTGCCCAGCTGAATCCACACCCGACAATGGCCTGCAGGGCGCCTACTCCAAGCGTCAGTTCACCTGGCTCTGGCGGCTCGACCCCGCTCCCGGCAAGCAGCCAGTTTTGCAGTCACAACAGCACCAGTGGAAGAAAGGACGTTGAGCAACAGTTGTCCATCTCTCCCAAGTCCAGGCATTGTCTGTCTATCGGTGGCCTCTGCCGCGATAGAGGCATGGCACCATTGAGCCTTTCGATTGTGGAAGAGGATCTCGATGCTGATCAATTGCGTGGCCTACGAAAAGGGATCCAAGCTGGCAGATATTGCTGTCGCCGATATCAGCGAGTACATCGCAAGGCCCGACTGCTTTGTCTGGGTGGCCTTGTCCGATGCGACGTCGGCTGAGCTGGACGAAATGCGTGCAGAGTTCAACCTGCACGAACTCGCCGTGGAGGATGCCAGCCACGGGCACCAAAGGCCCAAGATCGAGGAATACGGCCAGTCCCTCTTCGCAGTCATGCATCTTCTGGAGCCTGATACCGCTCAACCCGGCCAGTTCAACCTGGGCGAGGTGGATGTGTTCATCGGCTCCAACTATGTTCTGTCGGTCCGCAATCGCAGCAAACAGGGTTTCCTGGGAGTGCGGGATCGCTGCGAGAAAGAGCCCGAACTACTTAAACACGGCTCAGGCTTTGTCTTGTATGCGCTGATGGACGCAGTGGTTGACCGCTACTTCCCCATCATCGAAGCCCTGGAAGCCGAGCTGGAAGCGGTCGAGCTACAGATTTTCACGCAGCGAGCTGCACGCGAGAGCATCAAACAGCTGTATGGGCTGAAACAACGTGTCATGACCCTCAAACACGCGGTTGCTCCATTGCTGGAGGCCGTGAGCAAGCTCCACGGTGGACGTGTACCCCAGGTCTGCGCGGGATCGCAGGACTACTTTCGCGATGTAGCTGACCATCTGGTTCGCATCAACGGTCTCATCGAGGGAATGCGCGACACCATAGCAACTGCGATGCAGGTCAACCTCTCGCTGGTCACAATCGATGAAAGCGAAGTCACCAAACGACTGGCGGCCTGGGCAAGCATCTTTGCAATCTGTACCGCCTTTGTAGGCATCTGGGGAATGAATTTCGAGCATATGCCAGAGCTGAAGTGGCAGTATGGCTACCCCGGTGCACTGCTGCTGATTGTCTGCGTGTGCAGCTATGTCTACTACCGCTTTCGCCGGGCCGGCTGGCTATGACACCAGCTTGGATCCGTACCGGGTACATCCTTTAGGATGCAGTCATCCGCAAGAAACCATGACCGAGCCGCAGCGGCGCCAATCGCTCTGCCCAGACATTTCCAACAACTCTCGTCGCACAAGCTGCGCAGCTAAAGCCCATTGTCCCCGTTATGTCGTCGCGGTTTGATGAGGTTGGCCATTGGGGGGATGGCTTGGAACAGCCTTTGTGGATATTTCCAGTGCTGATTGCTTTAGGCTGGTTGCTGTCGCTCAAGTCAGAAATGTCAATGACTGCTGATGTTCAGAGCAGTCATTGAGTTGAGTCTTCTCTCTACAAAACTCTGGTCGATTCACTGGCTAGTGATCTGTATCCGAAACGACAACACTGAAGGTGGTAAAAGAGCGGTCTCGTTCTCGAATCGGTTGCACCCAGTGCTCACACTCCCGCAAATCAATGCCATACGGTGGAAGCAAAAAGTCCTCGCCCCCACCCCATTCATACTCTTCAGACTCAGTCCAAAAGCATTCCTCAATCTTTTGAAATGCCTTCTGCCATACTTCTGCACGATCCAGAATGGCTTTTGCTTTTGGAGAGATCCTTTGACCACTAGAACGCATCATCACAGCAGCTAGTGCAGCCAAATATTGCCAATACAAGCAGTGACCCGCAGGAACCGTCACCGCTGACTCAAAAGGATGGGGGAAGGACGTCGCATGGATCAGTGAATCCGTCAAAAGCGACTGTGCTACACCACTTGTTTCGATACACCCGACATAATCTGCACGTGCAAACTGGTAATGAAATGCCATCACATGTATGCCTAGCGAACTCTCAATGGACTGTTTCTGAGCCTCACGGCTGACACTGGCCTTCCATTTGTCGAGCGCTGCCTGTACGGCTTCTATCCCACCATGACGTGCGGTATGCGCAAACCAGATTGGCGAAAGGGTTGGGTGACAAAGAAGAGTTTGAGAGAAGCGCTCTGGATCCATCCTTGCTTGTTCAGTCGATAAGCTATGCCAGTGTTGCTCGTATCCTTTATTACCCAAGATCCAACGAAGATGTATAAGCTGCATTTCTGCGGCATAGATATCGACGCCACCCCATGGAAAGATACTCAAACCGAAGCGATCATGCTCTGAAAAAATGAGTTCGACCGCTTCAATCTCCGATTGATTCAACGGAAGCCCCGCTACAGAATCGCCCTGCAAGTGCCTCCACTCAAGCACGTTTAACTTGAGCGCCCATTCAGGGGCGAAGCCATTCAGCTCAAACGCATGCTTAGAAGAACCAGGATAGCCACTCAAGCACACCTGACGAAATGCTTGGCTCAACATCAGAAGCAATAGCTTCTGACGCCACACATGGTGCTCATAGCCACCCCATTGATTTTTTGGCCAATTCAATAGCGCTTGAGGAACTATGTCATCTAACTTTTCTTGGCTTTCTGCAGCCTTGCTGGAGGCGTCATCTGCAGCCTCATATGCAGAACGCTCATGCGCCGACATAGGCTCTGCAATTTCAGATGCTTCAATGCGGTGCCTCTGTGTTTCTGCCAAAAACTTGTTACGGCTTTTCAAGGCAGACACCACACGGATAAACCAAGCCTGAGCATTGTTTGGATCCATCTCGATCGCACGGCGCGCTCTAGCTGCTGCCTCATCAAAGTCATCCAAAGCCAAGTAGGCCTCTGCTTGCTCTACAAGGTCTGAAGCACGTATTCCTTGTATCCGCGGGTGCTCCTCAATTCTTTCCAGCGTGCGAATAGCCCGCAACGCATATGGAGCTGGCAACTTGCATTCGCTAGGCTGTGGTGCTTTAGCTAAGAGATCATCAATCCGCTTTTCGCGGAAATCTATACCCTCGATGGTCGGTTCCACGAGCGGAATACGTTGCTGCCAATATCCATAGACCTTTGCACGCCTTTCAATGTCTTCGCGTGCTGCTAGGCAATTCTTTGAAATTTCGTCTCCAGATGCTTCGCCGAGAAGGATACGAACAACAAGCTTGGTATTTCCTAAAAATATCTCATCCAGCGTCAGAGCATTGAGTATTAGGTTATGTGCTCCAGGTCTAGCAAGCTTTGACTCATTTGCATTTCCCCCTTCGGTTGCTTGGGAAATAGTTCTTCACTCCGAAGATACTTATTGGCTACATCACGGATCTCGTTTGGAAGGGGGCGGATGCCCGTCAGCCGTTCCATTGTTGCGATCACGCCTTTTGGGTTGCGTGGGGCTCCAGCTCTAGGGCTTTTAGTCATAGGTTTGATGGGAATCATAAATATTGCTGGCACCGACCTTTTTGTCAGTGCCAGCGTACTCCTTACTTACTTCTTTTTAGATGGCTGTTGCAAACCACGCGACTGCCAGTAGGCTCGGTTGTTCGGATTGCTTTGGTTCGACTTATTGTCATTAGCCTGCTGCCAAGCAGGATGCTGAGGGTTGTGCTGGTTGGACTTGTGATTAGCGTCGTTGCGATTCATTGAAAGCTCCTAAAAGTGAAATGGAGCCTTCAGTCTGATTTTGTGACGGTCACATGCAAGAAATTTCTATGTATCTTTTTTGCATCAGTTTTTCATTTCACTGCATCTGCAATGGTGAATCGCCCAAGCTTTCCTAGATAGTGTCCAACTCTAAATAGCTGCTTTATCAGGTCTAGTGAACAACTGCTACCTGACCAAAATCAGTCATCCATAACGGGAGCCTAATGGGCGGCAACCGCTGCACCGCAGACTTTGCTTGACGAGACTCAAACGACAGCAACGGGCCAAACCGCCTATACAAATGATGGGCAAGCGGCCCGAGAAGTTGCACATATTGGATTGACCAACCCCCCGTGACCGCACACCAAGCCATCAAGCACACCCAAAATCGCTCAGCCTCTGACGAGAGCTGTGGACTCGCAAATCACTCTGGCCATGTCCTCTTCTCGGATGGGCTTGCAGAGCACCTCATCGGCGCCGGCAGCCATATAGCGCTGCCGTTCCGCGTCTTCGATGCTGGCGGTCAGTGCCACGACACGGCAGCGAGGTCGAGCCTCGCTGGTTTCACGCGCGCGCACTCTAGAGATCAACTCGGCACCATTCATATGGGGCATCTGGCCGTCCGTGACGATCAAGTCGAAATCCATCTCGGTGCATAGCTCCCATGCCTGAACGCCGTCTTCGGCAACCTCGGGCACCACACCTTGATCGGACATCATGCCTTTGACGATCTCGCGATTCAGCGCATGGTCCTCTACAAGCAGCGCGCGCAGCAGCGACGCGCCATGGGCTGGCGCCCTGGCTGCCGGCCGGGGCATGGTGCGCGGCTTGGGCTGCGGCAAGGTCTGCGCCTCGACAATGGGCAACGTAAGTTTCACCGTGAAGCGGGAGCCTCGTCCGAGTTCACTGCTGACCGATACGGTACCGCCCATATGGTTCACCAAACGGCGGGTGATGTGCAGCCCGAGACCGCTGCCAAAGGCCTGCCCCTGCTGAGCCGAGGCCACCTGTTCATAGGGCTCAAAGAGCCGAGCCTGATCCGCTGGCTCGATACCAATTCCGCTATCTTCGACCTCCAGGCAAAGGTTCAGCATTCCGCCCTCGGCGCCTCCAGTCGCCGTCAGAGCAATACCCCCTTGAGCGGTGAACTTGACGGCGTTGCTGAGAAGATTGAACAGCACTTGCTTGAGGTGCAGCGGGTCGACCATCACCCATGCATCGACCTCAGGGGCGACCGACATCTCCAGGGTGAGCTGCTTGCGATAGGCCATGCCACGGACCAGGACGGCCATATCCTCGATCAAGGGCCTGAGCGCCACGGGCTTGGGGCTAGAGTGGATCAGGCCCGACTCGATCCGGTTGAGGTCCAGCACATTGTTGAGCAGCAGCAGCATGGTCTGCGCCGCATCCTGAGCTGCTGGCAGGCTGGCATCCTCGGCGGCCGCTCCCTGGCTTCGCTGCCGGGCCATGTCCAGCAGGCCGATGATCGCAGCAAGAGGCGTGCGAATCTCATGGGTCATGGTGGCGAGGAACTGGGTCTTGGCCTGATTGGCAGCTTCGGCACGCTGCTCCGCGCGCCTTGTCCGGCGGATCTGGCGGGTCAGATAGATCCCCCAGATCAGCGAGATCGCGGCCGCCAGGCCCAGTGCGGCCGCCACCCGCAAAAGCGCCTGGCGATGCTCGTTCCAGAACCCCCAGCCATCGGCCGGATGCCTGGGCTCCCAGTTGCGCACCAGTTCTGCCACATCTTCAGGCGTTGTCGAAAGCCGGGCCTTCTCCAGGATCGCAACCAGCTCGGGCTCCTGCGCCTGTACCGCCATGCTGACGCGGCGCGTGTAGTCGTCCAGAATGCCTATCGGCGCCAGCCGGTTGCCAAGGTATCTGGCGTTGATGAAGCGCATCGCGTAGTCGCTGCCGGCAACGACATCGCTGCGCCCCTCCACAACACTCTGCATGGCCTGCGTCATGTCCGGGAACGCGCGGATCTTCACGCCCGGGTGCTCGCGACGGATGACGCTCTCAAGAAAGTAACCCTCGACGACGGCCACCCTCTTCCCATCCAGGGCTGCCAGATGGTGAATGCTCTGCCTGTCGTCCGTGATTCCCTGGGCGGCGCCTGCCGAGGCCATGACGATGACCGAGGTCCTCAGATAGGGGGTGAGTATTTCAAGCCCCTGCGGCGCTTCATCCGAGGGCGCGAAAACCGGGGTCAGCAGCGCCTGCCGCTGGCCCAGGATGGCATTGAGCTGCGAGTAGTTGCGAGCACGCATGTAGTCAAACTTGAGCCCGGTGCGGCGACTGATGAGCTCCAGATAGTCGGGGCCTATGCCCTGGGCCTGCCCATCGCTGGAGAACTGCCCCAGCGCCCCCAGCGAGCCATTCAAGACCACCGGAATACTCGGATGCGCTGCCAGCCAGCGATTCTCGGATGCAGTCAATGGAATGCGGTCCTCGCCCAGGCGCAGTGGTCGTCCGCCGCTCCAGGAGTACAGGATGTCGTCGCCATATTCCGCCGCCACCTTCGGAATGGCCCGGTTGATGTAGTCGAGCAGCGTGCCGTCGCCCCTGCGGACCAGGAAGCCAAATCCACCGCTGTCAACGGGAACAAAGCCCTGGATCTTGAGATTCACCAGATAGTTGACACTGATGAGGTAATTGGCCGAGAAGGCATCGGCCAGGACCGCATCGACCTCGCCCAGACTCAGTGCCTCCAGCGCACGTTTGGGCGACACAAAGTTCAGGAGACGGCTGTTGGGATACACCTCGGCAGTCTGTGCAGCCGGCAGATATCCCGGGTTGACCGCCATTTTGGTTCCCTGGGTCTTCGCGTCGAAAGGGGCATCGATCCTGGAGACCAGCACAGGCTGGTCCGCAAGATAGGGGTGGGTGAGTTGCAAGCCTGCCAGCCTGGCTTCGCTGGGCGTGCCGCCGCCAAGTATGTCGATCTCGCCGCGCTGCAGAGCCTGCAAGGCATCCTCGCGACTGCTGAACGGCTGCACGCGCACGGGAGACGCAAACAGCAGGCCCACATAGTCGGCCGTGATGCCGCGAAACCGGCCTGCATCAAAAATACCCAGGGGAGGATAGTCCGGCAGCGAAACACCCAGCGTGAGCTGGCCACGCTGGTCCAGCGTTTTGCGCTGCTCATCGCTCAGCCAACTGCGGGAGGCCGAAGTAATACGCGGTTCAAAATTGAAGACGCTCAACTCTGCCCGGCCTGGGGCCATGACTGCCAGCGACAGGATCAGGAGAACCAGGGAACACCGAATAAAGCGCATCGTCTTGGTATGTTTGTTTATCTCGCCATTCAACTGACTGATTACCTTGGCATTGCATGCGCGCCAGCCGAAAGCGGTCTTCGGCTCGACGAAATAAGGACTGACGGGGTTTCATGGTCAGCCCCCTGCTCTGCAGCCCTCACTGCGCCTGATCTTATCAAGCAGGCCGCCGATAAACGCCGGGACGGCATTTTCTGAATATTGATCGGCGGGATAGATTCACGCATCACTACCTGCTCGATTTCTGCCTGGAGATTTCCTGAGGACTATAAAGCTGGTCAAGAAAATCGGGGCATGGAGATGACTTGAATTCATTGCTGCGCCTGATGGCCTAACTAATAAGCCTACTAAGCCGGCACTGCCCGTCATTCAACTACCAAGTGCCAAGTATTCAGTACCAAGTACTAAGTGCAATTACGCGTCCGGGCAACTGCGCCGACCTGAAAAGCAAGACTCTGCGTCACGGAGCAGGAATTCGGCAGCAGCGTCTTCCCTGCCCTGCTGCCACGCATGCAGCAAGCATGTGCTGCTTGCCGCATTACCGCCAATCACTACGGGACTATGGGCTGGGGTTGTTCCCCCGCGCGGCCAGCGACCAGGAGAGGCCGAAATCGCTCCTCTCATTGATTGGGCTGAGGTATGGGACTGAGATATTGGAGTGCGAGGGCAATCTGCAGCCCGATTCTCCCCTGCCCTGTTTTCAGAGAGCGATGTTTTAAGAATTTTCCTAGACCTGTGAAAGAGCTCGACTTCTATCATTCCTTGCATGATTTTGACCAACCCTCCCACCGAGAGGTTGAACACCACCGCGCTCGGCTTGCCTATGCTGCTGCTTCATCTGTTGGCTGTAGCGCTGCTGGCCTGCATCCTGTTTGGCACCGCGCTTTATCTGTATTGGGCATTCAGCGGGGAGGTTTCCAACTACCGACGACGCATGAATGCAGCCGCCTACAGCGCGCAGCTTTATTTTGACCAGCGCGAAGCCTTGCTCAAGTCGATCGCCGGATCGTCCGTGCGCAATACCAACCGCATGTCGCCCGAGCGTACCCCGCAAACATTTGGCGAAACACGCCAGATCAGTGTCACGCCGCTGCTGACGGACAAGAACAGCTATGACTGGGCCCTGGTTCTGACCCCGCACGATAGAGCCGATGTCAAGCAGGCCAGCGCCCGCATCATCTATCTGTCGCTGGAGCATTCCACGGCAAAGCGCCTGGGTGCAGAGACGGCGGCAAGGCCCTCCCCGGTGTCGCCCGGCACCACGGCGTGGCTTACGGAAGCCCTGGCCGAGCGCGCGCCTGCAATCGAGGCAGGCAGCCGTGCGCCCATAGTCTGGCTGCGCCCGCCAACAGATGAAATGGACAGGATCTTTCTGTTCACCCCGCTGGACGCAGCGCATCCTGAACAAACCTGGATCGGGTTGGAGGTCGACGGTGTCGCCTCGGTCATCGCCTCCGAATGCGCAAGCGATGGCGGTAGCTACGCGCTCTATGACACCAACAGCCGCATAACCCTGCACGGCGGCCCGCTGCCCATGATGGGCGATACGGTTGCAACGCAGCTGACCCAGGACTCTTTCGGAGTCCAGGGCGGCACGTGGTTTCCCGAGAATCTCGTGCTGGTCAAATCGGTGGGTGAAGCGCAGTGGAAGCTCGTCTACTACGTCCCGATGCGGGATGTCCTGACCCGTAGTGCCCACTCCTTCTGGATGGCAGGAGGCGTCGCAGCCGTGCTGGCCGCCATCGTCTTGCTGGCCGTGCGCCACATCAAGAGAAAGCTGGTGGCGCCGGCTTTGCGCCAGTACGCGGCTCTTGTCGACAGCCTGGCCCTCAACAACAAGATCATTGAAGTTGCCCCTGTCGGCCTGAGCCTGGTGCGCCGCTCAGATGGCAGGCTGCTTGTGTCCAACGACGCCGCCAGGCGCCTGCTCGACGAGCACGACAGCTGGCGCGAGGATATCCGCCAGGCCACGACCCGGGCAGGCAGCCGCGAGTGTGAGCTTCGCGACGGGCGCAGCGTCATTCTGACCTTCGCCTCCATGCCCTATCAGTCCGAGGACGTGGTCATCTGCGGCATCAGCGACATCACCGTGCAAAAGGAGGTCGAGCGGTCGCTGCGAAGCGCGAAGCTGGCCGCCGACCAGGTGAACGAAGCGAAAACGATGTTCTTCGCCACGCTCAGCCATGAGATCCGTACACCGCTGTACGGCATCGTGGGCACGATGGAGCTGCTGGCGCTGACAGGCTTGAACGTGCAGCAGCAGCAATACCTGAACACGATCCAGCAGTCCTCTGCGACGCTGCTGCGCACCATCAACGACACCCTGGACCTGTCGCGCATAGAGGCCGGCCGGCAAGAGCTGTACATCGCCGAGGTCTCGCCTGCGGAGCTGCTGGAGCGCGTCGTCGCGAACTTTGCGGCACGCGCGCAGGGCAAGGGACTGCTGATCTACGGGCTTTGCGACGTTGGGGTTCCCTCCTCGGTTCGTGCCGACTCCGCCCGCATACTGCAGGTTCTGAACAATCTGGTCGGCAATGCGGTGAAGTTCACCGAAGCAGGCCGGGTTGCCGTGCGCGTGAGCGCCGAGAATCTTCAGCCCGGGCGCATTCGCCTCAAGTTTCAGGTTGCGGATACGGGCGTCGGCATTCGGGCCGAAGCCCAGGCTCAGCTCTTCGAACCCTACTTCCGTGCCGACGCCAGCGCCAAGGAAGACATTTCCGGATCGGGGCTGGGCCTAGCCATCTGCCGGCGCCTTTCAGACCTGATGGGCGGAAGCCTGTCTGTTGTCAGTGAAAAAGGCCTGGGCACCAGCATTACGTTTGCCGTCACGCTGGATGTTGCCGCGTCAGAACCTGCCCCGCCGGTGGTACTGCGCAAGCGCGCGGTGTATGTCGACGGCGCAGCTCCGGAAGTGGTGGCAAACCTGTGCGAGTGGCTGAACTCATGGGGCGCTGTCGCGCTGCCGTACCGGAGCGATCTGAAGCTTCCGGCCTCGAAAGACGCCGTCTTCGTCCAGGCCTGGCCGCCGGCCCCGCCTGATCTGCCGTGGAAACACAAGAGGGTACGCGTCGTGGCACCCGGGTCCGGCCAGGAGTCCTTGGCCTCGACAAGCTCCAAGCTGAGCATCACCTGCACCACGAATCCGGTCAGCATCGGGCGCGCCGTCCGGATGGCACAGGATGGTATCGAGCGCCCGCTGAGCGCGAAGGTTCACGCCAAGCGGATATCGCTGGGATTGCGTGTGATGGTGGTGGAAGACAACATCATCAGCCAGATCATCTTGCGAGAGCAGCTGGAGCATCTGGGCTGCAAGGTAGTCACTGTCGTCAATGGACATGAGGCGCTGCGCCGCTGGAGCGCTCAGGAGTACGACGTCGTCATTACCGACCTGAATATGCCGCTGATGGGCGGCAACGAGCTGGTCCGCGCCTTGAGAAAGCTGGACTACCAGGGCGCCATTCTGGGCCTGACGGCAAGCACCGCGCCCGATGTCGCGCGCCGGGGTGTCGAGGCCGGCATGAACCAGGTGCTCCTCAAACCCTTGCCACTTCTCACCCTGGCGCAAACCTTGCACACCCTCGTAGAGGATTTGACCTGACCATGCTTTCCAAATACAAAGTTCTTGTCCTGGATGATCACGCCTTTCAATGTATCCGCCTGAAAGACATGCTGGAGGAAGCAGGCTTCGCTCATGTCGACGCGGAGCAAAGCGCCAGTGTTGCCCTGACGCGGATCAAGGAACAGGGCTACAACGTCGTCGTCATGGACGTCAACATGCCCCTGATGGATGGCGCCCAGTTCATCGATCAGCTTGCGCGCCAGGACTTGAATCCCGTCCTGGCCATTGTCACGGCATGCTCGCGCCGCATGGCCAACAGCATCAGCCTGATGGCAAAGGAGCGCGGCTTCGCCGTCATCGGCTCATTCGTGAAGCCTATCGTGCGCGAGCAGATCGACGAGATGGTCAGGAACCTGTTGCGCCGCCCCGCGGCAGAGCGCTCCAGCGCGGCCGCATGCGACGACAGGGTCCTGGACAAGGAGAGCATGGAGATTGCGCTTCGCGACGGCAGCATCCGGGCCTGGTTCCAGCCGAAGAAGTCGCTGCTGTCCGGGAGCATCGTGGGGGCGGAAGCCCTGGTTCGCTGGCAACACCGCGATTTCGGCCTGATGATGCCGGCCTCCTTCCTGAAATCTCTGCATGACTATGGACTGGACCACGCGTTGCTGATGCGCATGGTGGAAGATGGAGTCGATGCCTACAGGACATGGAGACGCCAGGGCTATCGGGTGCCGATATCGATCAACCTGCCGACATCGTTGCTGGATCAGCAGCAGTTGCCGGACGAGCTCCACGCTATAGTCACCAATTGCGGCGTGCCGACAGAGGATGTCACTTTCGAGCTGCTCGAAGACGACATGAGCATGGACGCCGGCCAGTTCTACATGGGTGCCAGCCGCCTGCGACTGCGTGGTTTTGGCCTGTCTCAGGATGATTTCGGCAAAGGGTACAGCTCCATGTACAACCTGATCTCCATCCCGTTCACCGAATTGAAGATTGACCGGGCCTTTGTCTATGGCGCCGCCAGCGACGAAGTGCTGGCTACGGCACTTGCTTCATCGGTTCAGCTGGGCAAACAGCTGGGCCTGCTGGTGACTGCCGAGGGCGTCGAAACCATGGAGGATCTGCAATTCGTGCGGCAGCTTGGCTGCGACTGCGCCCAGGGATACCTGATCTCAGCCGCCATCGACGCGCCCGCATTCGGCGAGCTGCTGATTGACGAGCCCAAGCTGCATTTCCCTGACTCTGCGCCACATTGAAACCAGAGCGCGCGTCAAGCGTGCACCACCTATGACACGACAGAAGCATCAAAAAATGGTGATGCCCGCCTCCAGCCGCTTGAGAGCACTTTTTTTCGGCGTTTTTCCGGCTGCTCTTGTGCTGGCTGGTGCCGTGTATTGGCTCGGCCAGCATATCCTGCAGAATGAAAAGGACCAGCTTCAAGCGGATTTTTCATTCCTGATGGGCAACATCAACGCCCAGGAGCAGATGTTGCGCACGCTGCGCATGCAAAGCCAGCAGGCCGAACGGGCCAGCCTTGCTTCACGCACTTCGGTCAGCTCGGCTGCGGGCACCGAGTCGCCCTCCTGGCGATTCTTCGATGGGCAACGCGCAGCGGCGTCCATGCCGTTCACCCTGCTCTGCCAGCGGGCCGAATTCTGCCCGGTAACGAACGGCGTCCACTCAGGGGCAGGCTCGTATCTTTCCGACTTCTATTCCACGTATTGGGCAAATCTGGCGTTCCCGGCCGCACCCGTCTTTGTCGTATCGCCCGCCAGGCAGTTCAGCCTGAGCGTGCCGGCAGTTGCCGCAGATTCAAGCCATACGCCCCTGACGCGCCGAGTGTTGCTGAGCGTGGTTCAGGCGATCCAGCAGCACGCATCGAGCGAGAGTCCGCAAGGAGTCAGGCTAGATTCACCGATCGAGTGGCGACGGGATGCAGATCTCCCCGGCGCGATGATTGGGGTTCTTCCGGTATCCCTGCCTTTGGACGCAGACGATGCGCAGTCCGGCACATCAGGCAATGTCTATGCGGCGACGCTGTTCACGCGAGACCGAATCAGTGCATCGGAGCGCCCCTCCTTCCAGCCTGCCTACGATGATTTCTGGTTGATGCGGCGCGACAGCGGCGTGCTGATAGGCGAGGGACGGCTTCCGGCTGCCGACGATATCGGCTTCAAGGCTTCGTCCGAAGGCTTGATTCTTCGGCTTGCCGACAAAAATGGCGACTGGACTGCGGTCTACTTGCTCGGCTACAGCAGCTTCATCAAGAACCATGCTTGGCTGCCGGTGGGCGCCTTGACCACTTTGCTGCTGGTTCTGGCAGGCGGATTGGGGTTTAGGCGATGGTATCGGCTGCATGTCACCGATCCTGCGCAGGCCGCAGCCCAGAGCGAGCAGGAAATGGATGCATTCAATCTCACCCTGCTTGGCACCGTCCCGGTCGCGCTCTGCGTTCTGTACCGCTCGACCGGCAAGGTCGCCTTCAGCAATGAGCTCGCGGCGCAGTGGCTGGGCATAGGAGCCGACGCTGAATTGCACAACGCCCCGGGAGCCAATGGCCTGCTGCGGCAGATCATGGGCACCACGAAGCCGGGGAGCATCGAAAGCATTCAGGGTCTGGACGGCCGCCCCTTGCATGTGAGATTCGTGCCGACACGCTACAAGAGCCAGGACGTGGTGCTCTGCGTGTTCGCGGACGTCAGCGCACGAGCCGAGATGGAGCGCACCCAGGAACAGGCCAAGGTGCAGGCACAACGGGCCGTAGAGGCGAAATCGACCTTCCTGGCATCAATGAGCCATGAGATCCGCACGCCCTTGTATGGGTTGCTGGGCACGCTGGAGATTCTTGCCATGACGCCACTCAGTGATGAACAGCGCCGACATATCGATCACATCCAGAATTCATCGGGCATTCTGCAGCAGCTGATCAGCGACATCCTGGATGTCACCAAGATCGAGTCGGGGCAGCTTGCACTCGAGGCAGCAGCCTTCGATCCCGGCGAGCTGGTACAAAGAGCGGTCGCGTCCTGCGCGCCAGCCGGCGAGCAAAAAGGCCTGGTCATCTATGGCTGCGTGGACACCTCCGTGCCGGCATGCGTCTACGGGGATGCAGGGCGCATACGCCAGATTCTCACCAGCCTGCTTGGCAACGCCATCAAGTTCACGAACGCCGGACATGTCATCACCCGGCTGCGCGCCGAATCCTTGCAGGACGAGAAGGTGCGGCTGTGCCTGCAGGTGGTGGACAGCGGACCGGGCATCGGCCCCGAAGAACGAAAACGACTGTTCGAGCCTTTCTATCGGATCAACGGCGGCTCGCATACGGTTGGCGGCATGGGCATCGGCCTTGCCCTTTCCGCCAGATTGGCCAGGCTCATGGGCAGTGAGCTCCATGTCACCAGCGAACCCGGCTTGGGCAGCAGTTTTTCCGTGGATCTCGTTCTTGAAAAGGGCAGCCCGCCTGCGACCTCTGCTCCCCAGCTGCGAGATATCACGACCTATGTACGCAGCCCGCGCAAGGAGCTCAGCGATAACCTGTGCCTGTGGCTGACACGCTGGGGGGCTCATGCAAGCGCCCTCTCCCCGCATGCTTATCCCGAGAGCGAGTCGCCTGGCGTGCTCGTGGACGTCGTGCTTGATGATCGAGTCGATCTTGAGGAATGGACGGGCCCGCGGATCGTGGCCAGGGGATACGAGGACTTTGGCAGGCTCCCGCCGCAGGCAAACCGATACTCTGTGCGCAGCGTCGGATTCGCCATTCAATATCTGGTGAGCGGGGAGCTGGAGATTTCGCCGGAGCCCGCTCACCCGCCCTATCATCAGCTGAATCTGCATATTCTTGTTGCCGAGGACAATCCGATCAATCAGATCACGCTGCGCGACCAGCTTGAACAGCTTGGCTGCCAGGTAACCATTGCCCCCGACGGGGCAGACGCCCTCGCGCTATGGAGCATTAACAACTTCGATCTCCTGCTTACCGACCTGAACATGCCGCGCATGAATGGCTATGAGCTGGCAAGCACCCTGCGCGAGCGTGGCGTGTCCACGCCCATCATTGGAGTGACGGCGAATGCCATGAAGGAAGAAGAGACCCGATGCCGGGCTGCCGGTATGAACAGCTGGCTAGTGAAGCCTATCGATCTGCGATCGCTGTGGCTGCACTTGCGCGCGCATGCGAAAGCCAGCGCTGATGCAGCGCCGCCAGGCGGCTCGGACGATCCCGCCAGCAATCCTAGGCGCGACACTTCGGCGAACGCCGCCGCGATTCCCAGAAAGTACCGCGAGGTCTTCATCCAGACCATGAGCCAGGACCTGAACACCCTCGAGGAGTCCGCCAGTGGGGACAATGCCCCGGCCATGCTCGCCGTGTTGCACAGGATCCGGGGAGGTCTTTCTGCTGTCGCGCTCAAGGATCTCCTTGCGCAAGCCGAATCCCTGGAAAATCAGATTAGGTCCAACGGACAAACTCCTGCGTCACGGGAAATGCTGACCCTGCTTGTCAAGGACATGCACGAAACCCTGGACATCGTCAGAAGCAGCATTTCCGCCTAGAAGGTACGCGGCGCCCCGCAGGCCAGCGCCAGCAGTCGACTCGCCTGAAACGACTGCGCTCTGCGCTGAGCCACACCACCCCGATCCCTGACGTGACTACGCCGCCGCCTGCCGTTGTGCGCGGCCCGGCTCCGTGAATCGATGGGCAACGGCAGCCCGGATGTGCAGCTCGCTGAGCTGCCGGAATGGCTTACGTACAGGACTGGCCATGGACAGCCATCCACTCCTATCAGGCTTCAGCACAAATCAGTTGCACAATACAACCATATAGTTGTATATTGCAACCAATATTGATTGCTTGACACCACAGATGACCAACACCCTGTCTGAAATTGACTCGATCCGAGCCGACTCCCGCGCCCTGGTAAGAGAGCTCGGATTCATGCAGCCGACACTGGCCGCAACGGATTATTCGGCATCGGCTGTGCATGCATTGCTTGAAATCGACGCCCATGAAGGCATGACCTCGGTTCAGCTCGTGCAGCTTTTGGGGCTGGAGAAGTCAAGCGTCAGCCGAATGCTTGCGAAGCTGGTTGCAGCAGGAGAGATCAAGGAAGTGGCTGCTATCGATGATGGCCGTTTCAAGCTACTGCAGTTGACGGCCCAGGGGCGCAGCACGGTCAGGCAGATTCATTCCTATGGCCAGATGCAGGTACAAGCTGCGTTTCAGCACCTCAATCGCTCCCAGCAACAGGCGGTTGCGCAGGGCTTGTCTGCATATGCAGGAGCACTTAAGGCCCACCGCTTGAATATGGCAGAAAAGCAGCAAAGCCCAATCACCGTCAGCGCAGGATATCGCCCCGGACTGGTTGGGCGTATTGCCGAAATGCATGCAGCGTTCTACTCGAAGCACTCCAATTTCGGGCAGTTCTTCGAGAGCCAGGTCGCGACTGGCGCGGCAGAGTTCGCCGGACGGCTGAACGAGCCGTGCAATAGGGTATGGACCGCCCTGCTCAATGACCGAATTGTTGGCTCGCTCGCGATTGACGGCCAGGACCTGGGTGACAACAGAGCCCATCTGCGATGGTTCATCTTGGACGATGGTTGTCGCGGTAGCGGTGTCGGCAGGCAGTTGATGACAGAGGCGATGACATTCTGCGATATACGTGGGTTCCGTGAAGTCCATCTGTGGACATTCAAAGGCTTGGACGCCGCCCGCAAGCTGTATGAGTCTTTTGGCTTCAAGCTGCAGAAGGAGGAGCCAGGAGCGCAGTGGGGAAGCACGGTTACCGAGCAGCAACTCGTTCGCGTGTCTTGAAAATTCATTGCCTGTTTCAAGGACAGCTTCTGGCCGGCTGCAGCTGTCTTGAGTTTGCCGGGTCGTGCCAGCCGCCCCAAGGGCAAGGCGTGTAACGTTCGACGATGCTGAACGCCGATTGGCTGTTCAGCATCGCCATTGTCCATGGCGTCATCTTCCAGTGAACGCTTCTGAGATGTGCGAAGGGCCACAAATGGTCCATCTATGACTGTCGCCATACGTCCCAAGGTGGTTCGGCAAGGTGCTATTTCCTTGCTTCGGTCAACATACGTACGGCCAAGCCGGCGAGGACTGTTCCCATCAGCCATCGCTGGACCAGGATCCACGTCGGACGGCCGGAAAGAAATACTGCTATCGATCCTGCAAGCATGGCAATCGTGGCGTTCACACTGACGCTGATCACAATCTGGGTAAAGCCCAGAACCAGGGATTGCGAGAGCACGCTGCCATGTTCAGGGCTGATGAATTGAGGCAGCAGTGACAGATACATCACGGCGATCTTCGGGTTGAGAAGATTGGTCAGGAACCCCATCAGGAACAGCTTCTTTGGGCCGTCCTGCGGAAGGTTCTTGACTTCAAACGGAGAGCGGCCACCCGGCTTGACGGCTTGCCATGCCAGATAGATCAGGTACAGAGCCCCGCCAATGCGCAACGCATCGTAGGCATACGGTACCGCCATGACGATCGCCGTAATGCCCAGTGCCGCACACATCATGTAGAACACGAAGCCGAGAGCAACTCCCCCCAGGGAGATAAGACCGGCGGTACGTCCCTGGCATATCGATCGGGAAATCAAATAAACCATGTTCGGTCCTGGAGTGAGGACCATTCCAAGGGAAACAAGGCCGAAGGCAAGCCAATTCTCAAAGCCAGGCATGATGGTTTCTCAAGTGTTGTTGCATTTGAATATATCAGTCGAGGTCTGCTCCTGGCCGAAAGCAGCAGCACTCGACCCGAATCAGGCAGCCTCAGAGAAAGCAGCCCTCTCCAGTCGTATGCGCCCGATATTCATCAACAACATGCCGAAGATGGCCGTAGCGCCGCCACCCAGCAGCGAGTTGGTGATGGGCTCTCCGAGCCAGACGCTGGACAGCAGCATGCCAAACAGCGGCACCAGTGACATATACGCGGCTGCGGCGCCAGCACCCAGCTCCTGGACGCCCTTCAAGTACCAGGCGTAAGCCAATGCCGTAGCGCCCAGGGCCAGCGCCACAACGCTGTACCAGGCGACGGCAGGGGCTTTTGCCAGGCCAGTCCAGGCGGACGAGCCCTCCAGAGCAATGCTGGCCATAAGAAGCAGTGCAGCGCCAATGAGTGCGGTTGCCGTCGTCGTGGTCAGCGCATCCACGTGGGTCAGAACGATGCGTCCTATCAGGGTATAGGCAACCCAGCATGCGGCGCAGCCAAGCAGCAGCCACTCTCCCACGCCGGACGAGGAAGATACCAGCTCCCCCAAAGCGCCGCCGCTCAGCGCATACAGGGCGCCCGTCACGGCCAGCCCCAAGCCCAGGCACATGACGGCGTTCACGCGTTCACGAAACAGCAGCGCTGCGAACAGCATGGTCAGTACCGGGTTGAGCGCCACCACCATGGCCGCCTTGCCCGCGGGCACGGTCTTGAGTGCCTGCAAGAAGAACACGGAGTAGCCCAGCACGCCTACGGCAGAAGCGCAGGCCAGGCCCCCCCATTGGCGAGGCCCCAGAACACGCAATGCACCCATGCGCCCGCTACGGTATAGCCACAGCACCAGCAGGAGACCAGCCAGAAAGAAGCGCAGGCTGGCCGCTGCCAGCGGAGGCATGGTTTGCGCGACGATGCGTCCCCAGGGCCAGGAGGCGCCCCACAGGGCAGCCATGCCAATCAATCCCAAATGGGTGGAAGTTCGTAATGTGTTCATGAGACGTTACTATCTGATAATCAGCATTCATCGTCGAATGAGTAAAAGCTCATGACATTCACACAACTCGAAGTCTTTGCAGCGCTCGCCCGGGTCGGCAGCTTCTCTCGCGCAGCGGGTCTGCTGGGTATTTCCCAGAGCGGCGTCAGCCATGCCATCAAGCAGTTGGAGACAGAGCTGGGTGTCTCACTTTTCAAGCGCGAAGGAGCAGCGGCAACACTGACCGAAGTGGGCGCCAGGCTACTGAGCCGCGCCAATGACATTCTTCAGCAAAAAGAGGCATTGCAGCAGGAAGCCGATGCGGAGCATGGCATTGCCCGAGGCACCTTGCGCATTGCATCTTTTGGCGCCACCTCGTCGCTGCGTCTGCTGCCGAAGCTCCTGGCACGCTTTCAGCAGAAGCACCCCCTGGTCGAGGTGCACATCGAGGAAGCCATGGACGACACAGTCGTTCAGTGGCTGCTGGAGCGGCGTGTGGAACTGGGCTTTGTCGTCTTGCCCGACGAGCGCTTCGACACCCTGACCCTGGCTGAAGACGAGCTGGTGGCGGTGCTGCCTGCTGCGCACCCCCTTGCGTCCCAATCGGCCATTGCTGCCATGAGCTTTCATGGACAGCCCTTTATCCGTACCAGCGCAGGCTCGGGCCCCCATATCGATGCTTTTTTGGCCAGCCAGGGCGCCTCACCCAGAACTCTGTTCAAGTTTGAGCAGCTCACCTCGATGATGGGCTTTGTCGCGCAAGGCGAGGCAGTCACCATTGCCGCACGTCTGGCTCTGCCCGAGCCCCCGGCAGGTGTTGTCTACCGCCCGTTAAAGCCCCGTTGTCGCCGGAAAATCGCGTTGGCCGCGCTGAGCTTTGACAAGCTCTCGCCCGCTGCTTTGGCTTTTGTCCAGCTGGCCCGGAAAAGCAGGGCCAGCCTGGCGGTTGAGCAATGAGCGACCTCGTCATCCGAAGCAAGTGGTCTCCCGAATGCCTGGAGCCAAAGGTCGTCTGCAAAGGCCACGCAAGGCAGATCGCCATCTTCGATAAGGCAACCAGTCATGGCCGTGCGATGAATGCAAGGCTCATTGCATTGCTGGATATCGGCCGACCAGCCTTTGCCGTCATGGCAGGCTCAAGTCCATGCCGAGCATTCTGGCAAGGCCGAAAGTGAACAGCAGAACAAACAGCAGCCCCAGCATGAAGGCGGCAGCCACCTTGCCGCCCGTGCGCAGCAGCGCGCGCCTGTCCATTCCCTTCTTTCCTTGGTCGTAATGCCACTTGATGGCGAAGAACATGCACGCGCCGAAGATGAGAACCTTGAACGTAACAAAGATTACAGGGACCCAATCGATCATTTTGAGAATTTCCAGCTATGACTTGACACTGTCTACCGTGAGGAACACCGCCTCCCGAAGGAGAGAGGCGAAAACGTCGGCGATTGCCATACAAGAATGGGATCGCCACACGCTCTGAGGCATATTACTTAAAAGCAATTTCCATACATTGAGACAAAATGTCTTCGTATGAAAACCATACAAGATGACAGTTTGCCAGTTTGGCTGCCGCGATTGGCCATGCATGGCGGGCCACGCTTCTTGCAAATTGCGGATGCCTTGCAGGCGGCAATGGCAGACGGTTCGCTGAAGCCGGGTGATCGTCTGCCCCCGCAGCGCCAATTGGCAGCACAGCTGAACCTCGACCTGACAACGGTCACGCGCGCATACGACGAAGCCAGACGCCGCCATCTGCTGGAAGGCCGCGGCGCGCGGGGTACTTATGTCGCGGCACCGAGAATTGAACTGACCTCGGTCCTCGACCTGAGCATGAACACTCCTCCCCCACCCGCTGGCGTGGACTTCGACGACCTGCTGAAACAAGGCCTTTCTCAGGTAATGATGGGGGCAGATACCGCATTGCTGATGACTTACCACCTGGGCGGAGGAAGCGACTCCGACCGCAAGGCAGGAGCCAGATGGCTGGAGCCGATGTTTGGAGCTCTGGATTCAGCACAGGTTGTTGTCTGTCCGGGCGCTCAAGCGGCAATTGCCGCATTGATCCTGGCGCTGACGAAGCCTGGCGATGTGATACTGACAGAGCCAGCAAGTTATCCGGGCCTGCGTACTGCTGCGACCCAGTTCGGCCGGCGCATCGTTGCGGTGGAAGCGGACCAGCACGGGATGGTGCCCGAGATGCTGGAGCAAGCCTGCCATCAGCATCAGCCTGGGCTGCTCTACCTCAACCCTACATTGCAGAACCCGACCGCCATCACCATTCCGGAGCGCCGGCGCAAGGAGCTCGCCAACATCGCCAAGCGCTGCAATGTACGCATCGTCGAAGATGACCCCTACTGGCTGCTTGCCGATGCACCGCCACCACCTATTGCCACGTTTGCCCAGGAACAGGTGTCCTACATCTCGACCCTGTCGAAGTGCCTGACGCCCGGCTTGCGTGTCGCCTTCGTGCTCATACGTGACCCGCATGAACGCGAACGCTTCCTGGTCGCGCTCAGGTCATTTGCGCTGATGGTCGCTCCTCTGACGGCCGCACTGGCCACACAGTGGATTCTCGACGGTTCGGCTGCTGCTTTGATGGAAGGCGTACGCAAGGAGGCGCGTCTGCGCCACTGGATGGCCAGGGATATTCTTGCGGGGAGGTACAGCGGCACTGGAGACGGCCTGCATGTATGGCTCGAGTTGCCAGGGTATTGGAACTCCTCACAGCTTGCGCGTGCGGCCGACAACGAGGGCATCGCCGTCACGCCGGCGGAGGCATTCGCAACCAGCGCCACCGGCAGCGGCTCCGTCAATGCCATTCGCATCTCGCTGGGCAGCATCAAGGACCGTGGACGCTTGCAGACGGGCCTTCAAAGGCTGTCGCATCTGCTTGCACGAAGGCCAGAGCCGTTCAGCGCTGCGGTGGTTTAAGTACCCGGGAAAGACGGCGCACCATTCAGGAGCACCCTCAATGCGGTCGCATCCAGGCCGGCTCAACCCTCGACTGCGCCGGCTTTTTTCGCAAAGGGCTCATACGGCCGCGACACCGGCTTCACCGATGACCTTTCCTGACTTTTTCGCTCCAGACGTACTTGTTACCATGCGTTCAAAACAGCCTGGAGGGAGTACGTGGGCAAGGCATTACCGCTGCAAGCTCAGCACAAACAGTCAATGCGCCCCACCGTGCGCATGGCGACACTGGGAATGGCCGTTGCGTGGCTGACCTTGGTGGCTGGTCTGGGGTGGTGGATGTCAAAGCGAGTCATGGGTGCAGAGCTGGATCGCCTGGCGACCAGCGCCGAATACGAAGCCAAGACGACCGCACGCATCATGGATCGGCTGTTCACGGAAATGTCGAGTGTGGCCAATATGGTGGCGCGCCAGGGCTCGGTGATCCAGCTGGCCACCCGGTATCGCGACGATCCGCCAAGTCTGGCCAGGCTCACGCGCCAGCAGCGCGCGGCGCAGTTCACGCAGGATCCGTTGGTGCGCAAGGTCGGCAACTTCATGCATGAACTCTCCAGTGATCTGCGCTATGCCCGCATCTACATGAACAACATGTCGGACGACACGGTGACGGCCAGCAACTGGGATGAGCCTGACAGCATCGTGGGCATGATCTACTCTGGCCGTCCCTATTTGATCGATGCATTGCGTGACGGCAATGGCCATTCGTTCGGTATCGCCCGGCTGAACAAGACACCGTCCTATTTTGTAGCCAGCCGCATCGAGAACGAAGACGACATGCCTCTGGGCTCCGTCACGGTGAAGTTCGATGCCCCGGAAATAGCGCTCTACCTGACTGGACACCACATTGCACTGATCGTGGATCGCCAGGGAAGAGTGACCACCGCTTCGTCCGCTCCATTCATGCTGCGCAATGCGGCAGGGCTTCTTTCGCCGGGTACTGCGCAGTCTTCCAGCACGCCCTCTTCGCCAGACAATGGAGAAGATCCAGGAATAGCTCTGGATGTGCAAGCCATGGCCAGCTCCGGCCATGCTGATCAGTGGCTCATCGATGGCAAACCCTATCTGCTGCGGCGTGAGCCGCTATCCAAAACACAGTACCAGCTGATCACGATGGCGGCCCTGGATCACCTGCCTGCCATGCGTCGACAGCACTATTGGATGGCAGGGCTGGTGGCGGCGATCGGCCTGCTTTTCATCCTGCTCTCCAGCCACGTGATCGGGCAAATGGTGGCGCGGCGGCAGGACGAGCGACATGCGGCGAACCATGACGCTCTGACCAATCTGCCGAACCGGCGCAATGTGATGGCCCAACTGGATCGGCTGTTCGCTTTAGCGGGCCGCACGCAGCAATGGGTCCTGGTTGCCTTCATCGATCTGGATGGATTCAAGGCGATCAACGACACCTACGGACATGTGGTCGGTGACCAATTCCTCGTCGAAGTCGGCCGGCGCATGTCTGCGGGTTTGCGCAAGAGTGACATGCTGGGGCGACTAGGTGGTGATGAATTCGTCGTCATCGGGCTGATTGCTCCACCTGACCCAATGGATCAGGACAAGGCTCTTGAAGCCATGCGCAGTCGATTGGCACCGCTGCTGATCGGAAGCTATAAATTTGCCGAGTGCAGCTTCGACTACCCAGGAGCAAGCTTTGGCATTGTGAGTGCCGATCCATCCGCCAGCTCTCCGCAGGCTGTGCTCAAGGAGGCTGATCAGTGCATGTATGCGGACAAACAGGCGCGGCGAGCATCGCAAATGCAGTCGGCCCGAAGTGACTCAACCATTGAGACACGCGAATTGGCGGAGCGCCTCCAGGCTTCTGCTCCCGACTTTGGCTCTGTGCGAGCCTGAAACAGAGCAAGAGCAAAATTCCGACTTCGCCCGACCCGCGTTGACGGAAATCCCTCATTGCCACAGGTTTCTTGCCGCCGCATTGTTGTGCCCTCCGCAAACTACCCCAGAGGTGCCCCATGGCTGAACCATCGACTCCCACCAAGCAACCGCAACCCGATCCGGCCGAACTCAATGCGTTCTTCCCCTCCCCCTACTCGCTCAGCCAGTTCACGTCGCCCAAGTCCGACCTGAGCGGCGCCGACTACGCGAAAACCTATCAAGGCAGCAAGAAGATCCTGATGATCGGCGCAGACGAGCGCTACCTGCTGACCGATAACGGCAGCTTTTTCTCCACCGGCAACCACCCGGTCGAGACGCTTCTGCCCATGTACCACCTGGACAAGGCGGGATTCGCGTTCGATGTGGCAACGATGTCGGGAAATCCCGTCAAGTTCGAATTCTGGGCAATGCCTTCCGAAGACGAGACGGTCAAGGGCTTCTTCAACAAGTACCACTCCCAATTCAAGGAGCCGCTGCGCCTGTCGACGGTGCTTGAGCAGGGGCTAGAGCAGTACGCCGCCATCTTCGTCCCCGGCGGGCATGGCGCGCTGATCGGCATCCCCGACAGCCGTGACGTAGGTGCGGTACTGGAATGGGCTGCGGCCAACAACCGGTTCGTCATCTCCCTGTGCCACGGACCTGCTGCCTTCCTAGCGGTTGGCGACAGCGACATCTACCGAGGCTACAAGATCTGCGCCTTCCCCGACGCACTTGATGCGCAGACCCCGGCCATCGGCTACATGCCGGGTCACCTGACCTGGAAGTTCGGCGAAAGGCTCAAGACCCTGGGTTTCGAGATCGTCAACGACGGCATCTCGGGTGCCGTGCACCGGGACCGCCAGCTGATCACCGGCGACAGCCCTCTGGCTGGCAATGCGCTTGGCAAGCTCGCGGCCGAAACCTTGCTCAAGGAAGTCACGGCCTGAGATGAGCACTGCAATCGCGCAGGCGGCATTGCACGGAGCCCTCGCCATCGAGGGCGCCCGCAGCCTTGCCGCAATCCAGGATACGGTGCGTGCTGTCGGCGCGCCGCTGGGGTACGACCGTTTTGTGCTGTTTTCGGCTTCCAGCGCTCGGGACGATGCGGTGGAGCGCATCTACTGGATCGAAGGCGACTGGTTCGGCACGGGCGCGCCTGTCGATGCTGAAACCTACGTGCGGCACTGCCCGGTGACGCGCCATATCCTGGAGACGAACCAGCCCTTCTTCTGGACCAAGACGAACGGCGCTCAGGGCGAGCGTTACAGCGTCGTCCGCGCGCCGCAGGGCCCGGGTATCCACGGTCTGCAAGTGCCTGTATTCGGCCTCCTGGGGCTGGAAGGCGCGATGAGCCTGGGCGGCGAGCGCATCGATGCCTCGCCGCAGGCCCGGCTGGCGCTGGAGCTGATCGCCCAAACCGCATTCCGCACGGCGCGCAGGCTGCTGGAGTTGCCCGCTCAAGAGGAGCTCGGCCCCTTGTCCGATCGCGAACGTGAGGTGCTCGCATGGACTGCCGCCGGCCGGCGGCAGACGGAGATTGCCGCAACCCTCGGCCTGTCCGAACGCACTGTGGAAAACCACCTGCGCCGCATCCGCAAGCGCCTGGGCGTTGCCACGACGGCGCAGGCCATTCGCATGGCGATCCGCAACGGAGAGATCGTCGCCTGACTATCCATGTCGGCTCACATCTCAAGTATCCCTTTGGAGCATGTAAACGGGGGGCAGGAACCGGCCGCAGGAGCTCTTCAAGACATGGCTCAGCCGGCTTCTGCTCCCGGTTCAGGTCTATGCTGAAGTGGGTAGCGCTTTAATGGAGCGCAGAACATTGCGTGTGATGCTTTGCCGTTTGGCAAGGTCGGCAAGTCTGTTGGGCGTGTCCATGTTCAAGGCGAAGAAGACGGGGCCGCTGGGCCACTCTACCCAGCCCACCCACCAGCCGATTTTTCCGGTCCAGCCCGTTTTTGCACGCAGTATCCAGTCAGGCCCTGCTTCATTGACCATCACGTCCTTCACAAGCCGCTGGTGCTCGACCTGGAAAGGCAGTTGATTGCGGTAAAGCCGTTGCAAGAAAGCAATCTGCTCGAAGGATGAGATGGCGAGGTCGCCCTCAACCCAGAATGGCTTGTCGCCAGTGGCGACCGCATTGCCATACCCAATCTTTCGCATATAGGCGCTCTCGCGTGCATCGCCGAGTTCCTTGGCGAAGCGCTCATACACCCAGACGGTGGAGTTCCTCATCGCGGAGCGCAGATTCTGGTCCACGTTCCAGGCCTCCACAGGTCGTTTCACACCATCCCATTGAATGAGCTGAAATTCGTCACGCAGCAGCCCTGCATCAAGCGCAAACAGGCTGTGCGGAATCTTGAAGGTAGAGGCTGGCGAGTAACGCCGAGCGGAACGCGACACGTTGTAAACGTGGGTAGTTTCAGAGTTATCGCGTGCATCGAGAACAACGATGCTGCCTTGCGCATCGGCTTCTGTGAAAAACCGAGACCACTCGGCCATTTCTTGAGGCTGAGGGCCTGCCGCCGTCACTTGAGCAAACCCTGCGGCCAGGGCGGATAAGACCAGACTACGTCGATTCATGCGGCTAGTTTAAGGGTCAAACGAACCCGTCCTGAGTTGACCGAGACAGGAGCGGTGACACCTTACCGTGATGGGCAGCGTCTCTTGCGGGCCGGACGGCGACAGCCGCAATCGCTTGAATCCACAGCCAGAGGCTGTCTTTCGAGCAACCAGGTCGGGCATAGCGAGCACTCCAGGGGTACGGACAGCCGCATGAGCTGTTAATCGGCGCTCGCGGGCCCTTTAAGTTCAAGCTGATTGCCGTCCGGGTCTTTGCAGTAGATGGACAGGCCCATGCCGTCAGCACCAAAGCGCCGCACCGCCCCATCCGCCTCAAGACCATGGCCAGCCAAATGGGCGAGGATGGCTTGCTCATCAAAAGGCTCGATACGCAGGCAGAAATGATCGACATTTCTGCGCTCGCTTGAAGCCGCAGGTCCGCCCGCACGGCCTAAGGGGCCCTCAACATCCACCAGGTCAATCATGGATGCACCAGCTCGCAGGTGAACCATACCCAAATCCTCACGACGCTTCACCAAGGTACAGCCCAGGACCGTTTGGTAGAAGCGGATGCTGCGCTCCAGGTCAGTGACGCGCAACACGATGTGATCAATGTGCTGAATACTGAATTTGCTCATGGCGATCTCCTGCTTCAGGCATGCACACTCCTAATCGTATGCACTTGGTGTGACGGAACCCCAGACGTTCGACGAGCGTCAGGGACATTCTTCTTGATCGGAAGGCCTGTGGTTGCTTGATCTTGTCAAACGCAGTTACGGCATGAGGCCGTCAATGTCCAACCAAAGGCTCGCATTGAGCATTTCGACGTGAGGCGCTGATTTCCATTTCCTTTCGAGAAGGGTTCAGCGCACTGGCGCCGCGCCAGTGGGGCCGTCACTATTTTTGTGCTCAAGCCAAGCCCACGCCGGAGGTGGCGGGGATCGCAGCGGCGGCAGGCCTGGCTGCTCCTGCTCCCTGGATCAGGAACACCCCGCCAAGAATCAGGAGCACACCCAGCACACGCATGACGTTGATGGGCTTGGGCTCCAGCCCCATGACACCGAAGTGATCGATCAATACCGCCACGACCATCTGTCCTGCGACCACGGCAACCAGAAATCCGCCGGCACCCAGTTTGGGTATCAGGGCTGCAGCACTGGCGACGTAAACAGCCCCCAGGACACCGCCGATCCACAACCACCAGGGTCCGTGAAACGCATTGCTGAAATTCGGCATGGGGGCTTTGACCAGAATCAGCATGGGCACCATCACGGCCAGGCTGATCACCAGCGATGTGGCAGCCCCCCAGAAAGGGTGACCAAGAGCACGGCCTACGTTGGCATTTGCAGCGGCCTGAAAAGGCAGGATGGCCCCCGCCAGCAAGGCCATGCCCAGTGAGGCGACCGTCATCAATGCCATCTTGCTGTTCATATCTGCCACTCCTTCAAACGTCTACAAGCAATGTCTGAATGGTCTCGCATACGGATTAATTATGGAAATCGTTTATATGCACGTGTACTATTCTTCGCATGGATGATCTGCGCCGTATCGACCTCAATCTGCTGCTGGCACTTCACGCGTTGCTGACCGAGAAGCACGTGACCAGGGCTGCCATGCGCCTGCACAAGAGCCAACCGGCAATGAGTCATTCGCTAGCTCAGCTGCGCGAGCATTTCAATGACCCATTGCTGGTGCGCAAGCAGGGAAAGCTGGAGCTGACGGCCCGAGGCAATGCACTGCTGCAACCGCTCTCGGAGGCTTTGGGCAGCCTCAATACTCTACTGGGAACACCTCAGTTCGATCCACTGCAGGCACAACGACGATTCAGGCTGTCACTGTCCGACTATGCGGCTCGTCTGGTACTTCCGGACCTGATGCGATACGTCCGCAAACATGCGCCCGGCTTTGACTTCGCCATCAGTCAGGCCAGCCGTGATGCCATGCTGGTACAGCTAGCCGATGGTGAACTGGATCTGGCTCTGGGGATCTTTCCCGATCTTGCACAAGACATCCAGGTCGAAACACTGTTTGAAGAGGATTTCATCTGTCTCGCAGACAAGGCCGTCAGTCCGGAAAAAGGAGGACTGTCGCTAGAGGAATGGCTGGCGCGCCCTCATGTCATGCTGGCATTGAGGCCGGATGCGAACGACGAGATCGAGCGCGCACTCGCCGCCAAGGGACTCAAAAGGAGGATTGCGGTGGCCTTGCCACACTGGAGCGCTGCGGTTGAATTGCTGCCAGGTACCGATCTGGTTCTGACGATTGCCCGTCGTGCGGTCGGACCGCTACGCTCATTCAAGAATCTGCGGCAGTTTGCGCCTCCACGCCAATTGCAACTGCCGAAAATGGCATACCAACAGGCCTGGCATGCGCGAAAGCACAATGATCCTGCGCTGGCCTGGCTCAGGCTTGCTGTTATGAACAGCTGCAAACCGAATGCTGGCCAGCAGTGAGTTGCCACAAGTCGCGACTTTTGCGGTAATTTTTCTTCAGTCTCCTGGACGCTGCCGATGACTGCGCATGTAACGATGAACGCCAAACAATTTGTTGAAAACTGGGTCAAGCTCAGGTCAGAACTTCTTTTGTCTTTCATGAATGCTCATGAGGAGTCGGAGGTCGCAGCGCGGATCGCAGCTCTAGAGCTCACGCCCAAGCAGCACGAGCAACTTCGAGCGATTCTGGATGCGGTGCTGAGAGACACCATGTATACCTTGCTGCTGGGACTTGATGGCGCCGCGAGCATTGGAGGTGAGCAACAAACGTATACGCTGCATGATGAGGACGGCAATCTCATCTCTGATTGCGGTGAGCTGGAAGCAGCTGCATGGGAAGCCTTTCACGGGCAGGATCAGGCACCTGAGGGCGATTGACAAACCATGCCCAGCAGCTGGTCTTCGTCGTTTGCAGTCCTGAATTCATTAGGGAAGTAGGCGTAACTACGCGCTCTTGGTGCTTGCATCTCTTCAATGCGCTCGACTATGCTGGTTACATTGAGTCACGCAGCGCTAGGAGGGAACTTTGCCAAGCATTGAAGTTTTTGAAAAGCTCACTGGTCGCAAATTTTCGAATGCAGAGCTCTTGCATACAAAGGTGCTTGCCTTCCCCGAAGAGGGAAAAAAGAGAGTTGTCTATGGACTGCTGGCCGAGGCTATCGACATTGACTACTCTCAAAAGTCACTTTCTGAGCTTGGCGAGCAAATAAGGCTGGCCCTGTCCCATATTGAGCGCCTTGCACCCAAAGCCTTCGTTGGTCAGAACATTCGTCTGTACGAGGGCGGTAACCACCTGGACATCATCAATGATGGGGTTGGGAGCATGGGCTGGTTGATTGTGGAAGACCACCTGACTTGATTGGACCTCAATACCCCGGAATTCAGAAGCGCAGCAATCCCTTGTCCGGCTTCTGATGCCTGTTGGCTGTCTGCGCAAACATCGCCGTGCTATCCGCTGCGCCGGTCTGGAGGTCGTGGCTTGCGAAAGAAGCTTTTAACTTAGCGCATCCAACTGATCTGAACTGGCTGAATCAGAAAGGCTCCCTTAGGAGCCTCCTTGCTTAGACAGAAGAGCTGTTCAATCCACAGCGACCATCACCGACGACGCTTTAATGACGGCATATGCGTTGTCGCCCTCTTTCAACCCCAGGGACTGGGCCGACGTCGAGGTGATAGAGGACGTGACTCTCACACCAGGGGCAACTTCTAGTGTCAGTTCCGTGCTGACCGGGCCCGTGACAATCGAGATAACCTTGCCTTGCAAGACATTGCGAGCACTGATTTTCATAGTATCTGTATCTGAAGAAATGACGTATCCGTCTGGCCAACCCATATTGACCGCCGGCGGCGGTCATGACTGAGACTCAGATCGTGGCGCTCTGCCACCGATGCGGCAACAGTTCCCCGATGCGGCTGTCCTTGTGTGTGGGCAGCCGGGT